>JAWKQI010000003.1 GCA_041390245.1 Eubacteriales bacterium
TTCAATTTTTATATATGCGCGTTCCTCAGTAGCTCAGCGGTAGAGCATTCGGCTGTTAACCGAAGGGTCGTAGGTTCAAACCCTACCTGGGGAGCCATATAAAGCCATGTGAAAACATGGCTTTTTTTAATGCGTTTATGTGGGGTTTAGGGAGACGTATATTATGTACAGGGAAATAAATAATGTTACTATGGCATAGATAGTAATTGCCAAAAATTAGTGATATACTTTATATATAATTCTTTTTGGAGAAAGTAACATGCATGTTTATGAAGCTGAAGAAACTATTAATCAATATATCTATGCGCTTGGTATTGGTACAAATGGTGGAATTGTAAGGCCAATTTCTTTATTAAAAAGCTCAAGTAAGCAGTTAGTCTTAAGTGCTTATAAAATTTATATGGCATATATGATAAAGCATCCTATATTAGAAAAAGAACAATTTAAAGAATTAATGAAATGCTTGCTTTTTATAAATCAATTTGTACCAGATAGAGAAGCAAAAAGAATTAATAAAATCCATCAAAAACGGCTTGCAAAAAAGAGAGTTTCATCTTTAGATAAAAAGTTCTACGATGACTTTATCGAGTTGTATGCAACAAATCAAGTTGACTCTTTTAAATTACATGATGAAGTTGGGGACTATATAAATAGACTTAATCCATTAGACCATAATTCCCCTTATTATTGTGTAACAGCATATAAATTAGCTAACGTAAAGTATAAACCCGAATATGAAGTTGATTTCTCATCAAAACTTTTTAAATAATTGAGGTAATATTCTATGAATGAGATGAAAGATATTTCAGAAGCCGCTAAAGCTTTATCTGCCCCTGTTGTAAAGTTGATCGAAGTTTGCGCTGTCGGCATTGGTAAAATTTATGAACCTATTCACACTTCAAGAATGGCAAGAGCTAATGCAGAAGCATATAAAATATTATCCGAAGCAATTTCGGAAAATCCGATTATCCCTGTTACGTATAAAGAGGAAAAGTTAGCTTTAGATGCTTCAGACACTGATTCAATATTCTCACGAATGAAAGATCGTGTTCAGTTTCAAGAAATTAAAAAACAAATTAATATCGAAAATGTTATATCGGAAGCATATTTGAAAATTAAAGAGGAGGAACAGGTATCAAATGATAAGGTCGATGAAGATTGGATAACAAGATTTTTTAATTATGCAGGTGAAGTAAGTAATAACGAAATGCAAATAATCTGGGGTTCTATTTTATCTGGCGAAATCAAACAGCCAGGATCTTTTTCTCTTAGAACTTTAGAAATTTTACGTAGCATATCACAAAAAGAAGCAAAAATATTTCATAAGGTCTCAGCTTATGCAATTAAAAATTTATCACAAAAATATCATTATATTTACAAAGACGATGATTTATTAAGTAAGTTTGGAATCAATTTTTTAGACATTGTTGCTTTAGCAGATATAGGACTTTTAAGCCGAGATTTAGTGTTGTCTTTAGACTGCAAAAACAAGCCAACTATGTTTGCTAAATATAATAATTGGTTTATATTTTTAGAAAGTAACATAGATAAGACAGTTAGTTTTTCTATATGCAAATATACAACCGTTGGAGAGGAATTGTTAACAATAAACAATCCGCATATAAAGAGTATTAACTATTTTAAAGAAATAGCATTAGACTTAAATAAACAAAATGTAAAATTATCATTTGCAGAGATTTATTCTGACATAAATCCAAAAGGGAAAAAATTTTATAGAGAACCTTTAAAATATTTATAAGTTACATGTATGCATTAGGGTTAAGACCAATATTTAATAACGTTATTTTAATACCTAAAGAGGTTTTATATGAGAATAAACCAGATGATAGATAAAATTAAAGAAGCAAACGTTGAAAATAAGTTGGTTGTCTTTATCGGCGCGGGAGTATCCAGTAATTCCGGGTATAAGCCCTGGCAGGAATTAATCCGTGAGATGGATAAAAAGATAAAGTATAGCGAGGACCCGTCTGACAAGCGATACAGCAACGATGAGCTTTTAAGGATACCCCAATATTTTTGCCAGTCAGACCCTGAGGCTTATAAAGAAACTATTGAAGATAATTACAGTTTCCTTCCGGAAAAGACGAACAAGATAATAGATAAAATTCTTGAACTAAAACCACACCATATTATAACTACTAATTTTGATACCCTTATAGAGTTTTCAATAAGGGAAACGGGTAGGAAGATAATAGAAAGCAGGACGCAAAATCACTATGCTTTTATAAGAAAAGACCAGGACCTTATATCTGTCAGCCAAAACAACCTTTTGATAAAGATGCACGGAGACATAAACGAGTTTGACAGTATAGTGTTAAAAGAAGACGATTATTTAAATTACTCTAGTTCTCATATATTAATAGAGACTTTTATAAAGGCCCTTTTAATAGACCATACTTTTTTGTTTGTAGGTTACGGAGTCAACGATTATAACTTAAAACTTATCATGAATTGGGTTGATAACGTAGTTTTAAATTATAAAATGGATAAAGACATAAGACGTCCGCATTTCTTTATTAATCCGGACATAAAACCTCTTTCCAAATTTGACAAGAAGTATTTTGAAACTAAAAATATTTATGTAATAGATGCAGCATCTCTGCCGGCTGCAGTTAAAAACTTAAAGGCAGAGGAGATGTCAAGCGAGCTTGGGAAGAACGTCCTCCGCACTGTTAGATATATAATACGCGGCAACCCAACATCTAATATGGTTAGCTACGTATGCAAAAAGCTTGAGTTTTTCTCTAATTTAGACAGGATTATATTTGAGGATATATTAGACGTGCTGGATGGCGATTCTTTATCTTATAAACTAATAGATGGGGTGCTTTATTGCAGCCGTGATACTGTTAAGTATTCAGAGGCGATGGCTGTCGTTATAAATGTATGTGAGAAGGGGCTAGGCGATAGTGAAGCTGACTTTATAAAAGAGATTCTTATAAAGGCCGGAGTTATAAAGATAGTAATAGCGGGTACATCTAAAAGCACTGAGATAATACTTGAAGATAAAAAGGGAAAAGACGAGACTTTATTTAATGCAATAGTTGAAAGAGATTTTGAAACTATACATGAAAAAATAAAATCAGGAACTGTTGATAAACTGTATCTTGCATATTTGAAGATGTTTGTTGGAGATCCTGGCAGTAAAAAAACACTTATGGAAATCGAAAGCAGTATAGCTGAAGAAAACTATGCCAAGCAGGTGATTTTTGCCCACAATGCCAGCCAATTTATAATCAACATAGCACTTCCCAAAAAGATAGTCGATGTTTTATCATCTGATGAGAAAAGATACATAACGCCGCTTTGCGATTTGGCTTTTGAGTTTACACAGCTTTATGCCGCCTGGGCCATATCTTCTATGGAAATAATGCAGAAATACAGTGCCTTTAATGAAGAGGATATGCAATGGTTCGATGTAAAGGACGACAGTTTTAGTATTTTAAGAAGCAGGATAATAGACACAGTTAAATATTTTATAAGTAACGGGGTTTACACATTCGGGTGCTTAACCGGTGATTTTAATATATCACGTTATTTACATTTGCTCGGGGCTTATATAGATACTATGTTATTTTTTGAGTCTCCGCATTGCCAGAGGGAAAAATGCGATGCCTTCAGGCTTAACAAGGAAGATATGCTCATAATCACAAGTTATATAGAACCGGATGTATTTAAGTTTATGCTTAAAAAAAATAACGTTGAGAAATTAGATTTAAGTAAGGAATGCATAGATTATTTACTTTTAGTTTTAAAGAATGTGATTAAAGAGAGGGCAAGGCGTATTATAAAGGGAGAAGAAGATAACCCTTATCTAGTCAGAGTTACTAAAGCGGCTAATGTGCTTTTAAATCTGTGCGATTTAGGCGAACAGGAGCAGGACGTGATAGAAGATATCGCGGAAAAAATGCCAGATGTTATCTTAAATAAGAATGCTTAAAAAGTTATTAAAGCAGGCATAAAGTGCCTGCTTTTTTATTGTTCAGGAGTTAAGTGAAATCTTGTACGCAGGATTTCTTTTGCTTCCTCTTCGGTTACAGAAATTCGAGTACGCAAAGAGCCTTTTACTTCTGTAAAAGTGTTTCCTATAAGTGAAATGTATCCATCTGGCCTTCTCAGTGCAACAGTTCGCATAGGGAAAGCCGATTCTCCTGTGCATCTAACCAAGTTGGGGCCGTAAAAATCTACCGGTAAATAATTTAGAGGAGTAACAGACAGCAAAGACAGAGTAGTTACTTTATTTTTCACCTCCGGGCGGTAAAGCTCTGCAGTATCAACTTTGGTTTTACCTGATGTCCTGCGGTTTAGCGTATACCAGTAATCAGATTCTTTATTAAACCAGAACGTTTCTCCTTTAACTGTCTGCTCGATACCTTCTTTAAATATCAAGCTGCCGGCTGGCATTGGCCCGCCAAACCCTACGTCGCAGAACAATAGTTCATTATCTAGCTTAATAATGCTGGCACGGTGTGTCGCCGGCATTGGGACAGGGTCGTCTGTCATGAGCATACGGCAGGGACAGGAATATGCATTGAAGCCAAGGGACTGTAAAAGGAGGACGAATAAACCGTTTAACTCAAAACAGTAGCCGCCGCGTTTTCTTATTATAATTTTATTAAACATGTCTTTTGTTAAGAGTGAAACCGGTCGGCGGTAATCTGTTACGTCTAGTGTTTCAAAAGGGATTGAACATTGGTGGGCAAAAACAAGTGCGTCTAGATATTCGCGTGAAGGTTCTTGCTTCTTTATATTAATGCGTTTTAAGTATGCGTCTACGTCGGGTATTGGTTCGTAAAATCCGGTCCAGTCCATTGATTATTGCCTCCTAAGATTTTGCCAATTTCAAAACAAAGTAAGTTTAACACATAAAGAACATCATGTATATACATATAAATATTAAATAAAGATTGAAGTTGGCCGTTGTTTAAATATCTTAATATTTAAATTAATTTAAACATTCAATTTATCGCTAAAATTCTAAGAATTGATAGAGAAAAGCTTATTTTTGTGTTATTGTATATTTATCTATAATGTGCTAAACTTTAAATGCTTTATTTATATAATCTTTATAAATAAATTATTTGAGCTTATAACTTTAACTTATTAAATTCATAAATTTAAATAAATATGGGAATTTTATCTGATATATTACTTTTCAAAAAAATAAGATGGAGGATAAAAAATGCTGTACTCAAAAACTAACGATGTACTAGGAACCGTAAATCGCGGTGATGCTGCGGAATCGGGGCTATGTACCCTTTGCCGTGCGGATTGCATGGGCAAATGTGAGACCTTTCTTTCTAGTATGCTAGGAAGAAAAATGCTATATCCAAGGGACTTTGGTACCGTAACTGCGGGAAGTTCCAACATCAACCCATTAGGCACATCTTATGATTCGCTTAGAATTAACGGCTATAATTATGGGGCGCAAGGGATAACAAATAACCTTACCAATTCTGCTGACGATTGTATTTTTCCAAACGTATCGATAGAAACGGAATTTGGAGGGGAGATCAAGACAAAATCAAGGGTACCGTTAATGACGGGCGCGCTTGGCTCGACGTTTATTGCCGCTAAGTATTGGGAATCTTTTGCCATTGGCGCGGCGCTTAATGGTTTTCCTATAGTTATTGGAGAAAATGTTGTCGGAATAGATAAAGCAGCTATTATCGAAAATGGCAAGATAGTAAAAGCCCCGGAACTGGATAGGCGCATAGGCGTATTTTTAAAATATTACGACGGTTATGGTGCTATTATAGTGCAGATGAACGTGGAAGATACGAATAACGGCGTTGCAGAGTATGTTATCGACAAATATGGCGATAAGGTGATTATAGAGCTAAAGTGGGGGCAAGGAGCCAAAGACATAGGCGGAGAGATCCAGGTAAAAGATTTAGACTATGCTATTTTCCTTAAGAACAGGGGATATGTGGTAGACCCAGATCCGACAAAGCCGGAGGTTCAGCAGGCATTTAAGAGCGGAGCTATTAAATCCTTTGCAAGACACAGCCGATTAGGTTATACTGATATGTCTTCTGTTAATCAGGTAAGGGAAAGCTTTATGGCCTCGGTTGAACGGCTTCGCAAACTAGGGTTTAAGAGGATATCTCTAAAGACCGGGAGTTACGGAATGGAAGCTTTGGCTATGGCAATTAAGTATGCATCAGATGCTAAACTGGACCTGCTTACAATAGACGGGTCTGGCGGCGGAACGGGAATGAGCCCTTGGAACATGATGGAGTCTTGGGGTGTTCCGTCTTTGCTTTTGCATTCAAAAGCATATGAATATGCAAGTATACTTGCTAATAAAGGTGAAAAGGTAGTTGATATGGCTTTTGCAGGCGGCCTTGCACGGGAAGATCATATCTTTAAGGCGCTGGCGTTAGGCGCTCCTTTTGTAAAAATGATCTGCATGGGCAGAGCAATGATGATCCCGGGGTTCCTTGGTTCTAATATTGAAGGCGTTTTAAAACCTGAGAGGAGAGAAGCTATAAATGGAAACTGGAATAAGCTTCCAACGTCTGTTACAGCTATTGGGGCATCGGCGGATGAGATTTTTGCAGGATATCATGATGTACTTAAAAAAGTAGGTAGTGATGAAATGAAGAACATTCCATACGGTGCAATAGCAATTACTACATTAGTAGATAAACTAGGATGCGGATTGCAGCAGCTTATGGCAGGAGCAAGAAAATTTAAGCTAAGCGAGATAGCAAGAAGCGATATTTTCTCAGGAAACAGAGAGACCGAGAAAGAAACGGGAATACCGTTTATTACAGACGTAAAGGATGAAAATGCTAAGAAGATTCTTGAATAATATTTTTCAGGAAATAAAAAGAGCATTGAGAAATTTCTCAATGCTCTTTTTATAATTAATGAGGTTTGCTATTACCTGAATCATGGCACCCGGTACACATTCCTCCGCATGAGCTGCACGAGCTGCAAGGGCTCTTTTTTTTGTCTTTTCTTACTTTAAGTATAGCCAGTATAAATAATGTAAGAAGGCCTAAGCTTAATAATATAGTTGCAATATTATTTATTATAAAATCTAACATTGTAAACCTTCCTTAATTAATTTTCCGCCGATAACTTTCCCTGGCCTAAACAGCAGATATGATATCAGCGCAAATAAGATTACAGATACTAAAGACCAAATTCCAAAGTTTGCGCCGGTTATGAGCATACCTATCTGATATACTACAAGCGATATTGCATAAGCAAATATAGTCTGATAGCCAACTGCAAATATCGTCCATTTAAAGTTACCCATTTCACGCCTGATAGCACCGATAGCAGCAAAACATGGAGCGCATAGTAAGTTAAATACCAGGAACGAAAATGCTGCCAAAGGTGTAAATGCTGCCTGCAAGCTAGACCATATCTCAGCCCCGTTATCTGCAACAACTTCTATTCCGTATAAAACACCGAAAGTTCCAACTACGTTTTCCTTAGCTACTAAACCTGTAATGGTTGCGACCGAAGGTTCCCAGGTACCCCAGCCAAGAGGGGCGAAAACAGGAGCGATAAAACTGCCTAAGACCGCAAGCATAGATTCAGACGTATCGACCATTTCCATCTGCCAGCTAAAGCTTGATAAAAACCAGATTATTCCGCAGGCAATAAATATGATCGTTCCGGCTTTTTTGATAAAGGATTTTCCTCTGTCCCACATATGTATTAAAACAGTCTTGGTGCCCGGTATGTGATATGCCGGAAGCTCCATAACAAAAGGTGCCGCTTCGCCTGCAAAGGCTTTGGTTTTCTTTAATATTATGCCGGATACTATAATGGCCCCGATCCCTATGAAGTAAGCACTGGGTGCCACCCACCATGCACCGCCGAACAAGGCGCCGGCTATTAAAGCTATAATCGGCAGCTTAGCAGAACAAGGTATAAATGTTGTAGTGATTATAGTCATTTTACGGTCCCGTTCGTTTTCTATAGTACGTGCAGCCATGATACCAGGGACGCCGCAGCCTGTTCCGATTAGTATAGGTATAAAAGATTTTCCGGAAAGGCCGAACTTTCTAAATACCCTATCCATGATGAAAGCTATCCGCGCCATGTAGCCGCAGTCTTCTAGTATGGCTAAAAGCAGGAATAAAATGAGCATCTGTGGCAAGAACCCAAGAACTGCGCCAACGCCGCCTATGATGCCGTCAAGGATTAGAGAGGAGAGCCAATTTGCAGTATTTATAGAGGTAAGAAATCCCTCAACGGCAGGCGGGATTATTTCGCCGAAAAGCACATCGTTAGTCCAGTCTGTTAGCCATGCGCCTACGGTCGATACCGAGATATAGTAAACCAAAAACATTACGGCTGCAAAAATAGGTAACGCAAGCCAGCGGTTGGTAATGACTTTATCGATTTTATCCGATGTTGTTAACATCTTAGTATCTTTTTTCTTAACGAAATTTTTAAGTATCTTTTTTATGTAAGCGTATCGTTCATTTGTTATGATACTTTCGCCGTCATCATCTAAAGCAGCCTCGCATTTATTTATAATGCCGCTGATTGTATTTTTGGTTGTTTCGCTTAATTTTAATTTCGACGTAGCGTTTTTGTCGCCTTCAAAGAGCTTAACAGAATACCAACGCACCATATCTTCATCTACGTCGCCTTTGATTAAAGAAGATATTTCAAGCAGCGCTTTTTCTACATCGCTTGAAAAACAGTCTTCCAAAACGCTGATATTTTTACTGCCGGAAAGTTCTATTGCTTTTTTGGCAACTTCTTTTGAACCATATCCTTTAAGGGCGGATGTCTTTATAATATCGCATGAGAGCTCCTCAGATAGTTTTTCAATGTCTATTTTGTCACCTGATTTATCTACTACGTCCATCATGTTAAGCGCGATAACAAGCGGTATCCCAAGTTCTTTTAGCTGCGTAGTTAAGTATAAATTACGTTCTATATTAGTAGCATCGACGATATTTATAATAGCGTCTGGTTTTTCATCCATTAAATAGTTACGTGCGATAACTTCTTCTAAAGTATAGGGCGAAAGCGAATAAATTCCGGGCAGATCCATGATCATGACCCCGGGGCAGCCCTTTAATTTTCCTTCTTTTTTTTCAACTGTAACGCCCGGCCAATTCCCGACATATTGAGAACTGCCGGTCAATGCGTTGAACATTGTAGTCTTGCCGCAATTCGGATTGCCGACAAGTGCAATTTTTATTGACATGATTTTTCCTCCTAAACTATACTGGTTAGCTTTTGCTAACCAAATCCCCCTAAAAAATACAGAGATAACAACCTCTGCAACTACATTACTTCTATCATTTCTGCATCGGCTTTGCGCAAACTTAATTCATATCCGCGGATATTGATTTCAATAGGGTCCCCTAAAGGCGCCACCTTGCGCACAAATACTTTGCATCCTTTGGTTATTCCCATATCCATTATCCTGCGTTTAACAGCACCAGTTCCGTTTAATTTAACAATAGTGACGGTTGAACCGCATTTTGTTTCTTTTAATGTCTGCATTTTATTTTAAACTCCTTTCAAAATTTATACTATTATTCTATTTGCCATTTCACGGCTTATAGCAATCCTTGAATTTTTTATATTTACTATAATGTTACCGCATAATTCGGTTACGACAAAGACTTCTTCGCCTACAACAAAACCAAGAGTCTCAAGGAAGCGCTTTGTGTTGCTTTTTCCGCTTATTTTCTTTATGGAGTTTATCTCTCCGATTTTAGCCATGCTTAAAGGCATATTCTTTTAATCCTTTCTATTTGATTTAAGCAATCGGGTTAGCTCTGGCTAACTTAACTGCCAAATAATTTGGTTAGCAATCACTAACCAATTAGATTATAGCAGTTAATGATTTTATTGTCAATAATTAATAAAAAATTTTAACAAAATTATAGTAAAATCTATATTAAAGTGTTATTACTTAAAAGAACAATTTTTAGTTTTAAACGTCTTATATTAAGAATAAAGATACCAGGAGGCAAAAAACTTGAAAAAGTTTATCCCATTTTTTTTAATAGTGATTTTAATCCTTTGTTTTACAGGGTGTGAAAATCAAGAAGCAGGCAGTAATGCAGCGCAAACCAGTATTGTAAAATCAGAAAGCGAAATCAAAGAGATAGCATATGATTATTTAAGCGATGCTGAAAAGGATACAGTTTTAAATTATGAAAGTGCAGAAGTTAAAGGATATAAATGCAGCGAAGACCATGTTATCGGTGGCCTTAATGGGCAGGTGAATATAAATGATAAAGACACATATATGGTTACGTTTAATACTACTGATGATGCTTTACTAGGGCCTATAACCGTTTATATCGATAAAAATTCTTACGGTGTCTTAGGCATAGATTACAGAGATTAAAAAAGCCTGAAAGGCTTTTTTAATTTGCTTATTTTGTTTAAAATTAATAATTAAAAAAAGTATATTTTTGATATATAATAATAGATAAGATTTTTAATAAATGAACGAAAGGCAACAAATGAAGCAGCTTACTAATCTGTTTTTAACTTTTGTCAAGATAGGCTTGGTGTCTTTTGGCGGAGGCTACTCCAACCTTCCTATTTTACAATATGAGATAGTTGAGAAGAAGAACTGGGTCACAAATGAAGAATTAATTGACTATTATGCGATAGGGCAGTGTGCCCCGGGTATTATTTTCATTAATGTGGCTGTTTTTGTCGGAAGGAAAATTAAAGGGGTATTAGGCGGTATAACTGCAGCTTTGGGCGTTGTTTTTCCATCTTTGTTAGTGATAACGATAGTCGCAACTTTTATAAGTAATTTTTCCGATCTGCCTATAGTAAAAAGTGCATTTGTGGGTATAAGGGCATGCGTATGTGCGCTTATAGCAAATGCTGTCATAAAACTATGGAAAAATTCTGTTTTAGATATTTTTACAGCAGTAATCTTTTTTGGTGTTTTCATATCAGTGGCATTTATGGATGTATCTCCTGTCATCGTAGTTATTTTAGCAGCGGTTACCGGTATCGCCGTAAAAAGTAGAGGAGGTAAGAAAGTATGATTTACCTCCAGTTATTTTATGAATTTTTCAAAGTGGGGCTGTTTGCATTTGGGGGCGGACTTGCAACCATTCCGTTTTTATATGACATAGCAGACAGGACAGGCTGGTTCACGTACCAGCAGCTTGCAGACATGGTTGCAGTTTCAGAATCTACTCCAGGCCCCATCGGCATCAATATGGCGACATATGTCGGGTTTACTTCAAAGGGAATATTAGGAGCGGTGGTAGCAACATTTGGTTTGGTAGCTCCGTCTGTAATTTTAATACTTATAGTGGCAAAGTTTTTAAAATCGTATAATGAGAACAAAATAGTTCGGTCTGTCTTTTATGGTATACGCCCAGCTTCAACGGGGCTGATAGCCGCAGCGGGTTATACTATTGTAACTATGTCTTTAATTAATATAGACTTATTTAGCAGTACAGGCCTTTTGCTTGATTTATTAAACTTAAAAGCTATTCTGCTTGCAATAGCTGTATTAATTGTTTTGATTAAATTTAAAAAAATAAATCCGATATTTTTAATACTTCTTTCAGCTGTGATAGGAATGGTATTTAGTTTTTAAAAAAAAGCAACGCACTTTGTTATGCGTTGTCTTTTAAATGTGCAGTTTTTTGTTTCAGATCCTCAAGTGAATTAAATTTGACCCCGCTTTCAATAACGCTTCTTTTAACGATTCCCGGAAGGGCAGTGAAATAATCGCGCATTTCAGATGTCCACCCCCAAAAATCATCTATAAAGCTGCTGTTTTCCATAAAATCACCTCTTAAATTAGTATCTCAAATGATAAAATTTTTATCCTTAAATATTCTTTGCAAATAAATTAAACTATATGTTATAATATAAAAAAATAATGAAACTTTTTAGGTTCCTCAAACGGATTAATAGGGAAGTTTGTGAAAATCAAACACAGCCCCCGCTGCCGTAACGGGATATGCAAAGTGCCGATTTAGGTATCAGCCACTGGCTTAATTGTTGGGAAGGCGCACTCTTGTTTTAGGCCCGGAGTCGGAAGACCTGCCTTAGAAGATTTGTTCGTCTTTCGGAGGGAAAGATTGTCTTTTTTGTTTTAAAAAATTTTGTCCTTGCGACGAGGCGGCATTTATTTTTATTTTGATTTAAGGAGAAGAAATAAAATGAAAAAGATGAAAAGAATCTTAAGTTTGCTTGTCGCAATGGTGCTTGTAGCCGCTATTTTTGCAGGGTGCTCATCCTCGTCTACTCAAACAAGCGATGAAAATCTATTAAGCTGTACTATAACTATAGATGCAACTACAGCTAGTGAAGCAGGATATGAAGGAGCCGGTGACGGCGTTATGCTGGCGGAGACAACAGTTAATTTTAGCGAAGGCGAAACGGCATATGACGTTTTAAGCGACGTGGCACAGCAAAACGACTTTCCGGTTGTAAAGGCAGATGCTTCTGGTTTTGTCTATATAACTGGCATAAATTCACTTTCAGAAGGTGATATAGGTTCTTACTCAGGCTGGATGTACAGCGTCAACGGAGAATATGTTCAGGTAAGCTGTTCTGAATATGAAGTTCAAGAGGGAGACGCTTTGGTATTTATATATACTTGTGACGGAGGTACAGATATAGGGGCATGGTAAAAATACGCCATATATTTAATATATACCACCCTTTAGTAATATTTATATACATTGCTGCAGCGCTTATCTTTACAATGCTTACGTTAAATCCATGTCTTGTATTGATATCGCTTGTCTGCGGCAGTATCTATTCGATATACTTAAATGGCTCAAGGCATTTTATATCGACATTAAAAATTGCATTTCCTATGTTTTTGATAATCGCACTGTTTAACCCCCTATTAAATCATAGGGGGCTAACGGTGCTTTTTTATCTGTTTGACAATCCGATTACAAAAGAATCTATTATTTACGGAGTATGCCAGGCGGGCGTTATCAGCTCTGTTTTTATATGGTTCTCGTGTTATAACGCTATTATGTTAAACGATAAGTTTTTATATTTATTTAAAAAAATTTCTCCGACTATTTCACTTATGACTTCTATGACAATGCGGCTTATCCCGCTTATTAAATATAAGGCAACTAGGATATTCAGTTTCTCAAAAGCAGTTGAAGGAGGAAAAAGAAACAGCGCAAAAGGCGCAGTTAAAAAGACGACGGTACTTATGTACGATATAATGGAACAAAGTATAATAACTGCCGATTCTATGCGATGCCGCGGTTTTGGAGTAAAAAAGCGTACTTCTTATTCGGATTTTCGCTTTAGGACCCACGATTATATAGCAGTCGTAGTTTTGGCCTTTTTAATTTTAGCAAATGCCTTTTTATTTATAAAATTAGATGAAGGTTTTGCTTTTTATCCGAAGTTAATTAATATAAGCAAGCCTATATTATACTACCTGCCGTACATCATACTATTAGTTTTTCCGCTTTTGCTAGAGATAAAGGAGAGTATTTTATGGAAGATTTAAAGATAGACAACCTGTCGTTTTATTATCCCGATGGCACAAAGGCTGTAAGCAGCTTAAATGCAAAGCTGAGTGGCGGGTCGTTTACTTTGATATGCGGAAAATCCGGTAGCGGTAAGACGACGCTTTTAAGGAACTTAAAAAAAGAGATAGCTCCTACAGGAAAAAGAACAGGTGAAGTTTTTATTGGGGGAAAAAGCTTAGATAGCATATCTTTTAAGGAGTCAGCTGAAAAGATAGGGTTTGTAAGGCAAAACCCAGAGGAGCAAATAGTTACGGACAGTGTTAAAAACGAACTCGCATTTGGACTTGAAAATTTGGGGTTTAAAAGCGAAATCATACGCAGGCGCGTTTCGGAAGTATCTAGTTTTTTTGGTATAGATTCCTGGTTTGAAAAAGACACTTTTTCACTTTCAGACGGGCAGAAACAAATATTGAATTTAGCTTCTGCAGTTGTTATGCAGCCGGAAATATTAGTATTAGATGAGCCGACGGCATACTTAGACCCTATTGCATCCAAAGAGTTTTTACAGGTACTAAAACGTATAAATTTAGAACTTGGGATGACTGTTATATTATCCGAACACGATTTAGAGGATGTGCTTTTGATGGCAGACAACGTCTTATTTATGGAAGAAGGCGGGCAAAGGTTTTTTGGAAGTGCAAGGGGATTTATAAGCTATATTTTAAATGAGAAAGACGATTTTTATGCCGCACTCCCGGCAGCCTCTAAGATAGCCCATATACTTAATTCAGATGAATTCCCTATAAGCGTATGCGAAGGTAGGGGTATGCTTGCCAGGCATGCGATGGCAGACAAAAATGTAATAAAAGATATACCCAGAATTAAGCAAGAAAAAAAACAGCCTCTAATAAGCGCAAAAAACGTTTGGTTCAGGTATGACAGAGATTTAAATTTTGCGCTTAAAGGATTGAACATAGATATATATGAAAATGAGATATTATCTGTAGTAGGTGGTATGGGCAGCGGCAAGACAACGGCACTTAACTTGCTCTGCCAGGTATTTAAACAGCAGCGGGGAAGCGTAAAGAAGAGGAAGGATTTAAAAGTGGCCCTTTTAACAAGCAACTTAAAATCGTTTTTTATGTGTGATACTTTAAAAGAGGATTTATTTAAAGCTGCCGGCGATGAAGATAAGACGAAATCTTTAGTTAAGCGGTTTTGCTTGACGCACCTTTTAGGAAAAAATCCATATGACTTAAGCGACGGAGAACTTATGCGTGCAGCGATCGTTAAGATTTTGCTGCATGAAGTAGACGTGTTGATGCTGGACGAACCGACAAAGGGAATAGATGCATTTTCAAAGATAAATTTAAGAGACATCTTAAAAGAATTCTGCAAAAAGGGAAAAGCAGTAGTTATAGTCACTCACGATCTAGAATTTGCAGCTGAATGCGCAGATAGGTGCGCAATGATGTTTTTAGGGGAGATAATCTGCTCAAGTGAGACAAAAGAATTCTTTGCAGGCAATAATTTTTATACAACACAGGTCAACCGCATAACCAGAGGCATACTTGATAACTGTGTTACTATTAAGGATTTTTTAGAATATGTATAAGCTGCTTAAAATATTAAAAACGGTAACGATGCTAGCCGTTCCGATAGTACTAACGCTTTTTGCCATATTAAATTTAAAAGAGACTTCTATTTTAAGCCTCTTAGTTGTACTTACGGCACTCATAACTTTTTTTGCATTTTTTGAGTTTAAGCATATTCGGGCAAGGGACTTAATGCCAATAGTGTGCCTGACTGCGCTCTCAGTTGCCGGAAGAATGATATTTGTTGCAATCCCCAATTTTAAACCGGTTCTGGCAATAGCGATAATAGCAGGGATCTGTTTTTCGCGGGAAAGCGGTTTTTTAGTAGGAGCTTTAAGTGCGCTTATATCCAATATGTTTTTAGGCCAGGGGGTATGGACTCCATGGCAGATGTATGCATGGGGAATGGTCGGATATCTGGCCGGAGTATTAAACGATTCAGGATTTTTTAAAAAGAATCTTTATATATATATTTTTAGTGTAATGGCAGCCATGTTAAGCAATTTTTTATTAAACACATGGTACATATTTTCTTTTATAACACCTATTACGATAAAGAGCGCACTGGCAGCGTATGCCTTGGCTCTTCCTTTCGATATATCATTTGCTGTATCTTCACTCTTTTTCTTAATTTTAATTTTAGTTCCCTGGAAAAATAGGCTTTTTAGAATAAAACAAAAATACGATATAATGAACAAAAATACCTTTTAATAAAAAGTTTAAAATAATTGTAAAGAACTTACAATCATATATGATATAATAATAAGATTTAAAGGGTATATAAATCATAAAGGCAGGATATGAAGTTGAAAGATTTTGTGACTTTTAACAAGGTTTCTAAATTTTATACCATGGGTGAAAATCGTATAGCGGCGGCAAATAAAGTTACTTTTTCGATTGACAAAGGTGAATTTGTCGTTATTGTCGGCCATTCTGGTGCAGGAAAAACAACGGTTTTGAACATGCTAGGCGGAATGGACACATGCGACGAAGGAGATATCACGGTAGACGGGAATGTAATCAGCTATTACAACCAAAAGCAGCTGATTTTCTACCGCAGATACGAAGTGGGCTTTGTATTTCAGTTCTATAACCTGATTCAGAATTTAACCGCTATTGAAAATGTGGAATTAGCGGCGGAATTATGTAAAGAGCCGCTTAATGCAAAAGAGACTTTAGAAAAAGTAGGATTAAAAGATAGGCTCAATAATTTTCCGGCACAGCTTTCTGGCGGGGAACAGCAGCGCGTCGCAATAGCGCGTGCCCTTGCGAAGAATCCAAAGATACTGCTCTGCGATGAACCTACCGGGGCACTTGATTATTTAACGGGGAAGACTATATTAAAACTTTTGCAGGACACTTGCAGGGAAATGGGAAAGACCGTTATAGTAATAACGCACAACCAGGCTATTACGGGTATGGCGGATAGAATTATAAAGATAAAGAGCGGGGAAGTAAAAGATATAATTATTAATGAGAATCCTCTTAGCGTCGAAAGGATAGAATGGTAGGTTGAAAAAGACTTATTCAAAAAATATTTTCCGCGAAGTAAAAGGAAGCTTTAGCAGATTTCTGGCAATTTTGGCTATTGTTGCGCTTGGGACAGGGTTTTTAGCTGGGCTGATGGCTACCGCCCCTGACATGAAGATATCTGTCGATTCATATTATCGTGAACTTAACATGATGGATCTAAGGATAGTATCGACGATGGGCTTAACTCAAGGGGACGTAAGCGCTGTTTCAAACGTCGCAGGGGTTGAGGCTACTATGCCTTCTTATACCTTAGATGCACTAGTGTCAAATAATTCTAACGAAACGATGGCGGCCAGGATACACAGTTTACCAGACGATACATCTGAAGATAATGAAGGATATCAAAACAGGGTAGTTTTAAAGAGCGGAAGAATGCCTGAGAATGCAGGAGAGTGCGTTTTAAGAGAGCAAAGTGTACAGAGCTTTGAAATAAATATAGGCGACACATTAACTTTAAGCGACCAAAATGACAATTTGGATTCATTTAATACAAAGACTTTTACAGTAGTAGGCACAGTAGACAGTTCTTATTATATGTCTGCCGAAACAGAGACTACTGATATAGGAAATGGCAGTATTGGTATCATAATTTTTACAACTGAAGATGCCTTTAATTTAAGCTGTTATACGGAAATATATGTAACGGCATCGGGTACACAGGATATTTATGCATTCACTGAAGGCTATGATGACTTAATAGACAGGTTAAAGGATAACATCGAAAATATAAAAGGCAGCCGCGAGAAAACCAGATACACTGAAATCTTAGATGAGGCAAATGCGAAATTAAGTGATGCAAAAGAAAAATATAATGAGGCCAAAGAAAAAAGCGACACAGAATTAAACAGCGCGAAGAAGAAACTAGATGCAGCTGAAGCAGAAATTGAAACGCAGGAAAATACATTAGATGAAAATGAAGCAAGCCTTTTAAGTGTAAAAGAAGAGCTTAACAATAATATTTCAGATTTTAATGAAAAAACAGCCTCCCTTAAAAATTTAGCAGAGTTAAAACAGCAGTTAGATTTATTAAAGCCAGATGCTGAAAGCTTAATAGCCCTGCAGGAATCTGGCACGGCTTTAACTGAGGAACAGCAGGCGATTGTAGACAATTACCAGCAGTTGAAAGCCACGTACGATGCGGCAGTATCTTCGCTTACTAGCGAAGAGATTGCGCTTATAAGCGATGAAACTGCGCTTAACCAGATGATAGACACTACAAATGCGCAGTTTGATGCGTCTGAAAAACAGATTGAAGAAGGGCTTTCCCAGATAGAGACAGGTAGGGAGGAGCTAAACGATGCAAAAGATGAACTTAATGAAAGCAAAGCTCAATATAATAACGCGGAACTTGAAGCTAAAAGAGAACTGGATACCGCACTTAATGAGATAAACCAGGCGCAGGAGGACATAGATAACATTGAAATGCCTGAGTGGTATATCCTAGACCGGAATTCCAATGTAAGCTATGTAAGCTTTAGCGGAAATACAGAAAAAATAGCAGCAATAGCAACTGTCTTCCCGATAATGTTCTTTTTAGTGGCGGCACTGGTTTCATTAACGACTATGACACGGATGGTAGATGAACAGCGTATGCAGATAGGGACTCTAAAAGCCCTTGGTTTAAGTAACGGCAGTGTAATACTTAAATATGTATTGTATGCGGGTGTTGCAAGTATAGTTGGGTCTGTTATAGGGCTGGCTCTAGGTTTTTGGATATTGCCTTCGGTAATTTGGACGACGTATGACATGATGTACGTACTCCCCGAACTTAAGGTAGAGTTCCATTTGCAGTATGCTTTGATAGCGTCTATTGCGGCAATTGCATGTACGACAGGGGCAACAGTCTTAGCTTGCTTAAGCAACTTATCAGAATGCCCTTCAATGCTCATGTTGCCTCGTGCTCCAAAGGCCGGTAAACGCGTATTTTTAGAATATATAAAGCCGCTCTGGCGAGCTTTTAACTTTAAGCAAAAAATAACCGCAAGAAATATACTAAGATACAAAAGGCGCTTCTTTATGACTATTATAGGAGTTGCCGGATGTTGTGCCCTCTTGTTAACGGGCTTTGGGCTTAAGGATTCTATTAAAGATATAGTAACAAATCAATTTAATGATATTTTTAAATATAACTTAGTAATAGGATTAGATGACGGTACCGAAACTCCAAACGAGTTAAAAACAATACTTGAGGATGAGGATATAACCAGCGATTACCTTTATTTTTCACAGCAAAGTGCAAATGCTGATAATAACGGTGTTGAGAAAGAACTTTATTTAATAGTGCCCAGTGATGACAGCAAGCTTGAAGATTTTATAACGTTTAAACACCGAACTGATAATGGGGAGGTATCATTTGGAGACGATGATACAGTTATTGTAACGGAGAAATTTGCCGAACAGCTTGGCTTAAGTGCGGGGGATACGTTCGAAATAACAAACAGCGATGATGAATCTGCAACTTTTACAGTTGGGGGCATCACTGAAAATTACGTAAGAAACTATGTATATATGACGCAAGATTGTTATGAAAACGCGTACAATACTTCTCTTAATTATTCTATGATAATGGCCAAATCCACTGCCGATACAGATGAAGCAAGGGATAAAGAAAGCACACAGCTTCTTAAGATAGACGATGTTTCTTCAGTCCAGTTTACTGCTGATATAAGCAAATCTTTTAAAGATATATTGGAAAGCATCGATTATGTCGTACTTGTTTTGATAATATCTGCGGGGATGCTTGCGTTTATAGTACTTTATAACTTGATAAATATAAATATTTCGGAAAGGCAGACTGAGATAGCAACTATTAAAGTACTTGGTTTTACCGATGGCGAGGTTGCCTCATATATATACACAGAGGCGGCGATATTAACTATAATCGGGATAATATTAGGCCTGTTTTTAGGGATAGCGCTGCATACATTTGTCGTTAGGACGGCCGAGGTGGACATAATTATGTTCTCGCGTGAAATAAAAGCTTTAAGTTTTGTCTGGTCAGCTGTATTAACCGCAGTATTTTCTGTATTGGTTGGGGTCATAGTTTACCATAAACTTAAAAAGATAAATATGGTAGAGTCGCTAAAAGCGCCAGAATAATAAAACCAAAGATTGAACATCATATAAAAATAAAATGGAAAGGAATATTAAACTATGGAAAAGACGTTGGTTATTGAGGGAATGTCCTGTTCGCATTGCAGCGACAGAGTTGAAAAGGCACTGAATGCAATAAAAGGTGTAAGTGCAAAAGTGGACTTAAACAATAAACTGGCACGCTTAGAAGTGGATGAAAACGTCGATATGGACGAAGTAGTAAATGCGGTCATAGATGCTGGGTATAGTGTTGCCGCTGTCAAGTAGGTATAAATATAAAAAAGGCATGAGACTTCATGCCTTTTTTTATTTATGTTCATTTAAATATTTTTTTATCTTACTAAAAGTTTCCTGGCTTATTATATGTTCTATCCTGCATGAATCAGCATGCGCAGTATCCGAATCAAGGCCTAGGGTTTTCATCAGGAACTCCGCTATCTGGCAGTGCCTGTCGTAGATTTCGTTTGCTTTTTTTTCTCCTTCGGGAGTAAAGTCTATACTGCCGTCTCCATTGACAGTAATAAGCTTATTTTTCTTAAGTATACTGACGGCACGGCTTATGCTAGGCTTAGCATAATTTAGTTTTTTGGCAATATCAATAGAGCGGACTTTTGAATGGGCCTGCTTTAAAATTAAAATAGTTTCTAAATAGTTTTCACCGGATTCATGCATTGAATAAACTCACTTCTTGTTATTATCTTAAAATATATTAGCATATTGCTAAAAAACATTCAAATTTATTTTAAGACAGCCTTGACTTAAAATCATTGTAGCCAAATTCTTTAATGAGGGTGGTGCCGTTTTTATTAACAACATATATAGACGGCAGGTTTATACCGTTAAAGGTGTTGTTTTTAACCATAGAATAGTGCGCCATATCGCAAAAAACTAGCTTGTCACCTGCATTTAAAGGTTTGTCAAAAGAATAATCGCCGATTATATCCCCGGCTAAACAAGTAGGCCCGCCTAAACGGTAAGTATATTTTTTTTCGTTGGGTATGCCACTTCCTATGATATCCGGCCGGTACGGCATTTCCAGTACATCCGGCATATGGCAGGCAGCAGAGGTATCTAAAACAGCAATGCTAAGGCCGTTATCAAAAGTTTCAAGCACAGTCGATACTAAAAAACCGGCGTTTAAAGCTACGGCTTCTCCGGGTTCCAAATAAACGCTAAGGTTATACTTATCCCTAAAATACTCTATGCAGGAGTTAAGTGTGTCTATGTCGTAATCCTGCCTTGTTATATGGTGGCCGCCACCAAAGTTTATCCACTCCATATAATATAAATACTTGCCGAATTTTTCTTCTGCGGCTTTAAGAGTCTTTTTAAGATCATCTGCATTTTGTTCGCAAAGTGTATGGAAATGAAGGCCGGTTATACCATCTAAGAGGTCTTCTCTAAAATTGCTTATAGTAACTCCAAGGCGTGAAAATGGTGCACACGGGTCGTAAATTGTGTGGCTTTGAGTAGAACACTCAGGGTTTATCCGTATACCGCATTTTGCATTTGATTTTAAAGCCCGGTTTTTAAACTTGGTCCATTGGGCAAAGGAGTTAAATATTATATGGTCGCATATTGAGGCAATTTCATTAAATTCGCTGTCTTGATATACAGGGGAAAATATATGAGTTTCCTTACCCATTTCCTCGTGCCCTAGCTTTGCTTCGAAAAGCCCGCTAGCAGCAGTTCCGCTTAGGTATTTTCCTATAAGCGGATAAAAGAAGAACATGGAAAATGCCTTTTGTGCGAGCAAGATTTTAGCACCAGTCTTATCTGAGACCTGCTTTAATATCTCAAGATTTTTTTTAAGCAGCGTTTCATCAACTATATAGCAGGGAGTTTTCAACGCCGCTAAATCAAAGTTCAGCTTCATTTTATCAATCCACTAATTCCGGGTCAAAGGATTCCTTCCAAGGAAGCCCCCATTTGTTAAGAGCATCCATAAACGGATCCGGATCGAATTCTTCTATATTGTGGACACCGGGTTTATTCCATTTGCCGGTTATAATCATCATTGCGCCTATCATAGCAGGTACGCCTGTCGTATAAGAAATAGCCTGCGAACCCACCTCGCGATAACATTCCTGATGGTCGCATACGTTGTATAGATAATAGGTCCTTTCCTTGCCGTCTTTAATGCCTTTAAAGATACATCCTATATTTGTCTTTCCTTTTGTCCTTGGGCCAAGAGATGCAGGGTCAGGAAGGACTGCTTTTAAAAACTGAAGCGGAACTATTTCTTTGCCTTCAAATTCTATTGGTACAATAGACGTCATACCCACATTTTCAAGGCACTTTAAGTGCGTTAAATAGTTTTGGGAAAAAGTCATAAAAAACCTTATGCGTTTTATGCCGCGTATGTTTAATGCCAGTGATTCAAGTTCTTCGTGATGTAATAGGTACATATCCTTTTTGCCTATTTCAGGGAAATTGTAAACGCGCTTTATTTCCATAGGCTCTGTTTCAATCCATTTTCCGTTTTCCCAGTAGCTGCCTTTGGCGCTGACTTCCCTTATGTTTATCTCAGGGTTGAAATTTGTAGCAAAAGGATATCCGTGGTCTCCGGCGTTTGCATCTAAAATATCTATATAATTTATTTCGTCAAAATAGTGTTTTTGTGCATAAGCAGAAAAGACACTGGTGACGCCAGGGTCAAACCCGCTCCCGAGCAGTGCTGTAATTCCGGCTTGTTGGAAGCGTTCCCGGTATGCCCACTGCCATTTATATTCAAACTTAGCCGTATCAAGAGGCTCGTAGTTTGCAGTATCTAAATAATTTGTTTTAGTTGCAAGACATGCATCCATAATAGTTAAGTCTTGATATGGCAGAGCAAGGTTCATGACTATGTCTGGTTTGAATTCGTTTATCAACTTTATAAGCTCTGGCACATTATCGGCATCTACTTTTCTGGTTGAGATCTTTGTTTTAGAGCCTTTCAGCTTTTCTTTTAAAGCATCACACTTGCTCTTTGTACGGCTCGCTATCAAAATCTCTTCAAATACATCGCTTATTTGGCAGCATTTGTGGATGGCAACACTGGCAACTCCGCCGCAGCCGATTATCAAGGCTTTTCCCATTTTTAATTCTCCTTAAAGTAATATAAATCTATTTTTTACTGATAGCTAAAATCAATTCACGAAGTACTTTTAACGCAACTGCTGTCGAAGCACCGCTTTGGTCGTAAGTTGGTGAGAGCTCGTTTAAATCACATCCAACGATGTTTAGACTTGACACCTTTAAAATAGCATCTAGCAGCTCTAAAAACGAAACTCCGCCTGCTTCCGGAGTCCCTGTCCCGGGGAAAACCGAAGGGTCCAGTATATCTAAGTCTATCGTTAAATAAACAGGTTTGCCGCTAAGTTTTAATATTAAATCGCAAAGCCCGCTAAAATCAAACTTTTGCATACTTACATGACGGGCAGCCCATTCAAATTCCGATTTATCGCCGGAGCGTATACCAAACTGAAAGATTTTATTGTCTCCAGTTAATTCCCAAATTCGCCGTAAGACAGTTGCATGCGAAAGTTTTTCTCCTAAATAATCGTCTCTTAAATCTGCATGCGCGTCAAAATGTATTATGTGAAGATCAGGATATTTTTTTACAAAAGCACGTACAGCGCCTAAAGTTACTAAATGCTCGCCGCCAATCATCAATGGGAGTTTCCCGCTTAAAATCAGCGTTTGAGTAAATTTTTCAATATCATTAAGAGCAAGGACAGTGTTGCCGAAACAAAGATCTAAGTCTCCTGCGTCAAAAACCTTTATATCCTCTAAATCTAAGTCTTGATACGGGCTAAACGTCTCAATACTATATGATTCTGCTCTCATCACCCTGCTAGCAAAACGCGCACCAGGGCGATATGACGCAGTAGAATCAAAGGGGGCACCGAATAAAACGATATTTGATTTGCTGTATTCATTGTCGCACCCTAAAAAGGTCTGAATGTTTTTACTCAACATCTTCCAAAATCTCCTCAACATAATTTGGCAATGCGAACGAACCTAAATGAAGGTTGGTGTTATAGTATTTTGTCTTTATATTAAGAGAATTCCACTTTTTAGCATCTAAATCCTTTATGGGGCTATATATCTTGGAAGCAAAACCAAACAGCCAATGCCCGGAAGGGTATGTCGGTATATGTGCCTGATACACGCGGCTTATAGGAAAAGATTCTACAATGCGCTTATGTGCACGCTGCATAGCAAGAGCATCTGCTTCATAAAACGGGCTTTCCTGCTGGTTGACCATTATGCCGTCTTCCTTTAGCGCTTTAAAACAGTTGCCGTAAAATTCTTTGGTGAAAAGCCCTTCTCCGGGGCCAAATGGGTCTGTTGAGTCTATTATTATAAGATCATATTCATTGACGCACTTCCTTATAAATTTAAGCCCGTCCTGATAGTATATAGTAACTCTTTTATCTTCCAGGCAGCATGAAGTCTGCGGAAGGTATTTTTTGCATATGTTAACTACCATCTCGTCTATCTCAACTAAATCTATTTTTTCGATAAAGTCATACTTAGCAAGTTCACGTACAGCGCCTCCATCTCCCGCACCTATAACGAGAACGTTTTTGACATTTTTATGTACTGCCATGGCAGGGTGGACTATCATTTCATGGTATATAAACTCATCTTTTTCCGTTAGCATCATATATCCATCCAGAGTTAAAAAACGCCCGAACTCAGGTGAATCGAAAACATCTATCCGCTGAAATTCGCTTTTAACAGAAATAATCTGGGAATCTACTTTGATAGACAGTTTAACGTTTTTCGTATGTTTTTCAGAAAACCAAAGTTCCATTTATTTAATCTCCTTTCAAAACGTTTATATACTCCATGTTTTCATCTTGTGTTCCTAATAAAAAAGAACCTTTTTGTTTGGCATATAAAATGTATTCAATGATTTCTTTTGTTATTTCCTCACCGGGAGCTAATACCGGTATTCCGGGAGGGTAGCACATGGCAAATTCACTGCATATGCGGCCGGCGCTGCTTTTAAGGGCAACACTTTCATGAGGTGCGTAAAAAGCATCCTGTGGCGCAACCAGAACTAAAGGGTTAATGTATTCGTGTTTTAACATACCGCTTTTGTCCCGTTTATATATCCTTCTTATTTCAGACAGCGCACCTACAAGCCGCTCTAAATCACGGTATCCGTCGCCGACTGAAATATAAGCTAAGATGTTTCCTAAATCTCCGAATTCTATTTGAATATCGTATTCGTCTCTCAGTAAATCGTAAACCTCGATACCGGCAAGCCCGGTGTCAAAAGTATTTACGGAAAGTTTCGTTAAGTCATAGTCAAATACTGTATCGCCGTTAATTAGTTCCTTGCCGAATGCTAAGTAATCTCCGATCTGATTTATCTCTTCTCGTGCATATTGAGCTAATTCTGCCACCTTGGCAAAAATTTCTCTTCCTTCCATGGCAAGCCTTTTCCGTGATATATCAAGGCTTGAAAGCAGCAGGTAAGAACCGCTGGTTGTCTGTGTTAAGTTAATAATCTGGCTTACATATCTTTCGTCTATACTATTATTTAAAAGCAACAATGAGCTTTGTGTCAAGGAGCCACCGGATTTATGCATACTTACAGCAGACATATCGGCACCGGCATCCATTGCAGATATAGGGAGCCCTTTACCAAAATAAAAGTGCGTTCCGTGCGCTTCGTCTACTAAAACTTTCATACCATGGGCGTGTGCAAACTTAGTTATAGCAGTTAAGTTAGAGCAGATACCATAGTAAGTAGGGTTATTAACGAAAACGGCTTTAGCGTCTTTATTATTTATTATTGCGTTCTTAATATCGTTAAGTGACATGCCGAGGGAAATGCCAAGCCTGTTATTAATCTGTGGGTTTATATAAACTGGTTCAGCACCGGAAAGTATAAGCGAATTTATAACACTTCTGTGTACGTTTCGGGGCATGATTATCTTATCGCCCCTTTTTAAGACAGACATGATCATAGCCTGTACCGCCGAAGTGGTGCCGTTTACTATAAAAAATGCACTTTTCGCATTAAAAGCCTGTGCGGCTAAATCCTCTGCTTCCTTTATAACAGATACCGGATGGCAGAGGTTATCGAGAGGCTTCATCGAGTTTATGTCGACGGATAAACACTTAGAGCCCAGAAAATCCATAAGTTCAGGGTTCCCTTTGCCTCTTTTATGGCCGGGAACATCGAAAGGGACAACGCGCATTTTCTTAAATTTATTTAAGGCTTCCATTATCGGAGCGCGGTTTTGGTCTTTCATTTTTTCCATTCCTTAATATACGTTGCTTCCGCTAAATATTTCTATCATTTCCTGCCTTAAGCTGTTTGTGATATTAAGTCTCATTTTAGGCGGCAGCTCATAGACATCTGTATTGAAAAGATAGTTTTTAAGATCCACATCTTTTATAAGCATCTTTGTATGAAAGAGGTTAGCCTGGTACATGTTTATATCTATTGCGTCATATTCCTGAAGCGTTTTATCATTGATATAATCCTGTATAGACGTAATCTTATGATCGATAAACAGCTTTTTGCCGCTGATGTCGCGGGTAAATCCGCGGACACGGTAGTCCATCGTTATTATATCAGAATCAAAACTTCCTATCAGGTAATCAAGAGTATGAAGAGGTGTTATCTCTCCGCAGGTAGCGACGTCTATATCAACACGAAAGGTAGCTATACTTGTATCCGGGTGATATTCGGGATAGGTATGGACTGTTACATGGCTTTTATCCAGGTGCGCAACAACTGTCTCCGGTACAGGGGAATCTTCAAGGGCACACAAACGTGAGGAAACAAGCTTTTCCTCGGCTATAAGAAAAGTAACACTGGCACCTTGGGGTTCATAGTCCTGTTTTGAGATGCTCAGTACTCGTGCACCTATCATTTCCGTAACATTTTTTAAAATATTTGTCAGGCGTTCGGAGTTATACTGCTCATCTATATATGTAATATAGTCCTTCTGCTCCCGCGCGCTTTTTGCATAGCAAACATCGTAGATGTTGAAACTTAAGGATTTTGTTAAATTGTTAAAGCCATAAAGTTTTAATGTCTCGTTCATACTTATAACCCTACCTTTCCTACCCAAAATAAAAAACTCAAGTGAATGTGACAATGCTATCATAAGTTCACTTGAGTTTACTTTTCTCTTTAAGATGTGGTTTATTTATACCGTTTATCCGATATTATTTATTCACAGTGTAGAGGTCAGAGTCTATATAGCAAGAATTTACTTTTACTACTCTTATTGATCGTTTCACAAGTGTTATGTGCATTTTAGACACATTGGTTTAAAGTAACCAACTTATAAAATTTGAGTTTTATTAAAACCCAATCAATAAGGCAACGAAAGTTGCCAAAATCGGCATTTGACCCGGCTGTCCGTATGGCCATATATTTCTATACACTTATTTTAGAGATAGAAATGGTCAAAATATTCTTTGCTTAGTTTATTATCAATAAACTAGTAAGGCTCTTTTCGCCAGTACGCATAATTATATTGCATATCTATCTAATTGTCAATATGGATTTGTTTTTACAAAGTTAACTTATTATAGTAATTCGCTGCTTTAAGGCGAAAAATAAATATTTTTTAAAAACCACGGCGTTTTTTTCTGCGCCGTAAACGATATTCTCTTTGTGCCTTTTGAATTATGCGTTTTTCATACTTTTTTGCCGTAAAGTTTATAAAATGAAGAAGGGCTTCATCAAACTCAATCAGACCGCCGTCTTTGGCAAAACAAGTTGCCTTGTCTACGAGATTATAAAAGTAGTATTCTTCCGGAACTTGCTTACCAAGCCGCCACTTTAAAAGGGCAGACCGCTGAGTTAAATGCATACGCTGTTCTAAAAGGCTTATTATTTTTTTATCTATCTTATCTATAGATAAAAAAAATTTTTTTAGTTTTTTATTTTTTACCATAAAAAAACCCCTTTGTAATTTAAGTTATCCAAAACAAAGAGGTTTTATCCGTTCAAACATTTTTATATCTAATATATTTTAACTTAATTTTAAATCTTTTCCAGTCAAATATTTACCCATAGGTTTTTCAAGTAGAAGGAAAACAACAACTGCTATAATGATATTTGGCAGCATGTAGGAAATATTGTAAAGGAAGGAATATAGCATAGGGCTTTGGCCTTCCGGGGCATACATGGCGTATACAGTTATGCCGCTTATGTAGTGGACTATAAAGCGTGCAGTACCGCCGACTAAAGAGCCGTAAATGCCTCCCCATTTTTTGCCTCTGAAAAGTCCGGCAAGGCCGACAGCTCCATAGGCCACGGAATAGTCGAGTAATAAAGAGACCCAGTTTAGGGCAAATCCGTTTGCAAAAATAAAGTTAAGAGTTCCAAACGCGACTCCTGCAATAACCCCCGGGAGTAAACCCCAGCGTATAGCGTAGAATATAAGCGGGATCATGACAAAGTCTATTGATCCGCCATATTGTAAAAAGCCAATTTGGATATAACTTAAGATAAGGGCCAGAGCAATCATTATCGCGCCTTCTGTAATGAGGCGGATATTCGTAGGTTTTGTTGTTTTAGTTGTAGACATATTTTTTTCTCCTTTGCAGTAAATTAACCGCATAGAAAAACCCGTGTCAATAGACACGGGGAAGATAGTACAAAAAAACGTGCTTTAATGATTTTTCGTACCGCTTCCCTTCGCATGTGTTAACATAACAGGTTCTAAGGGTGGTTTATGGAATAAATCTCAGCCGTTAAGGCCCCCCCAGCGGTTCTAAATTAATTGTTTGAACAATTCAAATATAAATGATAAAATAACAATTGTCAATAAGAGGGGAGGGGTTTTATGAGCCATTTCTTTGCTTTTCTGTCCAAGATGAAGTATATACGCCGCTGGGGAATAATGCGTAACACACGCGATGAGAACATACAGGAGCACTCACTTCAGGCAGCCATGATAGCACATGCGCTTGCAGTTATTAAAAACAGGCTTTACGGTGGGAACGTCGATCCGATGTTGGCTATGGGTATAGCGATGTATCATGAGGCGGGCGAAATAATAACGGGAGATTTAGTTACCCCAATCAAGTATTTCAATCCGGAGATAAATAAGGCTTATAAGGATATCGAAAAACTTGCAACAGATAAAATATTTAATATGATTCCAAAAGAGCTGAGAAAAGATTACGAACCGCTTTTCTTTAATGAAAGCAGTGAAGAATATAAGTTGGTTAAAGCAGCAGATAAACTTTGTGCATACTTAAAGTGCCTAGAAGAGCTAAAGTCTGGAAATAACGAGTTTTTAAAAGCCAAGCTAAAGATAGAGGAAGATTTGACAAAGATGGATAGAAAAGAAGTTGAGTATTTTATAAATACATTTTTAGAAAGTTTTTGCCTTACATTAGACGAATTAAATTAAAAAGATGAAAGTCATTCTTTCATCTTTTTTTTAAGTTCATCTATAAATTTTTGTTTTTCTTTAGGAGAAATTATTAAAACTATCTGGTATTCATCCTGCTTATATTCTATTTTAAGCCTGTTCATTGAGATAGCCGGGGCAGAAGACGGGTCTTTTGTCGCTTCTACCGATATTATATCCTTTATTGGTATTTTTCTGCTTACGAATGCACAGCTTTTTACTATAAGATAATCGTCTTTTATCAAATAATAAGTATTAAATACAGTTGGTATTAAAAATATAAGGTCAAAAGCCCCAAATAAGATACCTGCATATAAAAGGAGGGAGTTTCCTTTAAAATATCCATAGAAAAAGACAGCTGTTCCAGCAGTTATCACTATAGTTAAAACATAAAAGAAAAAATCAATTTTGGATTTAAACTTCATTTTAAACTCCTTAGGTATTATTTATCGGCAACTATTGCTTCATAATCAAACATCTCGTCCATAGGTTTTAGTTCGTTTACTAAAAGCGCCCTTATATAGCTCCTGTTTTTAGTGATATTATGTATATAATAACCGTTTTTAAGATAAAAAGCCACAGACGAGCGCATCTTGCTTGCGGTAAAAAGCAAAATCGCATTTAAATCCATATCTATGCACTCACGGCGTACTTTTTCAAGCAGGAGCCCGCCTATACCAAGGTTTTGGATATCTGGATCTACTGCTAAACGGCTTAGATATGCAATACCTTCAGGCAGTATCTCAAACCGTACAGTGCCGACTGTGTCACCATCCACCTTGCAGATATAAACGTGCTTTTTTTTAAGGTCTTTTAATATATCTTCACGCGTTTCCTTTAATGCTTCTACCTTATCTTCTTTATTTATTGCCTTTGCATACTCGATAAAGGATTTTTTAACGACTTTTAATATATCGTCTATATCCTTTTCGTGAGCCTTCCTAAATTCTATTGTTTCCATATTTTCACCCTTTCATTAAAAGAACCATAAGAGCTTTTTGCGCATGAAGCCTGTTTTCCGCTTCATCGAACACTGCGCTCCACTTACCGTCTATAACATCTGAGGTAACTTCTTCACCCCTGTGTGCCGGCAGGCAGTGTAAAAATATAGCGTCTTTTTTTGCATGGCCAATTAGTTTTTTATCTACTGTAAAACCTTTAAAGGATTTATATTTTTCTATAGCATCTTCTTCTTGGCCCATACTTGCCCAAACATCTGTATAAACTACATCGGCATCTATAGCTGCACTTATCGGGTCGCTTGAAATATAAACAGTTGAGCCGGTAGTAGCTGCTATATTTTTAGCAGTTGAAACTACACTTTCTTTTGGCAGCATGTTTTTCGGAGAGGCGACATGTATATCCATGCCGACTAATGCACAACCGATCATAAGCGAATTGGCAACGTTGTTTCCATCTCCGATGAAAGCCATTTTTTTATTTTCAAAACTGCCTTTGTTTTCGTACACTGTCATTAAGTCTGCTAAGACCTGGCAGGGGTGGAAATCGTCTGTTAATCCGTTTATAACGGGAATACTCCCGTATCGGGCCAAGTCTACTACATCTTGTTGTGCAAAAGTCCTTATCATTATGCCGTCTACCATACGGGACAAGACTTTAGCGGTATCGGAAATGGTCTCGCCGCGATGCAGCTGTATGTCCCTGTCGCTTAAGAAGAGTGCATTGCCGCCTAATTGGAACATGCCCGTTTCGAAAGAGACGCGCGTACGGGTAGAGCTTTTTGTAAATATCATTGCAAGTGTTTTCCCTGCAAGCAGAGGATGCGGCCGCTTTGCTTTAACATCTTCTTTTAATTTAAGCGCTAAAGACAATATCTGAAATACTTCATCCTGTGTATATTCTCCTAAAGTCAGCATGTGGCGCTTGGCAAATGCCTCTTTTGGCTGGTAGTTTAATAAATCCATATCTTTTTCCTTTCATTATACTCAGTTTGTATATTCATCCAATGGTATTATGGCAGTTTTAATTTCTCCGTGTTTTAAAACGTTTGTCATTGCCTCTATTGTATCCATGGAAGTTATGCAGTTTATGTTAAATTCCATGGCCGTCCGCCTAAGCGCAAACCCGAGGCGGCTTTTTACCTTGCCTTTTGTAGGCGTGTTTACTATGAGCGATACTTTGCCGTCCTTTATAGTTTTTATTAAATTGTCTTTATCTATAAGTTTACACGGTATATTTAGTTTTGCAAAGTACTCATACGTCTTGTTTGTGGCAAGTATTTTAAACCCAAGGCTGCTCATAGTTAAAGCTATACTTGAAGCTTCCTCTTTATCTCTGTCGCTAACAGAGAATAAAATGCTGTCGTTCTTTTCAGGAAACGATATGCCAGAAGCTATAAAAGCCTTTTTTAATGCTGCTGAATAAGTTCTATCCGTTCCCATAACTTCGCCTGTCGATTTCATTTCAGGGCCTAAGAATATATCGACAGTAGTCATCTTCGAAAACGAGAATACAGGCGCCTTTACTGTGACCAAAGCTGGTTCTTTATTAAGGCCGCTTTCATATCCCTGTGAGTCAAGAGAAATGCCAAGCATTACTTTAGTAGCTACGTCAACCATATTAAGGCCAGTCACCTTGCTTAAAACCGGGACTGTTCTGCTGGCACGAGGGTTTACTTCTATGACAAAAAGGTTTTCATCTTTGTCCATGACGAACTGTATGTTGAAAAGCCCTCTTATATCAAGCTCCCTACCTATTTTTATTCCGTAATTTACGACTAAATCTTTAACATTCTTAGAAATAGTCTGCGTAGGGTAAACGGCAAAAGAATCTCCGGAATGAACGCCGGCGCGTTCTATATGCTCCATTATACCGGCTATAAGCACGTTTTTGCCATCGCAGATAGCATCTAGCTCTATTTCTTTGCCGGTTATATATTTGTCTATCAAAACTGGGTGCGTTTTAGACACCTCTGCCGTTAACAGCATGTATTCTTTTAATTCTTTATCGTTATAGACTATTTCCATAGCACGGCCGCCAAGAACGTAACTTGGGCGAATTAGCACTGGATATCCTATATCTTTTGCAATGACTTTTGCCTCTTTATAATTAAATGCGCTGCCGCCGGGCGGAAGGGGGATAGAGAGTTTTTTAAGCACTTCTATAAACCTGTCTCTGTCTTCTGCGCGGTCTATGCTGTCTACGGAACTTCCAAGTATTTGCACGCCTGCATCGCAAAGCGGTTTTGCAAGATTGATAGCTGTCTGCCCGCCAAACTGGACTATTATACCTTCAGGGCGTTCATGTTCTATAACGTCTAAAACGCATTCCTTTGTAAGAGGCTCAAAATAAAGCTTATCTGCTGTATCAAAATCAGTGGAGACCGTTTCCGGGTTTGAGTTTATGATTATGCTTTCAAATCCGGCGTCTTTTATTGCCTTAACGGATTTAACGGAGCAATAGTCAAACTCTATTCCCTGGCCTATACGTATAGGCCCGGAACCTATAACTATGACCTTTTTCCTGGCAGAGCGGCGTGATTCGTCTATACTGTCGTAACATGAATAGTAATAAGGAGTTTTAGCATCAAACTCACCTGCGCAGGTATCTACCATCTTGTATGTAGGAAGTAAAGAAGCTTGATTCCTTAATTTCTTTACATTATTCTCGCTTGTACCAGTAAGCTTTGCTATATAAGAGTCTCCAAAACCAAACTTTTTTGCTTCTTTTAGTAAATTTATATTTAAACCTTTTTCACCGGCAATTTTAAGCTTTTTGCTTATGTTTACTATATGTAACAGTTTGCTTGCAAAAAACAGGTCTATCTTGGTTATCTCGTTTATCTCGTTAGTAGAATATCCCCTTGAAAGGGCTTCGGATACGGCGAAGATGCGTTCATCGTCTGCATTTGACAGAGAAGATAAAAGCTGCTTGTCAGAATACGAAGCAATGGATTCCATGCCTATGTGATAGTCTAGTTTAATATCTAAACTGTCTATTGCCTTTAGCAAAGATTCTTCAAAATTCCGGCCGATGGCCATAACTTCTCCGGTTGCTTTCATCTGCGTCCCGAGTATCCTGTTTGCAGTTGCAAATTTATCAAACGGCCAGCGCGGCACTTTTGTAACTACATAATCTAGCGTAGGCTCAAAGCAGGCAAAGGTTTCTCCTGTAACGCTGTTTTTTATTTCATCCAGTGAATAACCAACGGCTATCTTTGTAGCTACGCGCGCTATCGGGTAGCCGGTAGCCTTTGATGCAAGTGCAGAAGAACGCGAAACCCTTGGGTTAACTTCTATAACTACGTACTCAAAGCTTTTCGGGTTAAGGGCGAACTGTATGTTGCAGCCGCCTTCTATTTTAAGCGAGCGTATTATCTTTAAAGATGCGGAGCGAAGCATTTGATGGTCTTTATCAGAGAGAGTCTGAGATGGTGCCACGACTATGCTGTCTCCTGTATGTATGCCGACCGGATCTATATTTTCCATGTTGCAGACTATTATACAGTTGTCTTTAGCATCTCTTATAACTTCGTATTCTATCTCTTTCCAGCCTGCAACGCTTTGCTCAAGCAGTACCTGGTGTATAATGCTTGAAGACAGCCCGCGTGCCGTTATTTCTGTTAATTCGCTTTCATTGTTTGCAATGCCGCCGCCAGTGCCGCCAAGCGTATATGCGGGGCGTACTATTATGGGGTAGCCGCATTCATCTGCAAATGAAACAGCTTCGTCTAAACTGTTTACAGTTTTAGAATAGGCGATGTTTTCACCTATCGAGTTCATGGCCTCTCTAAACAGCTGCCTGTCTTCGGAACGCTTGATAGAATCAAGAGAGGTACCCAAAAGCTCAACTTTAAGCTCATCTAAAATGCCGCTTTTGGAAAGAGACATTGCCATGTTAAGCCCTGTCTGCCCGCCTAAAGTTGCTATTAAGCCTTGCGGGAGTTCACGCCTTAGTATTCTAGAGACACTTTCAATAGTTATCGGCTCTATATACACATGTTCTGCCATATGCTTATCTGTCATAATAGTTGCTGGGTTAGAATTTATAAGAGTTACTTCATAACCCTCTTCCTTTAAAGCACGGCAGGCCTGCGTGCCGGAATAGTCAAACTCTGCTGCCTGCCCGATGACTATTGGGCCGGAGCCTATGACCAGTATCTTTTTTATGTCTTCACGTTTTGGCATAGTTATCCTTCTTTAAATTTTAAAATCTATCAGCTGCTTTATTTAACTAAAGCAAATATATTTTTTAATTCTTCTATAAGCGCGTCTATATGCTTTTCCTCTATTATATAAGGAGGCAGGAACCTTACGGTGTTTTGCCCCGCCGAGCAGACGATAAAACCACGGTTTAAAAGCTCCTTTTGAACGCTCTTGGCAGTTATAACTTTTTCATCAAGGACAAGGCCGAGCATAAGCCCAAGTCCGCGGGCAGTTAGTACAAAGCCGAATTCTTTAGTAAGCTCATTTAAGCGGTTTAAGAAATACGCTCCAAGTTTGGCATTGCGTTTAATCAAATCTTTTTCAAATATAGTTTTAACGACGTAGTAAGCGGCCGCACAGGCAATGTGGTTTCCACCAAAGGTAGAGCCATGGCTACCCGGGTCCATTTTGGAACCGACTTCTTCGGTAGCTAACAGTGCACCAGCAGGTATCCCGCCGGCAAATGCTTTAGCTATCGTCACTATATCTGGTTTTATTTTGTATTGCTGCGAGGCTAAAAAAGTCCCTGTACGCCCCATGCCAGTCTGTATTTCGTCTACGATGAGCAAAGCGTCGTTTTCGCGGCATAGCTCCTCGGCTTTTTTTACATATTCGCTGTCTAGCGGTATTATGCCGCCTTCACCCTGGACGCACTCTAATATAAGTGCGCAGGTCTTATTTGAAATAGCGCTTTTAAGCTCTTTAATTTCATTTGGCGAAACGTAAATAAATTCCTTTATAAGCGGTGTATACGGCTCGTGGAATTTTTGCTGCCCTGTTGCCGCAAGGGTTGCTAGCGTCCTTCCGTGAAAACTTCCGTTTAAGGCTATAAACTGTATCCGGTCTTCGCCTTTTTTAAAGAAATAGTTTTTAGCTATTTTTATGGCACCTTCGTTTGCTTCGGCACCGCTATTTGATAAAAAGACGCGGTCTAGCCCTGTCTTTTCACATAAAAGCTTTGTAAGCAGGCTTTGCGTCTCGTTGTAAAAGTAATTGGATATATGAATTAATTTTTTTGCCTGGGTGCTTATGGTATCAACCAGCCCCTTATCGTTATATCCAAGGCAGTTTACAGCTATTCCTGCTAAAAAATCCGTATATTTTTTCCCGTCTGTGTCATAAAGGTATACGCCTTCGCCATGTGTGAAAATTTGATCGAACCTTTCACCGAAGACGGGTAGGAAGTGTTCGGCATCTATTTTTTTTATTTCCTGTAAATCCATTTTCAAGTCTCCTGTTATTTAGTTACCATGGTACCGATACCGGAGTTTGTAAATATTTCTAAAATAATAGGGTGAGGTATAGTACCGTTTAGTATATGCGTACGGTTGACCCCCTGCTCGACGCTCTTAATGCACCCTTTTACTTTCGGGAGCATCCCGCCGTTTATAGTACCGTTTTCCATATATTCTTTTATCTTTGAAACGGATATTTCGTATATCAAAGATTCCGGGTCTTTTTCGTCTTTTCGGATACCGTCTATATCCGTTAAGAATATTAATTTCTCCGCTTGCATAGCAGCGGCAATTTCGCCGGCAACTGTGTCTGCATTAATATTAAAGCTCTCTCCGTTTTCGCCAACACCTATAGGAGCGATTACAGGGATATACTCGTCTTTTGCAAGCAGGCTTAAAAGCGAAGTGTTTATAGACTTAATTTTACCGACTTGGCCGAGTTCATCATTTAGTTTTTCAGCAACTATTATATTTGCGTCTATTCCGCAAAGGCCAATGGCTTTTGCCCCTGTTTTATTTAACTTAGAAACCAAGTCTTTATTTGTCTTGCCGATAAGAGTCATCTGTACTACTTCCATAGTGCGTGCATCAGTTATCCGAAGACCGTTTGAAAACTTAGGTTTAATATTAAGCTCGCTTAAATATTTGTTTATCTCATTCCCGCCGCCGTGAACGACTATTGGATTAACGCCTACAAATTTAAGCAGCGTTATGTCTTCTATTATCTTCTGCGTAAGCTCAGCATTTAGCATTGCCGCACCGCCGTATTTGATAACTACTGTCTTCCCAGAAAGCCGCTGGATATAAGGAAGGGCTTCTACTAAGATATTTGCTTTTTCTATATATTCGTGCATGCGTTCGTTCATATTTTTAACCTCCGAATTTCTTATAAGTACCATGCGACAGGGGATAGCCCTGTAGTTTCGTCTAAACCATACATCAGGTTCATATTCTGCACAGCCTGCCCGGCCGCACCCTTTATAAGGTTATCTATGCAAGAGACTATTACCAATCGGTTAAGCCGCTCATCTATAACAAAACCTATGTTTACGTTGTTAGACCCATTTACATGTTTTAATTCCGGCAAGCCGTTTTCATATACATTTATGAAAGGCTCAGACGAATACATTTTATATGCATCTAAAACGTCTTTCCTAGATATATTTTCAATATTTGCATAAATAGTTGCCAGTATCCCGCGTTTAACCGGTAAAAGATGCGGCGTAAAGGAAAGCGCTATGTTTTTATTAGCGGCCCAAGAAAGTTTTTCCTCTATCTCAGACGTATGCCGATGCACTGCTACGCTGTATGCCTTAAAGTTTTCGTTTACCTCGCAGAATGAAAAGCCAAGCGATTCCTTTCTTCCTGCTCCGGACGTACCGGATTTAGCATCTATTATTATATTATCCGTTGAAATAAGGCCTTCTTTTAAAAGAGGATACAGAGGAAGAATAGAGCAGGTGGTATAACACCCGGGGTTGCCTATTAATTTGGCAGTACGTATCTTGTCTTTATTTATTTCACAAAGCCCGTAAACGGCATCTTCTAATAAATCTTTGCATTTATGCTCTAGATACCACTTTTTATACGTATCCGCATCGTCGTAACGGAAATCTGCACTTAAGTCTATGACTTTTTTACCTTTTGCAATAAGAGAGGGAACGATATTCATAGATACCCCGTGCGGAAGAGCAGTAAATACGACATCAGAATCATCTGAATCATTTAACTCACTTAAAAGAACCAAATCTTTTCCTTTAAAACTAGGATAGACTTCGCTTAAGTGTTTTCCTGCGGCCATTCGAGACACAGCGCCGACTATTTTAACTTCCGGATGTAAAGACAATATCCGTGTAAGTTCAAGCCCTGCATATCCTGTTGCACCTATAATACTTGCCTTAATCATAAAAATCCCTCCAAAGCAAATTATTTATAATTATACATAAAGATGAATAAAAATGCAATAGTGTATTTAAGTTTTTTTATAAAATATTTTTAAAAAAGCCTGTATTTTATAAAAAATGTTTTCTTTTTTAAGGAATTGTTTTAAAATAACCAAAAGAGGTATTTTAAGGAAATGTTTATTTTAAAGATAACACCATGTAAAAAAAAGGGTAGAGTTAATATTTATTCAGATGAAGGGTATAAGTGCTCGCTAAACATGGAGTTTATATTAAAATACCACATTTCAGAGGGAAAAGATATATTAGATGACATAATTGACGAAGCGATAATCGAGGACGCTAGAAGATATGCGTTTGACCTTGCGATAAAATATATTTCTAATATGCCCCATACGAAAAAGCAAGTTGTAGATTATCTTAATAAAAAGGGAATTGATAAAAAAGGCATTAAAAGTGCGATAGATAAACTGATAGAATATAAATACATAGATGATAACGATTATGCAACAAGTTTTTTAGAAGAATTGATTAAAAAAGGCGTTTCTAAAAGGGCAGCATTTAACAAGATGCTTGAAAAAGGCATTGATAAGCAAACGGCAAACGAGGCAATTAAATCATTTAGTGATGCAACTGAGAGAGAAAATGCGTCTAAAGCATACGAAGCTGTTAAAAATAGGTATGGAGACGTAACCGATAGAAAGGTAAGGGACAAGATATGGCGTTTCCTATTGTCAAAAGGGTTTGATTCAAGTACAATATCTAAAATATTGTCTCTAGACGAAGATGAATATTAAATTTATATATAAGGGAGGAAACTAAATCTATGTACAGCGGAAGCATTACCGACATTTCGGCTATAAAACTGGGGCACTATACTGATAACGAAGCAAAAACCGGGTGTACCGTAATAATTGCGGAAAATGGGGCGGTCTGCGGCGTGGATGTACGCGGAAGCGCACCAGGCACGAGGGAGACTGATTTGATGCGCCCGTGTAATTTGGTAACTCATGCTAATGCAATAATGCTTTCAGGCGGCAGTGCATTTGGCCTTGAGGCTGCATGCGGAGCTATGAGGTATTTAGCAGATATGGGCAAAGGCATGAAGACCGGCGCAGGGGTTGTCCCGATAGTCGGCAGTGCTGTTATATATGATTTAGAAGAAGGCAGTTTTGCATACCCTGATATTGAGGCGGGCATAGCCGCATGCAAGGCAGCGGGAGAGAGCCCGGAGTTTGGCCTTGTAGGAGCCGGAACGGGTGCCAGAGTAGGGAAAATGGCAGGGAAGCCGGGGCGCGGCGGTATAGGAAGTGCATCTATCACACTTAAAAACGGAGTTATAGTGGCAGCGGTATTCGTGGTTAATGCGGTAGGAGATGTTATAGACCATAGGACAGGAAAGATTTTGTCCGGTGCGACTAATGAAAACGGGGATTTTATAAACTGCGTAGATGCTATCATAGACAACAGCAGTGTTAATAAGATAATAAATACTAATACAGTTATAGGAGTCGTTGCTACTAATGCTAAGTTAACAAAAGAACAGGCAAACAAAATGGCACGGGTAGGACAAGACGGAATAGCGATGAGCGTTCGTCCTTCACATACAATGTTTGACGGGGATACTGTTTTTGCAATGGCGACAGAAGAGGCAGAAGGCGACTTTACAACTATACTTACATTAACATCAGAAGTCGCTGCGCGCGCTATTCAAAACGCGGTTTTAAAATAAGAGGTTTATTATGGTTTTAGGTTTAGGAATTGATGTGGTTAAAGTAAGACGTATGAGAGATGCGGTTTTAAAAGAGGGGTTTTTAAAGAGGGTATATACTGAAAAAGAGATAGAACTATTTAATTCAAGGGCAGACTTAGCTCTTACTGCAGCATCTAATTTTGCGGCGAAGGAAGCGGTAATAAAAGCGCTTGCACTTGGCATGAGCAGAACTCACTTTAATGAAATAGAGGTTTTAAGAAAAACAAGCGGCCAGCCATATGCTGTGCTTTACGGAAATGCTAAGGAAGCTTTCTTAAATATGCAGGGTAAAAATTTAATTATAAGCATAACAAATACAGAAGACAGTACAGCGGCGGTTGCAGTTATAGAGGGATAATATGAAAGTTATTTTAGCTAATGATGTAAAGAAAATAGATGAAAGCCTCGTAAACGAAGGAGTATCCTCAAACATACTCATGGAAAACGCGGCATTTTCTGTAACGGAGGCTGTTTTAAAAGCTTACAGCGGTGGAAAAGTCTTTTTTCTATGCGGCCCGGGAGGGAACGGCGGAGACGGGTTTGCTGCAGCAAGGCAGCTTACTGCAAGTAGTATTTCGGTACAATGTGCATTAATAGGAGACGATACAAAAATAAATTCCGACACTAAAGTAAATATGCGCTACTTTGAAAATAAGGGCACGCTTTTAAAAGTAAAAATAAAAGAGGACCTAAGTAGTATTAATATAGATAAGGAAGACATAATTGTAGATGCCATATTTGGAATATCTCTTTCCCGTGAGGTAAGGGGTATATATAAAGAAGTTATAGAATATATAAACAGCTTATCTTCATATAAGATATCAGTGGACATGCCTTCTGGTGTCGCTGCAGATACAGGCCAGGTGCTTGGATGCGCGGTTAAGGCAGATGAAACGGTAACTTTTGTATACCCAAAACCCGGGCAGCTTATCTACCCAGGAAGGGAGATGGCAGGCAAACTAACGGTTGCCAATATCGGTGCATTTGCAGACACTGAAAGTGACATAGAAGTGTTTTTTAGTAGCGGTGACGAGCTTAAACTTCCTAAAAGAGAAAAGAATACTAACAAAGGAGACTATGGATACTTAGCAATATTAGGCGGATCAAAGGGCTTTACGGGTGCCGCGGCTTTCAGCGCAAAGTCTGCTATGGCCGCCGGTGCGGGTGTCGTATGCTTAGGAACGCTTAAAGAGGTGCAGGGCATATATGCAAAACTTCTGCCGGGTGCAGTAACTAAGGAAATAAGTGGAGACGGCGGAAAGTATTCCATTAAAAGTATCGGAGATATAGAAGAATTTTTAAAAGGGAAAGCAGCTGCTGCGATAGGCCCGGGAATGGGATATGATAAAGGTCTCTTGCCTTTATTGAAAAAAATATTATCTCTTCCGCTGAAAAAAGTTTTAGATGCAGATGCGATAAACATATTGTCTCATAATCCAGATTTATTAAAAAACGCTTGCGGAGAAATCGTTTTAACGCCGCATCCTAAGGAGTTTTCTCGTTTGACCGGATTGAGCGTAGATGAGATAATCAAAAACCCGTTGTTTTTGGCAAAGCAATTTGCACTTGATTATAACGTTACACTTCTTTTAAAAGGTGCGAGCACTGTGGTGGCCAGCAAAGATAAGGCTTCTATTATATTAGCCGGAACCCCGGGAATGGCCAAAGGCGGTAGTGGAGACGTTTTAACAGGCGTTATAGCTGGGCTTATGTCCCAGGGGTTTGGCGCACACTTTTCGGCAGTGTTGGGGGCACACATATGCGGAAAAGCAGGGGAGGCAGCCTCTGAGAAAAAAGGCGAATACAGTATGACGCCTAAAGATACCATAAACAACATACCCTATATTATTAAAAAAATGTCCAGGTAATTTTAAATTAAAAGGGGCCGGAAGATATGCTAAAAAAATTTTTAGTATCGTTTTTAATAACCGTAGTATTAATACTTGGCATATTCACCTCTTCTTCATATTTGAAAACCACTGCTGCAAGTGGTGCCATTAATGTAGCTGATATAGTGTTACCTGAACCGGATATAATTCCTACCCCAATTCCTGACCCAAATGACAAATATTTTAGCGACCAGGAAAAATATTTTGTAGCAGATGATTATTCATACATGTCTTATAGCTCTAAAAATCTAAGTGTCGAGATTACGCGCTGCGTAGATAAGGAAAGGACACTCAGATACTATGTAGCAGATGTCAGGACAAGAAATGGCGAGAGCTTTTTTTCAGGATACCCCAATCACGGAACTCCGAACATGGACTTTGACTCCAGAAGAAGGCTTAATGTAATTGCAAGGCAGTATAGTGCGGTTCTTGCTATAAACGGGGATTTTTATATAGACAATAAAAACAATACGCTCGGGATAATAATCCGCGAAGGCGAAATCAAGGTAGAAAAGAACAAGGCAGATACACTTGCCTTTATGCCAGACGGGAGCTTAAAGGTCTATTCTCCTGGTGAAGTAACAGGGCAGGAACTACTCGGCATGGGAGTTAATATGACGTATTCATTTGGACCAACACTTGTAAAAGACGGGCAGATGACCGAAGGCCTTGACAGGCACCGTTTAAGAAGCAGGAACCCTAGAACTGGGATAGGATATATAGATAAAGACCACTATATTTTAATAGTGGTAGAAGGCAGGCGGCCGGGTATATCAGTCGGCGTAACTCTTACCGAATTCGCTGAATTGTTTTTAGAGCAGGGCGCAACTTTGGCTTATAACTTAGACGGGGGCATTTCTTCGAATATGTGTTTCTTAGGAAATCCTTTGGCTTATCACCCGGTAGATGAAATTGCAGACCATTGCGACGGGCGGTCTTTGCCGGACATGATATACATAGGAGTATCTGACCTTTGTGCTGATGAAGACGATGAAATAATAAGGTACGGGCAGAGTTAAACTTAAGTATTTAAAGAAGCTTTTTAAAGCTTCTTTTTTTATATAAAGATGTTTCTTTAAAAATTACTTTTCTAAGTAAGATTAAACAAATAAGGTTTGGGATAACCATAAATGCATTTGCGATGTCTGCTACCATCCAAACAGTCTCAAGGGAAAAAAGGCAGCTTAGTGCTACAATGACAGAGAAAAAAACACGGTAAAAGTTAATACTTTCTTCACCTAATAAAAATCTCATACCCACCTCGCCTAAATATGCCCAGCCAATTACAGAAGAAAAAGCAAACATCGTTGTCGATATTGCTAAAATTTCGTTTGCTGAAGGAAGGACAGTACTAAATGCTCTGAGTGTGAGCAACGCTCCGGTCTCCTCGTTTAACGGTACGTTTGAAGTAAGTATACAAAGGGCGGTGATGGTACATATAACTATCGTATCAATAAAAGTGGCTGTCATGCCTATCAGGCCCTGTTTTGCCGGATCTTCCGTTTTTGTACAGGCAGCTGTTATAGAGGCAGAGCCAAGGCCGGATTCATGTGTCATGACGCCGCGGCTGGTACCATATCTCAAAGCGGCCGCAAACGTACCGCCTGCAATGCCACCGGCAGCGGAAGTAAAGCTAAAGGCGTTAGTGAATATTTCATTAAGTGCCGGAAGTATATTATTTGAATTTACAAAAATTACGAACAGCCCGGCACATATATAAAATATCGACATGAAAGGGACTATTTTATCGGTAACTCTTGTTATTCCTTTTATCCCTCCGCCGATTATCAGGAATACCAGGACGGAGAAGAACAGCCCACAGATTATCGGAGATACGCCCCATACAGAGGAAAATATATCTGCAATAGTGTTAGACTGAACTGCGTTTCCCATCCCAAATGCCGCAGCTACGGTTGCACATGCAAAGACAATAGATAGTATTGTCCCCTTTTTACCCTTAACACCGTATTTTAGCGAGTACATTGGCCCGCCTATATATTCTTCCTCCTTTTTTCTGAATTTAACGCCCAAAACACATTCGGAATATTTAAGAGCCATGCCGAATATAGCTGTCATCCACATCCAAAATATAGAGCCTGCCCCACCTAAAGTAAGTGCGGTTGCAACGCCGGCTATGTTCCCGATTCCGATGGTAGAAGCAAGAGAGGCCATTAAAGAAGAAAAGGGAGAAATTTCTCCCCGGGCATTTAAATCTTTTTCTTTTTTAAATAGAAGTGAAAAGGCATGGGGCAGGCGTATTAAACAAAAGCCTTTTAGTTTGAATGTAAAAAAAATACCTATTAATAAAACAAAAGATATTGTTAGAGGGCCCCAAACTATTTTATATATAGAATTTAAAATAGAATGAAAGTCCATTAAAAAAGATACCTCCTGGTTATTAAGTGATACTTAAAACATATGCGCCTTATTTAAGATATAAGACTATACGTTACCTTTTTATATACTAAAACATACAATGGTATATGCACTTTACTAATTTAATAGGGGTGGTATAATTGATTGAAAGGGGAGAAATATATATCGCGGACTTAGACCCCATCGTTGGATCTGAACAAGGTGGAAAAAGGCCTGTAGTGATTATACAAAATAACGTAGGCAATAAATATAGTCCAACAGTTATTGTAGCCGCGATCACATCTAATATAAAAAAAAGCTCTCTTCCGACGCATATTGTAATTGATGGTCAGGGTATACTAAAAAGAAGCGTAATACTTTTAGAACAGATAAGGACAATTGACAAAAGAAGACTTGGCAAACGGCTTTTTAAGTTGACTGATGATCAGATGCGTCATTTGGATGAAGCGTTAAAAGTGAGTGTTTTAAAAGCCTAAAAACGTTTGTTGATATATTAAAAGCCGCGGGGGAATACCTCGCGGTATACATATTATAAGGTTTTAGGAACATATATAAATTGAAAAAGAAATTCTTTGAGATTTTAGCAATAGCATTTGGAGTGTTTTTAGCCTCGGTAGCATTAAAGGTTTTCTTGATACCTGCAAAGATAGCTGCCGGAGGGGTAAGCGGGCTGTCTACTATAATATATTATGTAGTAGGAATACCGCCTGGCGTATCCATATTTGCTTTGAATATACCGCTTTTTATATTAGGGCTTAAGGATATGGGAACATCGTTTACCATAAAAACGTTGTTTGCTACCCTGGCATTTTCGGCGCTTACTGATTTGATTAATATAGATATCGCTACTAACGATATGTTTTTAGATACGCTATATGGCGGGGCGTTTATGGGTTTAGGCTTAGGGCTTGTCATAAAAGGCGGAGCTACTACCGGTGGCAGTGATATGGCTGCTAAAATCTTGAACAAGCGCTTTTCTTTTATATCAGTAGGCATGTTTATATTTATAATAGACGTATTTGTTATAAGCGCTGCAGCCATTGTATTTGGACCGCTGCAGTCACTTTATGCTGTTGCTTCACTTTATATAAGCTCGCATTTGGTAGAGCTCGTTACAAACGGCTTAAGAACCGGCAAGGCGTTTTTCATAATATCTGAAAAAGCAGAAGAGGTTTCTGAAGCTATCATTAAAAATACAAACCGTGGCGCAACGATGATTTATGCAAAGGGAATGTATACAAAACAGGAAAGAAATATAGTTTTAAGTGTGGTTACAAATAACCTAGAAGCCCAGAGGATGAAGAACGTAGTTAAAAATACAGATAAAAACGCATTTGTCATAACTACGGGAGTTAAAGAGGTCTTGGGGCAAGGTTTTATCGAAGAGGTAGCTATAGAAGAAAAGAAGGAAAAGAAATCAAAATCAAAATAGATACGTTCTACAAAAGGAGAAACTTATGCTACTTTTAAAAAATGCTAAGATTTTAACAATGGCGGGGAAAGATTATGAATGCGGGGATATTCTGATAAAGGATGGGAAGTTTGCAAAAGTCGCCGGCGAAATCGAAAGCGAAGGCTGCAAAGTAATAGACCTAAGCGGAAAAATAGTTATGCCAGGGATTATAGATGCACACTGCCATATCGGTATGTGGGAAGACGGGATGGACTTTGAAGGTGCAGACGGCAATGAGGAGTGTGAACCGCTGACTCCGGAACTTATGGCCATTGATGCGGTCAACCCATTCGACCGTGCATTTACTGAAGCCAGGAATGCTGGTGTCACCACTGTCGTAACCGGCCCCGGAAGTGCAAACGTTATAGGGGGGCAGTTTGTAGCGTTAAAGACAGTTGGGACAAGCGTTGACGAGATGATAATAAAGCAACCTGCCGCACTTAAAGTGGCTTTCGGCGAAAATCCGAAGAGGGTTTTTTCCGAGGAGAAAAAAAGCCCTATGACGAGGATGGCGACGGCAGCTATGTTAAGACAGACTCTTACAGAAGCACAGGAATATAAAAAAAGCATAGATAGAGCCAAGAAAAAAGAAGAGGACCCACCGGAAAAGGATTTTAAAAAGGAAGCAGTGCTGCCGGCTATAACCGGAGAACTGATGGTCAAAGCACATGCACATAGAGCAGATGATATTTTAACTGCAATAAGAATAGCAAGGGAATTTAATTTAAAACTTTCAATAGATCATTGTACGGAGGGGTATTTGATACCGGAATACGTCAAAAAAAGCGGTGCAAAGGTGATTTTAGGGCCGCTTCTTACGGAAAGGGCAAAGATAGAACTTAAAAACTTAACCTTTGCCGCACCAAAGATCATGGCGGAAAATGGCATCCCGTTTGCAATTATGACAGATCATCCGGTGATACCGATTCAGCACATACTTATTTCCGTAGCACTTGCTGTAAAAGAAGGGTTAGATGAAAAGACTGCACTTGAATCTGTAACTATAAATGCGGCTAAGTGCTGTGAATTAGAGGATAGAGTCGGCAGTATAGAAGCTGGCAAGGATGCAGACTTAGTAATCTTTAATGGCCCACCGCTTGATATAAGCAGCCGTGTTAAAATGGTTTTAATAGACGGCAATGTAGTTTTTGAGGAAAAGTAACAGGGGAAAAAGGGGAAGCTAAAAGGTGTTTAAAATAACTTCTTCAAGCGAGGAAATGACACAGGATATCGGCAAAACGTGTGCGAAAGCTCTTAAAAACGGATACGTTATAGCATTGGATGGAGACTTAGGGGCAGGAAAAACAGTTTTTACACGCGGAATCGCAGCCGGACTTAAAATAAAAGGGAATATACTAAGCCCGACATTTACAATCCTTCGCCAGTATGAAGGCGAAAACTTTAAATTTAACCACTTAGACCTTTATAGGATTAACGATGCTGATGAACTTTATGAAATAGGCATCTTAGACATTTTGGATGACGGTATTACAGTTATAGAGTGGGCTAAAAAGGCAAGCGGTATTTTTAGAAACGATGCTTTATTTATAAGCATTGCGAGAGGGAAAAAGGAAGATGACAGGGAGATTTCTTTTTACTGTAAGGACATTTTAAGGGAAAAAGAATTTTTTGAGGTTTTAAAAGATGTATATACTTGCGATTGACACTTCTATAAGCGTACTTACATGTGCGGTTTCGAAAGATGACAAAATATTAGCGGAAGAGTATAGCGATGTAAATAAAACACATTCAACAGGGCTTATGCCGATGGTAGACAGCATTTTAAAAAAGGCCTGTCTTGATATAAAAGATATAGACGCTTTTTCTTGTACAGTTGGCCCAGGCTCTTTTACCGGGCTTAGGATCGGTGTGGCTACGGTAAAGGCATTTGCACAGGCAGGAAAAAAGGCATGTGTTGCTGTTGATACGCTAGAAGCTTTGGCGCAAAACGGGGTGCTGTTTGAAGGGCGCATATGCCCTATGATAGATGCAAGGCACGGAGAAGTATACAGCGCTACTTTTGAATCAAATGCTGATGAAATAAAGAGGATAACGGATACAGAAGCTTATCTAGTAAGTGAATTACTCTTAAACATGCCAAAGGTGAAGACGCTTTTTTTAGGCGATGGCGCTGATGTAAACGAAGAGGAGATAAAGGAAGTATTTAAAGAAAACGCTTATTTTGCAAAAAAAGGAATGAGATACAACAGGGCATCATCTATTATTAGTATAGCCTTTAATAAAATAAACGAAGGCAAGACTATAAGTTTTTACGATTTAACGCCTGTATATGTAAAAAAGACGCAGGCAGAACGTAACCTTGATAATAAAGACGAGGATTTGGTTTGATGGATTTAGATATATTGGTTAGGCGTGCGCGCCTTTTTGATATAAGCCATATAAACAAAATAGAGAAACAGTCTTTTTCCATGCCGTGGTCTTTTGATTCTCTTTTTACTGATATATTTTTAAACAATTTAACTGCATATTTTGTAGCCGAGGTAAACAGCGAGATCGTAGCTTACGGTGGCATGTGGATGATATTGGGCGAAGGGCATATAACTAATATAGCAGTTAAGCCTTCTTACCGCCTGCATGGTATCGGAAAAGCAATCTTAAAAAAGCTTTTGGAGACTGCAATTAAAAACGGTATTGAAATGATGTCATTAGAAGTACGGCAGAGCAACGAAAATGCTATCAAGATGTATGAAGCTGCCGGTTTTATTAAAATGGGAGTCAGAAGAAATTATTATGTTTTGCCGATAGAGCATGCGTATATAATGCAAAAACAAATAGAAAATTTAGATAGCGAGCTTAACGAAGCATAAAAAAACACACCTTTAGGTGTGTTTTTTTATAAATTGATTTTTTACCTTCTGTCGTAATTCCTGTTGTTTCTCTGCTGTTTTCTTGCACGACGGCAGGCAGGACATCTTTGTGGTTCATTTTCAAAACCTTTTTCACGATAAAATTCCTGTTCGCCTTCTGTGAAGATAAACTCCTCATTACAGTCTTTGCAGATAAGCTTTTTGTCTGGCATATATAGATAACCTCCATGAAATATTGGATCTTAATTTTTGAAGTATCCAAACCATTTATGAAGGTGGAAAAAAATCAAAAACAAGTAATCCCGATGTTTAAAACATCTTTAGATATTATTATAACAGACTTTTACAATTTTACAACAAATATCTTTCAAAATTTATTTATATGAACTTAAATATTGAATTTTAAAGTTAAATCAAGTAAAATTATTAGTGGCTTTTATAAAGAAAAGGGGAAATAAAATGCGAAAAATTGCTATGCCAAATCCCATAGTGGAGATGGACGGAGACGAAATGACCAGAATAATGTGGGATATGGTAAAAACACGTCTTATAAGTCCTTTTATTGAGTTAAATACGAAGTATTATGATTTAAGCCTTAAAAACCGTGATAAAACGGAAGATCAGGTAACACTTGATGCGGCCAATGCCATCAAAGAGTTAGGCGTGGGCGTAAAATGCGCAACGATAACGCCAAATGCGCAGCGTGTTAGTGAATATGGATTAAAGAAAATGTGGAGAAGCCCCAACGGAACTATCCGTGCAGTACTAGACGGAACGGTTTTCCGCATGCCGATACTTGTTGACGGGATTAAGCCTTTTGTCAGAAATTGGACTAAACCCATTACGATAGCACGTCATGCCTATGGAGATATATATAAAGATACCGAAATGATAGCAAAGCCAAACGCAAAGGCCAAGCTGGTTTTATCATATGGGGATAAGGATGTTGAAGAAGAGGTCTTTGATTTCGATGATGAAGGCGGTATAGTGCTTGCGATGTATAATACCGAAAAATCCATAAAAAGTTTTGCAAAAACTTGTTTTGAGTACGCTCTTTCGACGAAGCAGGATCTGTGGTTCGCAACTAAAGATACTATTTCAAAGATATACGACCATAGGTTTAAGGACATTTTTGCCGAAATGTATGAAAGCGAATACAAAGAAAAATTTAAAGCAAATGAAATAGAATACTTCTATACGCTTATAGACGATGCTGTTGCACGCGTTATAAGAAGCCACGGCGGGTTTATATGGGCACTTAAGAACTACGATGGAGATGTCATGTCGGATATGATGGCAACAGCATATGGCAGCCTTGCTATGATGACATCTGTTTTGGTATCGCCGGACGGTAATTATGAATATGAGGCGGCCCATGGTACCGTTACAAGGCATTACTATAAGCACTTAAACGGAGAAGAAACTTCTACGAATTCAGTAGCGACGATTTTTGCATGGACAGGCGCACTAAAAAAACGCGGAGAATTAGGCGGCAATGAGCAACTTGCTGCTTTCGCCTTAAAGCTTGAAAAGGCATGTATCGACACGATAGAAAAAGGGATAATGACAAAGGATTTATCAGTAATGTCTACGCTTGCTGACATCCGCACAGTCAACACATCTGAGTTCATAGACGAAATAGCAAATGAGCTTAGAAAAAACATTTAATTTAAAAGTATTTTAAATACGGGCTTATTTAGGTAAACCCGTATTTTTTGTTTGCTTTTTTAAGGATGCTTGTATTAAAATATATTGAACACAGATTAACATTTGGAGAAATTAAATGGATTTAAAAAACATTAGGAATTTTTGCATTATAGCTCATATAGATCACGGTAAATCAACATTGGCAGACAGGTTGATTGAGGCTACTCAAACAGTTGCCAAAAGAGATATGACTGAGCAGCTTCTAGACACTATGGATTTGGAGCGTGAGAGGGGCATAACTATAAAAGCGCAGGCAGTGCGTATGTTTTATACTGCAGACGGGGTTGAATATGAGTTTAACTTGATAGATACTCCAGGGCATGTGGATTTTACGTATGAGGTATCAAGAAGCCTTGCCGCCTGCGAAGGGGCCATACTCGTTGTAGATGCTACACAAGGTATTGAGGCGCAGACGCTTGCAAACGTATACTTAGCGCTTGACAATGATTTAGAGATTTTGCCGGTTATAAACAAGATAGATCTGCCTTCTGCCCGGCCGGACGAAGTATGCAGGGAAATAGAAGACGTTCTTGGGATAGACACGTCGGAGGCACCGAGGATAAGCGCAAAAGAAGGCATCGGGATAGACGATGTACTAAAGGCCGTTGTTAAGTTCCTGCCGCCGCCGAAATCTGATGGGAATAAACTAAGTGCCTTGGTGTTTGATTCGTATTACGATAATTATCGTGGTGCGATAAGCTACGTCCGAGTTTTTGACGGTAGTATAAAGGAGGGGGATTTAATCCGTTTTATGGCTACCAATAAAGTATTTGAAGTAACTGAAGTCGGAATTTTTTCTCCATCACAGGTAACTATAAAGGAACTTACTCCAGGGAGCGTAGGCTACGTCTGCGCGAGCATAAAAAATGTTGCGGATACACGTGTCGGCGATACTATAACCAATGCTGAGAACGGAGTGAGTAAGCCTTTACCAGGATATAAAAAAGTTACGTCTATGGTCTTTTGCGGCATATATCCTGCCGACGGCGCAAGATATGATGATCTAAGGGATGCACTTTCAAAACTTCAGTTAAACGATGCTTCCTTAACCTGCGAACCGGATACGTCGTCTGCATTGGGGTTTGGCTTTAGGTGCGGGTTTTTAGGATTACTGCACATGGAAATAATACAGGAGCGTCTAGAGCGTGAATTCGACTTAGATTTGGTAACAACGGCGCCATCTGTCAGCTACAATATTTTAAAAACAGACGGGGAGCTTATAAAAGTGGATAACCCTACTAACCTACCGGATGTAAGCGTAATAGACTATATGGAGGAGCCTATCGCGAACGTATCTGTTTATACGCCGGATGAATATGTAGGGCAGGTAATGGAAGTCTGCAAAGAAAAGCGTGGCGTTTTTAAAGATATGGAATACCTTGAAAAAACACGTGTGCTTTTAAAATACGAGATACCATTAAACGAAATAATCTACGATTTCTTTGATATATTAAAATCGAAAACGCGCGGATACGCATCGCTTGATTATGATATAAAAGGTTATGTAAAAAGCGACCTGGTTAAACTGGACATGCTTTTAAACGGAGAGGTATGCGATGCGCTTTCAATAATAGTGCACCGGGACAAGGCATATGAACGCGGGCGCATGATAGCCGAAAAATTAAAAGATGTAATCCCGCGCCAGATGTTTGAAATACCTATACAGGCGGCTATCGGCGGAAAGATAATAGCCAGGGAAACAGTTAAGGCTATGAGAAAAGATGTTCTTGCTAAGTGTTACGGCGGAGATATAACGAGAAAGAAAAAGCTCTTAGAAAAGCAAAAGGAGGGCAAAAAACGGATGCGTCAGGTAGGTAGTGTATCGCTTCCATCCGAAGCGTTTATGTCCGTTTTAAAGCTTAACAAATGAGCGAAATAAGCTTGTATGTTCATATACCTTTTTGCGTAAAAAAATGCGCATACTGTGATTTTGTTTCTTTTACTCAGCATGAAAATATTTCTAAATATATAGACATGCTTTTACAAGAAGCAGAAGAAAAGTCGGCCAGTTTTTCAAATAAAAAAGTAAAAAGCATATTTATAGGCGGAGGAACTCCGTCTATTTTAGATGAAAAAGATATCTCTAAATTGATGAGCGGAATATTTAAATTATTTGATGTTAAAAAAGACGCCGAAATATCTTTGGAAGCAAACCCAGGTACACTTGATATAGGTAAGCTTTCAACGTATATTTCACTTAATATAAACCGATTGAGTTTAGGCCTTCAGTCTGCAGATAACGGGGTTTTAAAAACTTTAGGGCGGATACATACTTTTGAAGATTATTTAGCTAGTATTTCTTTGGCATTTGATACTGGTTTTAAAAATATATCTACAGATTTAATGTTCGGCGTGCCGGGGCAAAGTTTAAAAAGCTTTAAAGATACACTTAAAAAAATCGTTAAGTTAGGGTTAAAGCATGTCTCCGCATATTCTTTGACTCTTGAAGAAGGCACTCCGATGTATGAAAAGTATAAGGTTACAGATGAGGACTTAGACAGGGAAATGTACCATCTGGCAGTCAGTACTTTAGAAGAAAACGGTTTTTTACAGTATGAGACCTCTAACTTTGCAAAAAAGGGCTATGAGTGTGCTCATAATCTGGTCTATTGGGAGGGCGGAGAGTACCTGGGGCTTGGAGTTGCCGCGCACTCACTTTTATTTACAGAAAACGGGCATATAAGGCGGCAAAACACGCGGGATTTATATAGATATCTAAAAGGCAGCTATGAGGATGAAGGATTTACATGCTTTTTAACAGATGAAGATATTTTAAAAGAATATTTGATGCTTAATCTAAGACTTAAAAAAGGTATAATCTTTGAAGACTTTTTTGAGAAATTTAAGGTAGATTTTAAGGATAAATTTAAAGATGCAATAGAAAAAAGCGTAAGCCAAGGGCTTTTAGTGGTTAATGACAAAAGCGCATCTCCAACTTTGGCAGGATTTGACTTTCAAAATACTCTAATTGGTAAATTTTTTTAATATTTTATAAAATATTGATTTTAATGTATTGACAAAATATACAAGATGATATATTTTTATATCATAGATTAGCACTCTCCTTTGCAGAGTGCTAACAATGGAGGCCGGCATGGAGATAAGTGATAGAAAGCTTGCCATATTAAAAATAATAATTGATGGATATATAACTACGGGGATGCCCATTGGTTCTAGAACTGTATCTAAAAAGCCGGGATTCAATTTTTCTTCTGCAACTATAAGGAATGAGATGGCGGATTTAGAAGAACTTGGATTTCTAGAGCAGCCGTATACTTCTGCGGGGCGGATACCTTCTGATAAGGCTTATCGTTTATACGTAAATAAATTAATGAATACGGTAAAGCTGACTAAAGAAGAAAAAGAAAGCATAAAAGGCTATTTTGCTATGAGGCAAAACCAGATAGACGATGTGGTTGAAAGTGCGGCAGATATAATATCTGACACAACTAAACATATATCTATGGTTTTAGCTCCGCAGCTTGACAATATAATTATAAGGAATATACAGCTCGTTAGGATAAGCGAGACAAAAGCACTGCTTTTGATAATTTCGTCTACTGGGCTTGTCAGGGAAAGCGTTATTAGTATCCCGCCGGATATCGATGAAGGATATTTAACTATGTTATCTAATATGATGACGCAAAATACGTATAATATGACGCTTTGTGAGGCAAGGAATTACATAGAAAATCACCTTAACGAGGAGATAAAGCTGCATATTAAGTTTTTAAGGGACGCTATTAGTTGTATTGAAAAACGTGAGAATGAAAAAAGCATTGTATTAAGCGGTGCAGAAAATATATTTAAAAATTTTGATTTTCAGGATTTTGACCGGGCCAAGAGCCTGATGCGGGTTTTAGAAACTAAAGATATACTTTATGATATGTTAAAAAAGGCAACTAAGATGGAGTTTTGCATTAGCATAGGCCAGGAGAATGAAGCAGACCAGTTAAAGGATGTATCCATAGTCACTGCGACTTATAAAATAGGGGGGAAGCCGCTAGGGTCCTTTGGAGTTATCGGGCCTACCAGAATGGACTATGCGAAGGTCATCTCGGTGTTAAACCATATAGGTGGAAGTTTAAACAGTATTTTATCAAGCTTTATTGAAGAAGATAAATAAGCCTGACGAAAAGAGGATTTAAAGATGAATGATAAGGTGAAAGAGGATTTGAAAGAAATTTTAAAAGAGGATTTTAACGAACAAAAGAAAAATCAAGAAGAGGATTTAGTTGAAGAAGAAAAGAACGTTGCGGAAGAAGTTGAAGTAGAGGGAACCGAAGGAGAAGAGGCTTTAGAGGATTTAGCTGATAATGAGGATTTAAGCGACAAGTTAAATGAAACGCTTTTAAAGGTGGCAGACCTTGAAGCTGAGAAGGATAAATACCTAAGAAACCTTCAGATGGAACGAGCGGATTTTGATAATTTTAGAAAGAGGAATAAAATGGCGGTATCAGAAGCGATGAGCGCCGCTAAGGCGGACATCATCTTTGAGATACTTCCGGTGGTAGACAACTTTGAGCGTGCACTAAGCGCAGACCTAAACAGGGAAGATGCTTTTGTTAAAGGAATGGAGCTGGTTTTAACCCAGTTATACGACATACTTAAAAAAGCGGGATTAAAGGAAACACCCGCACTTGGAGAAAAGTTCGACCCGCACTTTCACGAAGCAGTTATGGCTGCACCTTGTGAAGAAGGGATAGAACCGCATACGATAACCGAAGTCTTTTCAAAGGGATACATGCTTGGAGACAAAGTCGTTCGGTATAGCAAAGTTAAAGTTAGTGAGTAAAAAAGTAAAAATTAAAATTTTTGTATATAACTAGGAGGAATTTAAAATGAGTAAAATAATTGGTATCGATTTAGGAACAACAAACTCCTGTGTTGCTGTTATGGAAGGCGGAGAGCCTGTTGTAATACCCAATGCAGAAGGAGCAAGAACAACACCGTCTGTAGTATCATTTTCTAAGACGGGTGAACGTTTGGTAGGCCAAATAGCAAAACGCCAGGCCATTACCAATCCAGATAGAACTATTCTTTCTATAAAGAGGGATATGGGAACTAACAGAAAAGTCAAAATAGACGATAAGGAATATACACCGCAGGAGATTTCTGCAATGATACTTCAGAAATTAAAAACAGATGCTGAGGCATACCTTGGTAGCAAGGTAACCCAGGCTGTTATAACAGTCCCTGCATATTTTTCGGATTCACAGCGTCAGGCAACAAAAGACGCAGGAAAAATAGCCGGGCTTGAGGTTTTAAGGATAATCAACGAGCCTACAGCTGCATCTTTAGCATATGGGCTTGACAAAGACGCAGACGAAAAGATTTTGGTTTACGATTTAGGCGGTGGTACTTTTGATGTATCCATACTTGAAATCGGTGACAACGTCATAGAGGTTTTGGCTACTAACGGAAACAACCGTTTAGGCGGTGACGATTTCGATAAGAAAATCATAGACTGGATGGCAGATGAATTTAAGAAGTCTGAAGGTATAGATTTAAGATCGGACAAAATGGCTATGCAGCGCTTAAAAGAGGCGGCAGAAAAAGCTAAGATAGAGTTATCCGGCGTAGTTACCGCAAACATAAATCTTCCGTTCATAACGGCAGATGCAAGCGGCCCTAAGCATCTTGAATTAACACTTACCAGAGCTAAGTTCGACGAATTAACTTCAGATTTAGTTGAAATGACTGTAGAGCCGACAAAGAAGGCAATGTCAGATGCAGGTGTAAGTAAAGACGATATCGCTAAAATAGTATTAGTCGGCGGCTCAACGAGGATACCTGCGGTTCAGGAAAAGATAAAGGGTATAACGGGTAAAGATCCTTATAAGGGCATAAACCCGGATGAATGTGTTGCGGTAGGCGCGGCTATACAGGCCGGCGTTTTGGGCGGCGAAGTAAAAGACGTATTGTTGCTAGACGTAACACCGCTTTCATTAGGAATTGAGACCATGGGCGGTGTAATGACAAGGCTTATCGACAGGAATACTACTATTCCTACAAAGAAGAGCCAGATATTCTCAACAGCGGCAGACGGCCAAACAAGCGTTGAAATACATGTTTTACAGGGCGAACGTGAGATGGCGGCATATAATAAGACACTCGGCCGTTTCACTTTAAGCGGAATACCGGCAGCTCCAAGGGGCGTACCGCAGATAGAAGTTACGTTTGACATAGATGCAAACGGTATCGTACATGTATTTGCGAAAGATTTGGGAACAGGCAACCAGCAGGATGTAACTATAACTGCCTCAACTAATTTAACAGATTCAGAAATAGACAAGGCCGTTAAAGAAGCAGAGCAGTTTGCTGCAGAAGATAAGAAGAGAAAAGAAGAAGTAGAAGCCAGAAATACGGCCGATGCACTTTGCTATAATACAGAAAAGACGCTAAAAGATTTAGGTGACAAAGTATCGGCTGAAGATAAGGCTAAGATAGAAGAAAAGATAGAGAACGTTAAAAAGCAGCTTTCCGGTAATGATACCGAAGCTATAAAAACAGCCAGCGACGAACTCTCTAAGGTTTCATACGATGCATTCGGCAAAGTATATCAGAGCCAGGCTAACACGGCTCAAAGCGCAGGTGCAGGACCTAATCCAGAGGCAGATGCGTCTGCGGGTACAGGTGCTGATGACGTAGTAGACGCCGAATACGAAGAAGTTAAAGACGATAAAGAAGGGAAATAAGGCTTTTTAAAAGAGGAAAATGGTTTTTAAGCCAAAGAGTTTAACGGGCATGTTTTTACATGCCCGTTAAATGAACTTAAAAAAGCTTTATGATTAAAGGTGGTATCGGTTTTGGCGAAAAAAGATTACTATGAGGTTCTTGGCGTAAGCAAGAGCGCTACCCAAGAAGAAATAAAAAAAGCATATAGACAACTTGCAAAGAAGTATCATCCGGATACCAACAAGGGTAATTCTGAGGCGGAAGCTAAGTTTAAAGAAGCCAACGAAGCCTACCAGGTGTTAAGCGACGAACAGAAAAAGAGCCAATATGACCAATTCGGCCATGCGGCATTTGACCCAAATGCCGGTTATGGCGGAGGCGGAGGTTTTGATACGAGCGGATTTAGCGGCGGGTTTAATACCAGCGGCTTTGGCGATATATTCGAATCTTTTTTCGGCGGGTTTAACGGAGACAGCGGGTTTGGCAGCTCCAAAAGGCGCGGGCCTGCAAGAGGTGCGGACTTAAGGTATAACATGACTATATCCTTTGAAGATGCGTATTTTGGTGCGAGTAAAAATATAGAGATAACAAAAGATGAGACCTGCGGAACTTGCAAAGGCTCCGGTGCTGAACCGGGCAGCAATAAAAAGACCTGCGAACGCTGTGGCGGAACAGGACAGATCCGCCAGCAAAGCAGTACGCCTTTTGGCAATTTCGTAAATGTGACTACATGTCCTGTATGCCACGGAGAAGGATCTATAATAGAAAAACCGTGTAAGACCTGCCATGGGAAAGGAACAGTCAATAAGGCTAAAAAAATATCGGTAAAAATACCGGAAGGCATAGATACAGGTCAGGCATTAACTCTTTCAGGAGAAGGAGAACCAGGCAAAAGCGGAGGGCCGGCAGGAGACCTTTATATCTATATAACAGTCCGCCCGCACAGGTATTTAAAGAGGGAAGGCGCAAACCTTTATTTAGACGTTCCCATACCATTTACGCTTGCGGCTCTTGGAGGAGATATCGAAGTGCCGACGATGACAGGCAAAATAAAATACCACGTACCGGAAGGGACACAGACAGGAACAATATTCAGGATGAAAGGCAAAGGCATGAAGCATCTGCGTACCAGTAAGTATGGAGATTTATACGTAAAGGTCAACGTAGAGGTGCCAAAGAAACTTTCAAATGAGCAAAAGCAGATCTTAGAAAGATTTGGGTCTACCGGACAAGAAAAGAGCTTTTTTGAAAAGGTAAAGGATTCTTTTGGAGGAAGGTAATTTTGGATTATATAGAGGTTTTAATAAAAACCACTTTTCAGGCTGAAGACGCAGTATCCGAGGTATTGCTTGAAGCCGGCGCTGCAGGTGTCGTGATTAGAGATAATACCGACCCGAAGATAGATGACGATTGCATTGCCTTGGATGAAAAGAAAGATTTAAAAGACGGTGAGAGTTTAGTCAGCGCCTATTTTGCAGACGATGAAAAGATTTTAGACGTTATGAGTTTTATTAGAAACCGTTTGGATGAGATACGTGAAAGCGTCTTTGAGTTTGATTTAGGCAGCCTCAATGTTAATACTTCAAAAGTAAACGATTTAGACTGGGCAAATAGCTGGAAAAAATATTTTAAGCCTTTTAGCGTTGAAGGCGATATATTTGTAAAACCCACCTGGGCAGATTTTGATGCACCTGCCGGGAGTATAGTTTTAAATATAGACCCCGGGATGGCATTCGGTACAGGTACGCATGAGACCACTAAACTTTGTATAAAAGCGCTTAAAAAGCATGTTAAAAAAGGTGATACAGTGGCCGACATCGGCTGTGGGTCTGGTATTTTGGCTATTGCTGCTGCAAATTTCGGCGCGAAAGATATTTACGCTCTGGACAGGGATACGGCAAGTATAGACGCCGCTAAAAAAAACATTGAGATAAATGGTTTTGACAGTAGCATAAAGGTTATAAAATCAGATCTATTAAAGAATACGCCTAGCTTTAAGGCAGACGTAATAGTAGCTAATATAATTGCGGATATAATTATTAAGTTAAATAAAACAATAAAACCGTTTTTAAAAGAAGACGGAACTTATATAGTATCAGGCATAATCGCTGACCGGATGGATGAGGTAATTACTTCTCTTAATGAAAATGGATTTGATATACTAGATACTGACGAGATGGGAGAATGGCGAGTTATAACCGCAAAGAGAAAAGACAATGCATAGGTTTTTTGCAAAGATAGAAGATGGAAACGTAGTTTTTTCACCTGAAGAAGCTGCGCATATGAAAGTCTTAAGGATAAAAAATGGAGAACTAATCGCCGCATTAACGGATGAAGGGGAGTATACTCTTTTAGTCCGCGATATTATTGCCGGCGATTTTTCTATACTTGAGAAAAAGGAAGTTAAGGGTGTAACAGTAGCTGTTACCCTTTATCAGGCTTATCCAAAATCGGATAAGATGGAAGACATACTAAAGCATGGAGTTGAGCTTGGCGTTAAACATTTTCGCCCGTTTATATCAAAACGCTGTGTAAAACGCCCGGAAGATAATTTGGAGAGACTAAATAAAGTCTTAAAAGGTGCGGTTAAGCAGTGCGGCAGAGGTGATATGCCGGACATTGCGCACATTATGAGTATTAATGAAGTAGCGGATTCAATTAAAAAACATGATTTAGCTTTTGTCTGCTATGAGGGAGAGAAAACAGCCTCTATAAAGAACATATTAAAGGAACACGCTTTTGCACGGGATATAGGCATAATAATTGGCCCGGAAGGCGGTTTTGAAGAGGCGGAGATAAAGTTATTTTGCGAAAACGGCGCTCGCTGCGTTACTCTTGGGAAAAGGATTTTAAGGACGCAGACAGCTTCTCTTGCTGCCATTTGCGCTATTATGTATGAAAAGGGAGAAATGGGATGAAGGCCCGTATAATTACGCTTGGCTGCAAAGTAAACCAATACGATTCAGAAGCGTTTTTTAAAAGCCTAAAGAGCGAGGGCTTTGAGCTTGCCGGCAAAGGCGAGGAAGCGGACTTATATATAATAAACACCTGCACAGTAACTGCCGAGGCAGACAGAAAATCCCGCCAGACCATTTCGCGCATAAGAAGAGAGCATAAAGGGGCAAAGATCGTGGTAGCCGGGTGTATGGCGCAAAGAGACAAAGATACGGCCATGGAACTGGGTGCGGACATAGTTGTAGGCACTAACAACAGAAAGAACATAATCAAAAGCATAAAAGAGGCTTCAAATAATATAGAGAATATCCTTGAAGTTGATGATTTTGAAGAGATGTCGGCACTGCCGATGGAGCGTACGCGGGGGCTTATAAAGGTACAGGAAGGCTGCAACAACTTCTGCAGCTACTGTATAATACCGTATGTACGAGGGAAATCCCGTTCGAGGAGGCTTGAGTCTATCGTTAACGAGGCTAAGATGCTTAGGGATTTAGGTATAAAGGAAGCAGTCATAACAGGCATACATATAGATTCGTATAACAGGGATGGCAAGCGTTTGGCGGATGTAATTGAAGCGGTAGCGGATACCGGGATTGCCCGTGTGCGCTTAGGGTCGCTCCATCCGTGGGGGATTAATAAAGAGGAAATAAAACGTATTTCTAAGCTGCCTAATTTAATGGAGCAATTTCACTTATCCCTTCAAAGCGGAAGCGACGAGACGCTTATGCGTATGAGAAGAAAATATACGGCTTTAGAATATAAAGAATACACAGATTGTTTAAAAACGTATTTTGATATGCCGGCGATAACGACGGACGTGATCACAGGTTTTCCTGGTGAAAGCGAAGAGGAGTTTTTAAAAACGCTTGATTTCATAAAAGAAATAGGCTTTGCAAGAGTACATGTATTCCCATATTCTGAAAGGGAAGGGACGTATGCAGCCTCGCTTGAGGGCAAGGTCCCCAAAAATGTTCGTGCGCTGCGTGCGGCAAAAGCTATTTCAGTGGCAAAAAGTGTGAGTGAAGAGTTTATAAAAGGCCTTACCGGCAAAAGAGAGCAGGTGCTTATAGAGCAGGGCGGCAAAGGCTATTTAAGAAGGTATATTTTAACTCATATTAACGGGCAGGAAAACGAGATAATCCCTGTCGTTATTAAAGGTGCTAAAGACGGTGAAGCATTAACGGACCGCATATAAAAGCTTACATTAAAAGAAAATAAAAAACCTGTCTATATTAAATATGGACAGGTAATTTTTTGCATAAATTAATTTAAGAAAAGAGTTTAGTGTTTTCTTTTCCTCGCGGCTTCTGCCTTTTTCTTTCTTTTAACACTTGGTTTTTCATAGTATTCGCGCTTTCTTGTTTCGGCTATAACACCTTCTTTGGCGCACTTTCTCTTAAATCTCTTAAGAGCATTTTCAAGTGTTTCGTTTTCTCCTACGCGTATCTCAGGCATTTTCTCCCCTCCTCTCGTAGTGAGCGGTAAATAATGTCTTAAGTAAATAGGGGCTACATAAGACTTATGTATTATATAAAATTTAGCATGCTTTTGTCAACTGTAAAATTAGCCTGGAGGCCAAGCTAAGTCCCGCCCTCCGAGCATATGGAAGTGGATATGCGGCACAGTCTGCCCGGCATCTTTCCCGGTGTTTATGACTATGCGGTATCCGCCTTTATCGACATTTAAGTCTTTAGCTATTTTCTTAGCGGCAAGCATTACATAGGGCAGTACGGATACATTGTTTTCATTTAGTTCGTTTACAGAAGGTATATGCACTTTTGGGACTATAAGTACATGCACTGGCGCTTTTGCGTCTATATCATAAAATGCGTATACTTTATCGTCCTCGTATACTTTCTTGCTTGGTATTTCACCTTTTATTATTTTGCAAAAGATACAATCAGACATTTGTTTTTGTTCTCTCCTAAAATATATGAAACTACCATACCATTATATTTGTTTTTAAGTTTAGTATCAAGACCACTTTTGTTAAAAACGTCTTTTTTAAATTTAAAAAACATAAAATAACTTACGGAGGAATTTAAGCGGTGGGTAACGTTAAAAAGGACAAAAAGAGGGAAAAAAAGCATAAAAACATATTGGAACTTTCAGAGGAAGTGGTATATAAAAGCGTAAGGATGGTTTCGCTAGACGATAATAAGATCTTAATAGAAAACCATAGTGGGATAAAGGAATATACTGAAAAAAGTATCAGGATAGACAGCAAAAATATAAGCATTTTAATAAGCGGCGAAAAACTGACGCTGGAAAATTTGCAAAGGGACGATATAGCAATTAACGGGGAAATAAAAAGTATTGTTTTTGATAAAAAGGTAGGGGTATGAATTTATCGGAACTAATTTATAACGTCATTGGGTGCGTACATGTCAATATAATCGGTTTATCACTTGAAAAAGTGTTAAATGCCGCACTTGAAGCGGGAATCACATTAAAAAACGTCAAGCGCAAAAAGTATACGGTCATAGAGGCTTCCGTACCTTCATATCACATAAAGCGGCTTTTAAAACTTTCCGAAGAAAAGAAATTTGAAGTTGAAGTGATTTCTAAAAAAGGCGTGGTATATGCAGCGCGCCGCCGTAAAAAGCGCGTTTTTTTAGTTGCTTTTTTAATGTTGTTTGTAATCGCGGTCCTTTATTTATCCGGGTTTATTTGGGAGATAGATATAAACGGGCTTGAAACAGTCAGGTCGGATACTATCTGGGAACAGGTAAATGCTATGGGCATAAAGAAAGGCACGAAAAAAGCAGATATAGACTTAGACAAATTAGAAAACCAACTTATAATCCAAAATGATGAGATAGCATATGCCGGTGCAGAGTTTGAGGGAGTTAAGCTAGTTATAACGCTTAAAGAAAACATAATGCCGCCGGATCTTAGGGAAAAGGCTGTCAGCAATATAATATCGACTAAGGATGCGCTTATCGATGAAATAAAGGTGTACTCTGGCAGGGCAGAAGTTGAGGTCGGCCAGACTGTAAAAAAAGGGGATACGCTTATAAGCGGGCTTATAGTAGAAGAAAATAAGCCGGTGTTAAAGTTCGCATCTAATGCGGTTGTCATGGGAAGAGTATTTTATGTCGGAAGCGCAAAGGTCCCGTTAAAAGAAGAGAAAAGGGTACCGACAGGGAATGTAGTTAAGCAAAAATTTTTGACATTAGGTAATTTAGTGAGCAAGGTAGAATTTGACAATTCTTTTGAAAACTATGATATTACTTATGAAAATATCGCTGTACTTGGAGAAAATACAGCATTACCTGTAAAAATAATGATGGCAACGTTTACAGAAGTTGAAGTTCAAAGTATAATTAAGGATATGGAAGAAGTAGAAGGCGAAGCATCTGAGGATGCATATATGGAGGCGGCTAAGCAAGTGCCTGCTGATGCAGAATATATAAAGAGTAACTTTTACTTTGAAATAAAAGATGATTATTTGATTTGTGAATGTTATATTGAAACCAGGGAGAACCTAGTTGAATATAAATATCTTGAATAGACGAAAGGCGCAACAAAAATTATTAATGGAAAAGACAAATTTTAATACAGAGGAAATACAGCTAACTATACCACTGGAGGATATGCCAGCTGCACTGTTTGGTGCATATGATGAGAATTTAGAAGAAATTATACGTTTGTCTAAAGTAAACGTTCGCCAGACTAATGATGGGATTTTGCTAGCAGGAAATAAAAAAGATGTTTTAGAGGCAAAAAGCGCTATTGAATATCTTCTTAAAATGGTTAAGAAAAACCACGTCGTTGACATTATGGCGATAAGGTACGCTTTCTCAATGGACAAGGATGAAAAGGCCTCCGATGATTTAGGTGAGATGATTACAGATGTTTTGGCAGTTACGTACCGCGGGCGTAAAGTAAGGGCCAAAACGCTTGGGCAAAGGAAGTACGTAACTTCTATACGTAAAAATATAGTAACATTTGCAGAAGGGCCTGCCGGTACGGGGAAGACATACCTGGCAGTGGCGGCTGCTGTTGTCGCTATCAAGAAGAAAGAGGTAGAGAGGATAGTCTTAACCCGCCCTGCAGTTGAAGCAGGAGAGAAGTTAGGGTTTTTGCCAGGCGATTTGCAGGACAAGGTAGACCCGTATTTAAGGCCTTTATACGATGCGCTTTATGATTTTTTAGGCGCTGAAAATGCAAAGAAACTTTTGGAAAAAGGCGCTATTGAGGTTGCCCCTCTAGCTTATATGAGAGGAAGAACACTAAACGATTCCTTTATAATATTAGATGAAGCACAAAATTGCACAGCTGAGCAGATGAAAATGTTTTTAACAAGGCTTGGCGAAGGGTCTAAGATAGTTGTTACCGGGGATTTGACGCAGACAGATCTGCCAAGCGATAAAAAAAGCGGGCTTAGAAATGCTATGTCTTTATTAAAAGACATAGAAGGCATAAGTATGTTAAAATTAACAGCAAAAGACGTTGTAAGACATCACTTGGTTCAAAATATCATACGTGCGTATGAAAATAAGAAAGAGTAAAAGCAAGGAAAAATGAATCTGTTTAAATTTAAAAAAAGAAAGAAAAAACAGACCACTAAAAAGCCAAGGTTTAATAAACCAAGGCTTGCTATCCCGTTTATCTATATAACGATAGCTTTCGTAGCTTGTTTCTTTATCTTGGCAGTTGCATCTTCGCCGCAAAAATATGATATTACAGAAGGCGGAATTGCAAAGGTCACTATTACTGCGCCAAAGGATGTAGTCGATGAGATAGCAACGGAGGAGAGGCGCCAGGAAGCGATGGACAGCGTTTCTGACGTTTATAAGCAGGACGTTAACATAACCGACTCGGTGTTAGACGAGGTGGGTACCATATTTGAAGATGCAGAGACAGCAAGAAGCATGGCACAGCAATACTACTTAAGTGCACAGACTGATAATACCGATAACTTTGACCCAGGTAAAGTTAAATGGGAGAATTATTTAGATGCAGACAAATTAAGCGCTATCAGGGAAAAGATAAGTACGGATTTTAGCGACAGTGAATTGCTTAGTATTGCATCTGTTTCAAAAGATGATATTTTAAGTGTATCTAATTTTATAACGGATTTAATGAATACAGAACTAAAAACAGGGGTTCAGGACACAACAATAGACCAGGTAAAGGTTAACTTGATGTCCAAAGCGTCTCTTGAAAGTTTCGGCGACACACAGTTATCACTTGCAAATAAGGCGATAGCCTGTTTAGAGGTGAATTTTACTTATGATGAAGCTGCAACACTGGATCAGAAAGAAGCAGCTGCAGATAAAGTTTCAGCAGTTATATACAAAGAAGGGCAAAATATAGTTTCGCAAGGCGAGATCGTTACTGAAAACCAGTATGAGGTTTTAAAAAGCTTAGGTTATCTTGCCTCTACAGCTGACAATGTTACGCCTTATTTTGCGATTTTCTTATACGTTTTCATTTCTTATGTTATTTATGTAATTAGCATTTTCGCATATACTAAAGAGCTTTTTGACAACTTAAAGAAAATGTTGCTTATCTTGATAGTAGTCATTTTATCGTCTATATTGTCTGTCGCACTAAATAGTTTTGACTTATCTACTTTATCGGCATTTTTTGCCGTAATGATAATAAGCACGCTTGTATCGCCGAAGGCGGCAATGTGTACCTCTACGCTTTTGGCGCTTTTGATTTCACAAACAGCGGCAGGCGAAAATGGGTTTTTAGCTATAAAGACACTTGAAACAATGATAGCCATACTATCCGGGTCAGCTGTTATAATCGCATGTTTAAGAAGGCCAAGGCAGAGATTTTTATATATATCCGCAGGGCTTTTCGCAGGGGTAGTTCATATAGCTATCATATACATATTCAGCAAATCAAATCTTATTCAAGTAGATTTAGCTTCTGATATGCTGTTTGCGGTTGTAAGCGCCCTTGCTGCGGCGCTCCTGGCTATTGGGCTTATGCCGGTATTTGAAAATATCTTCTTAATAGCTTCTCCAGCCAAACTTTTAGAGATATTGTCTACCGAGCATGTCCTTTTGAAAAAGCTGCTGCTGGATGCGCCGGGCACATACCATCATAGTATTATAGTAGCCAACTTGGCTGAATCAGCGGCAGAAGCTATCGGCGCGGATACTTTATTAACGCGGGCCAGCGCTTATTACCACGATATAGGAAAGATTAAGGCACCACAGATGTTTGGCGAAAATCAAAAAGGGCAAAATCCGCACGACTTTTTAACGCCTAAAGAAAGTGCAGATGTCTTAAGGAGCCACGTAGATGAGGGAGCGGCGATATTAAAACGCTATAAGATGCCGATGGACATAATAGATGCAGCTAAACAGCATCATGGAAACACTGTCATGTCATACTTTTATGTAAAGGCAAAAGAGAATGGCAAAGAAGTTTCAGAAGAGGATTTTAGGTATAAGGGAGAAAAGCCAAAGACCAAAGAGATAGCCTGCCTGTTTTTGGCAGACAGCGTAGAAGCTGCCGTTCGGTCTTACGGGTATGCGGACATAGAAGATATATCAAGCGTAATATCAAAGGTAATGGATGCCAAATTCGACGATGGGCAGCTTGATTCTTGTGAGATTACAAGGCGAGACCTATCCCTTATAAAAGATGCATTCATAAGATTTTATGAGGGAATGTATCATGTGAGGATAAAGTATCCGGGACAGGAAGAAAATAATAATGAGGCATAAGATAAATGTAAACAAAGGGTTTTTTAAGTATAGATTTATTATTAAACACTCTTTAAAAAAGACTCTTAAGGAAGAGAATATAGTATTTAGGACTGAGACAAACGTTATAATATGTTCAAATGATGAGATAAGGGATCTAAACAAACGATTTCGAGGGAAAGACGTTTCAACAGATGTTCTTTCTTTCCCGGCAAATGAACTTACGTGTAAGTTTTTAGAGGCGGCAAGAGATGGACAAGCGCTTGATTTCGATTTTTCAACAAAGCGCTTTTATTTAGGAGATATAGCAATATCTTTGGACAAAGCTAAAGCACAGGCGGCTGAATACGGCCATTGCCTAAAGCGTGAACTAGCTTTCCTGACAATTCACGGGACGCTTCATATATTAGGCTATGATCATATTAAAGATAAAGATGAGGGGGAGATGAGAGAAAGGCAACGTAAAATACTTAAAAAGCTAAGGATAAAGAAATGACAAAATTTTTAAAAAGATTAGGAGTATTTTAAAACATGGATTTAAAAGAACTTATAAAAGCAGCAAAGTATGCGAGCAGAAATGCATACGCTCCATATTCTAAATTTAAAGTAGGTGCAGCAGTTTTAACAAAAGACGGAAATGTGTTTACGGGCGTAAACGTTGAAAATGCATCTTTTGGTGCAACTATATGTGCGGAGAGAGTTGCGGTTGCTTCGGCAGTCAGTGCTGGGAAACGGGAGTTTTCAACACTAGTTATTTATACAAAAGACGGTAAAGTATATCCGTGCGGCATCTGCCGGCAGTTTTTAGCAGAGTTTGGGGATTTTGACATAATCCTTGCAGATGACAGTGGAAGAAATACCGAATGTAAATTAAGCGAACTTCTTCCAAATGCATTTTTAAATTTTTAAGAAAGTTTTTTAAAACTATGGAACAAAGTACGAAAGAAAAATTTTACTCTGGGTTTATAACGATTTTGGGCAGCCCTAACGCAGGCAAATCTACACTTATAAATGATATAATCGGTACCAAGGTGGCTATAGTTACAAACAAGCCGCAGACTACGAGAAATGTCATTCAGGGAATCTATTTAGATAAAGACTGCCAGATGGTATTTTTAGATACGCCTGGGCTGCACAACCCAAAGAATAAGCTCGGAAAGTATATGATGAGATCCGCAAACGAGAGTATAAAAGATATCGATGCGGTTCTTTATGTTATAGATGTAAAATCCGGTGTTCGGCAAAAAGATATAGAAAACATCATCGGGTATAATGTTCCTTTAGTTATTGCCTTAAATAAAACTGACCTGGTTTTAAGTGAAAAGATTAAAGAAGAAAAGGAAAAATTAAAAGGGCTAAGCCAGATAAATAAAATATTTGAAATAAGCGCTTTAAAAAACGAAGGTATAGACGACCTTATTTCCTGCCTTAAAAAATACATGCCGGAGGGGCCTAAATATTATGACGACAATATGTATACGGATAGGCCAGAGATGTTCATAGCGGCTGAGATGATACGCGAAAAGGCGTTTTTGGCTCTTGAAAAAGAGCTGCCGTATGGTGTCGGTGTTGAGATAGAGAAAATATCTTTTAGAGAAGATAAAGATATAGTAGACGTCTGCGCCGTAATATATTGCGAAAAGAAATCCCACAAGGGAATGATAATAGGCAAAAAAGGTGAGATGCTTAAAAAAATTGGCTTTTTAGCAAGGTCAGATTTAGAGATGTTGTTTGGCCAGAAAGTTTACCTTGAGCTTTGGGTTAAGGTAAAAGAAGATTGGCGCAACAAAGATTCTATTTTAAAGTTGCTGGGGTATGATTAAGGGTTTTTAAGGAAAATTTTCAAAAATATCCTCATTTTAACTGCAATAATTTTGTGTATTTTACGAAAGCTATTTTTAAGAGGTGCTTTATGATTAATGGCGTTGAGAAAAATACTTGGAGACATTTTGAAAAAACAGGTCTAGTTGAAAGTTATATATTATATAAGATATTTAAAGAAGGGGAGTAAGGGATCTTTTGGAAAAGCTGCTTTGTATGGTCTTAAAAACGGCCGATTACAAAGAAAGCGATAAGATGCTGACGCTTCTTTGCCCGGAAAAGGGAAAGATGTCCGCTCTGTCTAGGGGCAGTAAAAAGGCGGGCTCGATATTACGGGCAGGAACGCAGCCTTTTACCGTTGCAGATTTTTATTTAAATAAACGTGCCGATAAATATTACGTTACACATTGCGACGTAGTCGATTCTTTTTATTCACTAAGTAAAGACGTTACTTCTTTCGCCTTTGCTTCTTTTGTTGCAGACATATGTTTAAACGTATCAGTTGAAGGCCCGTCTGAGAGGTTATTTTCGTTAGCAGTCAATTCACTTTATTCTGCGAAAAAAGAAGGGGCAGATATATACAAGTTGTTTTTATACTTTTTAATAAAGATAACTGATATTTTGGGATACAGGCCCAGCCTTAATTTTTGCGCAGTCTGTGGCGGAAAAGGAAATACATTTTTTAGCGCGGCATCCGGAGGAGTTGTCTGTGAAAAGTGCAAGGGAGAAATAAAAGATTTAGTTAAGATATCGCCGGAAATTTTAACGGTGATATGTGAGGTTTTATCGACTCCGCCAAAGCACATGGAAGAGATAATTATCAAGGAAGAAGTAAGGGCGAAGCTAAAACTGATATTTTGCAATTATTTAGAAAGTATACTTGATTTTACGCCGAAAAGCATGAAATTTTTATTAAGTATTATAAAATAGTCCATAAAAACAGCCAAAACATATAAAATCGGATTGAAATTTTGACTAAACGAGTGTAAAATGTATAAACAGTGAACACACACGTGCCCATTTTTTGTGCACTAAAAAGAGATAGGAGGAAGGATTTATATGTCCCACAAGTATGTTTACCTCTTTAGTGAGGGAAATGCAGAGATGAAAAATCTGCTAGGCGGCAAAGGTGCAAACTTGGCAGAAATGACATGTTTGGGCTTGCCAGTACCACAAGGCTTCACAGTATCAACTGAAGCATGTACAAGATATTATGAGGATGGTCAGAATATTGCAGAAGACATTAAGGAACAGATCGATAAGGCTTTAATTATAGCTGAGGAAATCAACCAGAAGAAGTTTGGTGATCCGGAAAACCCATTCTTAGTTTCAGTCCGTTCAGGAGCCAGGGCTTCTATGCCTGGAATGATGGACACAATATTGAACTTAGGTTTAAACGATACTACTGTTCTTGGAGTAGCTAAATTAACTAATAACGAAAGATTTGCATATGATAGTTATCGTCGTTTTATCCAGATGTTCTCAGACGTTGTTATGGGTGTAGAAAAGCCGTTATTTGAGGGTATTTTAGACGACGTTAAAGAGGAAAAAGGCGTTAAACTAGATACAGAATTAGATGCCAATGATTTAAAAGAAGTCGTTAAACGTTTTAAAGTTTTATATAAAAAAGAGAAAGGGGAAGATTTCCCTCAGGATCCAATCACTCAGCTTTATGAAGCAATAAAAGCTGTTTTCCGTTCCTGGGACAACCCGCGTGCTATAGTATACCGCCGCTTAAACGATATACCTAGCAGCTGGGGAACTGCAGTTAACGTACAGGCAATGGTATTCGGAAACATGGGAAATGATTCCGGTACAGGCGTTGCATTTACAAGGAACCCTGCAACAGGCGAAAAGAAACTCTACGGCGAATTCTTAATGAACGCACAGGGCGAAGACGTTGTTGCCGGTATCCGTACACCTCAATCTATCGCACAACTCGGCGAAACTATGCCAGAAGTATACAATCAGTTTGCTAATATAGCAAAAACACTCGAAGATCACTACCGTGACATGCAGGACATGGAATTCACAATTGAACGCGGAAAATTATTTATGCTTCAAACACGTAACGGAAAAAGAACAGCCGCTGCTGCTCTTAAAATAGCCGTTGATTTAGTTGCCGAAGGTAAATTATCTAAAGAAGAAGCATTGTTAAAAATCGAACCAAAACAATTAGACAGCTTGCTTCATCCGACATTTGACACAGCTGCACTTAAAAAGGCAACGCCTATTGCAAAGGGCCTGCCGGCTTCTCCTGGAGCTGCTTGTGGCAAACTTTATTTTACAGCTGCTGATGCTGTTGATGCTGTTAAAAATACGGGCGCTAAGGTCGTACTTGCCCGTCTTGAGACTTCACCTGAGGATATCGAAGGTATGAATGCTGCCCAAGGTATTTTGACAGTCCGCGGTGGTATGACTTCTCATGCTGCTGTTGTCGCACGTGGTATGGGAACTTGCTGCGTCGCCGGCTGCGGTGAACTTATCATAAAAGCAAAAGAAAAGACTCTTACAACTGCTGCCGGAAAAGTCTTTAAAGAGGGAGACTACATTTCACTTGACGGTTCAACAGGAAATGTTTACGGTGAAAAGATCGATACAAAACCTGCTGAATTAACAGGCGACTTTGGAGAGATAATGGGCTGGGCCGATGACGTTAGAGTACTAAAGGTCCGCACTAATGCTGATACACCTCATGATGCTGCTCAGGCTGTGAAATTCGGAGCTGAAGGCATAGGCCTTTGCAGAACAGAGCATATGTTCTTTGAAGAAGACAGGATTTTAGCTATGAGGGAAATGATAGTATCTTCAACAGTAGAACAGAGGAAAGCTGCACTTGCTAAACTGCTTCCTATGCAAAAAGAAGACTTCAAAGGTATATACAAGGCTATGGAAGGCCGTTCGGTTACCATACGTTTCTTGGATCCACCGCTGCATGAGTTCGTTCCTACTGATGAAAAAGACATAATAGAATTATCAAAACAGCTTGGAATTTCTGTTGAGAAGTTAAAAAATACTATAGATTCGCTGCATGAGTTCAACCCGATGCTCGGGCATCGTGGCTGCCGTCTTGCTGTTACATATCCTGAAATTGCTGAAATGCAGACACGCGCTGTTATAGAGGCTGCTATTGAAGTCAACAAAGAAGCGAAATTAAATGTTGTTCCGGAAATCATGATTCCGTTGGTTGGCGAAGAAAAAGAGCTTAAGTATGTAAAAGACATAGTAGACGAAACAGCTAAGAAAGTCATGGCTGAAAAGGGCGTTAAAATCGATTATATGGTTGGAACCATGATAGAAGTACCTCGTGCTGCTTTAACTGCAGATGAGATAGCAAAACACGCTCAATTCTTCTCATTTGGAACTAATGACTTAACTCAGATGACTTTTGGCTTCTCACGTGATGATGCAGGCAAGTTCCTGGAAGATTATTACATGAAGAAGATATACGAGTCTGATCCATTTGCTAAACTAGACCAGATCGGCGTTGGCAAACTCGTTAAAATGGCTGCTGAACTCGGTAAAAAGACAAGACCAGATATCAAACTCGGTATCTGCGGTGAACACGGCGGAGAACCAGCTTCGGTTATATTCTGCCATAACGTAGGTTTAAATTACGTATCTTGTTCGCCTTACCGCGTACCTATCGCAAGATTAGCCGCAGCACATGCTGCTATATTGGCAAAAAAGTAAGTTAATAAAAAATTAAAAAATCGTTAAGACGGCAAAAAGCTAAACATGGCTTTTTGCCGTCTTATTTTACAAATAAGGCCTATGTTAATTAATAATTTAATATATATTTATCGCGTAAATTGTTGGTAAAATATATAAATTAAATATAAAAAATTAAAAAACTATTGATTTTTTTTTAAGCGCAGTATATAATTTGCTTAAACTTAGAATAGGTTTAATGAGAGGATAATAAAAAGTATCTTTAATGAAGTTGACATTTAAGACGTTAAGGTTATGCTTATTCTAGGTTGTTATATTTCTCTTAAAAGTTATTTATTAAAATTGTATATTAACAAGGATGTTATTATGCCAATTAAAATTTGGGCATATAAACATAGAACAATAATTTTTTGGAGGTGCGTATGAAAAAAATTATTAGCCTTATAGTTGCTATGTTAATGTTAGTAGCTATATTCGCAGCTTGCGGATCAGAGGAAACCCCAGATACTTCTACATCAACATCTGATGAGACAGTAGCAGGTCCTTTTGATGACGTAGAACCATTAGACGAAGAGGTCGACATTAGAGTTGCTACATTAAGCGGCTTAAATTTCGGCATTATTCCTTACTTAATCGATGAACTTGGTGGATTTGAAAAAGCTAATATTAATTTTGATGGCGTTGGACAAGTTTACGGCAATGGATCAACTTTAATCGAAGCTGCAAGCTCTTGGGATGTTGGTACAAGTGGACTTGGCGGTATGATGACTGGTACAATCAGCAAAGGCTGCATCCAGACAGCTTTAACAAATAAAGTCGATGGCGGCACATTCTTCTGGGCACAGAAAGATAGCGCTATTGCTCAAGCTGGTATTTCCAACATTGGTGGAACAAAAGAGATGTACGGAACGGCTGCAGAGTGGAAAGGCCAGGAAATTTATTATCCAAAAGGCACAACTCTTCATTACGTTTTAGCAACAGCTTTAGGAAAAATGGGATTAACCCTTGAAGATGTTAAATCAACTCAGATGGATGTTGCAAGCGTTAACACAGCTTTAAGAGCTGGAACTTGTCAGGTCGGCGGAACATGGGGCAGTTTAAGCTTTGCTTCCGACATGACAGAATTATTTGTTCCTGTAGTAAGTGCAATGGATGTTGGATGTCCGCTTCCTGCAGCAATGTATTGGAATCCTACGTTTTATGCAGAACATTACGATGCAGTTGTTAAGTTTGTAGAATTGTACTTTAGAGCTGTAGACTGGATCTATGAAAATGAAGACAATGCCAGACAGTTCCTTGACGTTTGGGATGCTTGGAATATCGACAACGGTATCAATGTGGCCCCTGAAGTTAATGCTAAATATCTAATAGATGCTGAAAGCAGATTTTACTCTTTAAAAGAGTCTTATGACTTTTTCAAACAAACAGTTACAGCTTCTGACGGAACATCAATGACTGGTTATGAATTACAGACATATGAACCATTGAATTTCTTAGTTTCAGTTGGAAGCTTTAAAGAAGATTCTCTTGCAACATTCTTAGATGACAAGTGCAAGGGCGATGCAGTTATTGATGTATATGAAAACTTGTTCCAAGGCAGAGATACATATGGTTCAGGCATCGCTTGGCTGGATGACTTCGAATATTAATCTTTTAGTACACTTATAATTTTAAGTTGGAAAATCATGATTTTCCAACTTGGAATTACTAAGAAAGGGGGCCATATCTATGGCAAAGTATGAAATTATTACGAAAAGGGACTTTACTCCTAATGAAATCGCAAAATATATAGATCATTCACTTCTTTTTGCATATTCTAGCAAAGATGATGTTATCAAATTTTGTAATGATATTAAAGAATACGGTTTCATTGTGGGGTATGTTAATTCGGTATTTGTAGACCTCGCTGTAAAAGAGTTTAAAGGTCACAATATATCGGTTGGATCCTCTATCGCCTTTCCGTGGGGAACTGTCCCCACAGAATTGAAAGTTGCTGAAATAGAATATGTCCTCAAAAAAGGTGCTAAAAATGTTGATTTTGTTGTACATATCGGCGCAATTAAAGCAGCGGACTGGGATACAGTCCATTATGACATCGGTAGCTGCGTAAAAGCCGCAAAGAAATTTGGTGCGGCGGAATGCAAAGTCGTATTGGAAAATTGCTATTTAACCGATGAAGAAAAGGTAAAGGCTGCTCTTATTGCTAAAGAGGAGGGTGTAGATTATTTAAAAACCAGCACAGGATTTGGTAGTGGAGTATGGACGGTACCGGATGTACGGCTACTAAAAAAGACCGTTGGAACTGATGTAGGTATAAAAGCGGCAGGTTCGGTTCCTGATTATGACTCTGCGGTAATGCTCTTAAATGCTGGAGCAAGCAGGCTGGGAACCAGATTCGGTATTGAGATACTTAAGACAGCTCCTGGCTGGAAATAAGAATATAACTATATAAAATTAAACTACTCGTTTGTATTTAACACTAATAAAATAGGCGCACCCCAAGCTGGCATATAAATATTGTGAATTACTTAACATAATTTACGGTATTGCCTGCTGGTAAATTAAAAATACTGCCCTTAAAGGGCAGTATTTTTAATTATAACTATATTCTTTCCCCAACAATCACAATAATGTTTGCGCCTTTGTGTTTTCAGTATTAACTTTTACTTATCATAACATATATGTGCATATATTTTAATATATTATTTTAGTTGCATTCATGCAACAAAAACATTGACAATTAAAATATAAACTATTAACATATAATTAAAAAGTCGCAATTATGCTATAAAATAAGAGGGTATGAAATTTCTGATTTTTATTTCTTTTAAAAGCTAGTTTTTAATGTTACTTAATAGTGAGGATGTTATTATGCCACAAAATTTCAGGCATATAAACATAAAAAACAAATTTTTTGGAGGTGTATTATGAAGAAAATTATCAGCCTTATAGTTGCTATATTAATGGTAGTAGCTATGTTCGCAGCTTGTGCAGCAGAGGAGGGAGAACAGTCATCTAGCTCACCTTCTGGGTCTGAAGAAACGGTAGCAGGCCCATTTGATGATGTAGAACCATTAGATGAAGAAGTTACAATCAATATAGCTTCATTAAGTGGTATGGCATATGGTGTTATTCCATACTTAATCGATGAGCTTGGCGGATTTGAGAAAGCTAATATCAGCTTTGACGGCGTAGGGCAGGTTTACGGCAATGGAGCAACTTTGATAGAAGCTTCGAATTCCTGGGACGTTGCCACAACGGGCCTTGGCGGTATGATCGGTGGCACGACAAGTAAAAATTGCATTCTGAATTCTTTAACGGTAAGAGATGAAGGTTGTACATTCTTCTGGGCACAAAAAGATTCTGCTATAGCTCAAGCTGGCATTTCCAATTTAGGTGGGACAAAAGAAATGTACGGAACAGCTGCAGAGTGGAAAGGCCAGGAGATCTATTATCCAAAGGGTACAACTGCACATTATGTTTTAGCAACGGCTTTAAACATAATGGGACTTACTCTTGAAGACGTAAAATCAACTCAGATGGATGTCACAAGCGTTAATACAGCTATGAGGGCAGGTACTTGTGAAGTTGGCTGCATATGGGGAAGTTTGGCTTTTGTTCCCGATATGAAAGAATTATTCGTTCCTGTAATTGGCGCAATGGATGTTGGATGTCCGCTTCCTGCCGGTATGTACTGGAATTCTACGTTCTATAAAGAACACTACGACGCAGTTATCAAGTTCATAGAATTATACTTTAGAGCCGTAGATTGGGTTTATGAGAATGAAGATAATGCAAAGTATTTATTAGATGTTTGGGATGACTGGAACAGTGAAAACAGTGTTAACGTAACAGCGCAAGTAAACGCTCAATACCTAATCGATCCAGATAGCAGATACTATTCTTTAAAAGAAAATTACGACTATTTTAAAGAGACAACAACAGCTTCTGACGGTACGGAGATGAGCGGTTTTGAAAACTTGACGTATGAGCCATTGAAGTTTTTAGTATCAGTGGGAAGTTATCAAGAAGGAACCCTTTCCGCATTCCTAGATAACAAGTGCAACGGCGATGCAATTAAATACGTATATGAGAATTTGTTCCAAGGTAAGGATACGTATAAGACAGGTATATCATGGCTTGAGGATTGGGAATACGAAGAATAATAAATATTAAAAGAGGAGGCCTAATTTATGGCAAAATATGAGATTATTACAAAAAAAGATTTTACTCCTGCTGAAATAGCGAAGTATATCGACCATTCGCTTCTTTTTGCTTATACAAGCAAGGACGACGTTATTAAATTTTGTAACGATGTTAAAGAATATGGTTTTAATGTAGCATGTGTTAACTCTATATTTACAGAACTCGTCGTAAAGGAACTTAAAGGTTATGATGTAGTGGTTGCAACTACAATTGGATATCCTTGGGGGTCTATTCCTGCCGAAGTAAAAGCAGCTGAGATGGAATATGCTGTTAAGAAAGGTTCTAAGACACTGGATTTTGTTGTACATATCGGTGCAATTAAAGCAGCAGACTGGGACGCTGTTCATTATGATATGGGTACTTGCGCAAAGGCTGCCAAGCGATTAGGCGTGGAATGTAAGTCTATTTTAGAGACCTGCTATTTGACAGATGAAGAAAAGGTGAAAGCCGCTTTAATTGCCAAAGAAGAAGGTGTGGATTATGTAAAAACCAGTACGGGCTTTGGAACCGGGATGTGGACTTTTCCAGACGTTAGATTATTGAAAAAAACGGTTGGTACAGATATGGGTGTTAAAGCCTCCGGTAAGGTTGCTGATTATGATACTGCAGTTATGTTGTTAAATGCCGGCGCAAGCAGACTTGGAACCAGATTAGGTATCGAAATCCTTAAGACAGCTCCCGGCTGGGAATAAGACTAAGCAAATGCTACCCGGTATACCGGGTAGCATTTGTAAGCAAAACAAGAGGTGAGTATATTGGTATTTGAAAGAATTTTTATACAATTTCCTACAAAGGTAGAATTTGGCCCGGGGAAAATAAGCAAGCTTGGGCATTTGGGTAAGCAATATGGCAAAAAAGCATTTATTGTAATGGATCCGTTCTTTAAGAGCTCAGATATTGCCAATAACATATTTAAAGATTTATACGCCAATGATGTTCAAATTGTAGAGAATTACAATGCAAAACCAAATCCACGATATACTGATATAGATAAAGCTGCCCTCCTATGTATAAAAGAAAAATGTGATTTTGTAGTTGCTCTGGGCGGAGGCAGCGCTATTGATAGTGCCAAAGCTATCGCTCTTGTAGCAAACAACGGGAAATCTAGTTGGAGCTATACTGCAAGGGAAAATGAGTATGTTGAAGTACCAAATAATCCGGGACTTCCCGTTATTGCAATCCCCACCACTTCGGGTACCGGATCGGAGGGCACTATTTATTCCGTAATCAATAATCCAAAAGAACACCGGAAATGCGGAATCCGTAATCTATATATGTACCCTGCGCTGGCGATTATAGATGCGGAAATTATGGCAGGAATGCCCCGTATGCTTACAGCAATGACGGGAATAGATACATTTGCACATGGATTTGAATCGTATACCAATAAAAATGCAACTAAATTTTCTGAGATGACGGCGATGGAATGTATGCGTTTGTTTGCTGAAAACATTGAAGAATGCTGCTTTAATGGGAAGAATATAGAAGCACGAAACAATATGGCATTTGCAAGCCTTCTAGGCGGCATATCTATTTCACACAGCCCTACAACTATCGGCCACATATTAGGGCAATCGTTAAGCGGCCGTACCGATGCACCGCATGGAGGTAGCATCGCATGTTGTCTGGCACAAATCATTAGATGGACACTACCATATGGAATGGAAAAGTTAGCTAAAATTGCAGAACTATTTGATCGTTCGCTTATCTGTAAATCTACAGAAGAAAAAGCTAGGCGATTACCAGATATTTTGTCTGATTTATTTGAAGATATATTGGGGCAAAAGGTTACTATGGGTACATACGGCCTTAAACAGGAGGAAACTGATAGTTTTGCTGAGTTCATATTTAATAGTTACCAGGGCGATTTCAAAAATTATCTTAAAATGCCTACTAAAGAAGATATCAGCTATTTGATTAAGCAATGTATGGATTAAAGGTTTTTTATAAAAAAATTATTTTAGTGAATTTTAATTTAGTATTTTATTAATAATATAGACGCACCTCATACAGGCGTAAAAATATGGTGAACTGCCTAACATGGTTTGCGGTATTCCCTGCTGGTAAATTAAAAATACTGCCCGTAACGGGTAGTATTTTGATATACAAATATTAATCTTAAAAATATATGATCATCCTTCTAACTACACCTATAATTTTAACCGTGCCATCTTCAAATTCAGATTTATTAACGACGATAGGGTCATAATTTGGATTGTTTGGCTGTAGTATAACTACATCGCCCTTTTCGAAATAGCGCCTTAAAATGGCATCGTTTTTACCTATGATGCAAACAACAATTTGGCCGCTAGTCGCATAATTTTGTTTGTGAACCAATACTAGGTCGTTTTCGCGAATACGAGCGTTAATCATGCTGTCATCATTTGATTGAAAGGCGATAAAATTTTCTGGTTTATCTACGTCGAACATTCCATATCCTTCAATACACTCGCTTTGCTTATTTGGGTAGTCGGAGTTAATATGCCTGCAAATAGGTATTTCGTGAAAATGATTAGGCCCGATTTTCTCTAATTTATTGTCATCATTTTCCCATCCCATGATATACACCAGTGTGGTATTGAGAACTTTAGAAATAAGTAATAACGTATCAATCGGAATTTTTTCTATGTCGCCATTTTCGTATCTGAAAATTGTAGACCTAGAAACTCCGAGTAATTTTCCTAGTTCATCGGCACTAATACCAAGCTCTTTTCTTTTTTTGCTTATTCTTTCCCCAACAGTCACAATAATGTTTTCGCCTTTGTGTTTTTAAGTTATAAACTTTTCCTTATTATAACATATATGTGTATATATTTAAATATATTATTTTTTTCGCATATATGCGACAAAACTATTGACAATTAAATAATTAGCTATTAACATATAATTAAACAGTCGCAGTTACGCTACAAAGGAGGGGAGTGACAGTTCTGATCTTTTTTTCTTTTAAAATCTAATTTTTAATTGTACTTAACAGTAAGGATGTTATTATGCCATTTAAAATTTAGGCATATAAACATAAAAAAACAAATTTTTTGGAGGTGTATTATGAAGAAAATTATTAGCTTGATAGTTGCTATACTGATGTTAGTAGCTATATTTGCAGCTTGTGGCGCAGAGGAAGAACAACCATCTAGTTCACCATCAGATTCTGAAGAAACAGCAACCGGCCCCTTTGACGATGTAGAGCCTTTGGACGAGGAAACTGAGCTTGATATTGCTACAGTTACTGGTATAGGGTATGGCGCTGTTGTCTATATGATTGATGAACTTGGCGGATTTGAAAAAGCTAATATTAAATTTGACGGCGTAGGACAGGTTTACGGCAATGGATCAACATTAATGGAAGCTGTAGATTCATGGGGCGTCGCGTTGACCGGTATGGGAGGTATGATGACTGGCACGATCAGTAAAGGCTGTATTCAGACTTCTCTAACATCTAAGGATACTGGCGCTGTAGCATTTTATGCACAGAAAGATTCTGATCTTGCAAATGCTGCTATTTCAAATGTAGGCGGGACAAAAGAACTGCACGGAACAACTGCAGACTGGAAAGACCAGGAGATTTATTATCCTAAGGGCACAACTCTCCATTATTGCCTGGCACTGGGTTTAAACAAATTGGGATTAGACTTTGAAGATATAAAGTCAACTCAAATGGATGTTCCAAGTATTAATACAGCCATGAGGTCCGGGACTTGTGAAGTCGGCGGATTATGGGGAAGTTTCACTTTTGTTGATGATATAGATGATTTGTTTGTTCAAGTCATGAATGCCAAAGATGTTGACTGCCAGCTTCCTTGTGCAATGTACTGGAATCCTACTTTCTACAAAGAAAATTATGATGTAGTTCTTAAGTTTACTGAATTATATTTCAAATGCGTAGACTGGATTTATGAGAATGAAGATAATGCAAGAGCGTTTGTTGAAAAATGGGATGAATGGAATGTAGACTGCGGTGTTAACGTACCGGCTGATGTTACGGCTAAATACTTTGCTGATCCTGACTGCAGTTTCTATACAATAAAAGAAGTCTACGATTTATTTAATAAGACAGTTACAGCAACTGACGGTGTGGAAATGACTGGCTTTGAAAACATGACATATGAGCCTTTAAAATTCCTGATATCAGTTGGAAGCTTCCAAGAGGGTTCTCTTGAAACATTCCTAGATGATAAGTGTAACGGAGATGCAGTTAAATATATATATGAGAATATATATCAGGGTACAGTAGACAGTTATGCTGACGTTGACTGGCTCGATGACTTTGAGTATTAATAATTAGACTTGGTTAAGAAGCTTAAAAACTAGTCTTAATTAGCTTTTTAAGCTTCTTACAAGCTTTTAAATTTAAGGTTTTTAAAAAAATTAAAAGGAGATTATATCTATGGCAAAGTATGAAATTATCACGAAGAGAGATTTTACTCCTGCAGAAATCGCGAAGTATATTGATCACTCGCTTCTTTATGCGCAATCTACAAAGGATGATGTTATTAAATTTTGTAACGACATTAAAGAATATGGTTTTATCGTGGGGTATGTTAACTCGGTTTTTGTGGAAATGGTCGCAAAGGAGCTTAAGGGTTACGATGTATCGGTTGGGTCTTCAATTGGCTATCCGTGGGGAAGTGTACCTACAGAATTAAAAGTAGCTGAAATAGAGTATGCTGTCAAGAAGGGCGCTCAAAATGTTGATTTCGTCGTACATATTGGTGCGGTTAAAGCAGCAGACTGGGATGCTGTTCACTATGACATCGGTAATTGTGTAAAGGCTTCTAAGAGATTAGGCGTACGTGAATGCAAAGTTATACTAGAAAATTGCTATTTAACTGATGAAGAAAAAGTTAAGACTTGCCTTATTGCTAAAGAAGAAGGCGTAGATTATGTAAAGACAAGTACAGGATTTGGCGCCGGCAATTGGACGGTACCAGATGTCAGGTTGATGAAAAAAACTGTAGGTACCGATGTAGGCGTAAAAGCTGCGGGTTCGGTCCCAGATTATGATACTGCAGTTATGTTATTAAATGCCGGTTCGAACAGAATAGGTACTAGATTCGGCATTGAGATTCTAAAGACGACCCCTGGCTGGAAATAGCATTTATTATAATAGCGGGGCAGAATTTATTATCTTGCGTTTACTTAAGTAATACATACGCACCCCAAGCAGGCATAAAAATATCGTGACCTATCTATCATATTTACGGTATTGTTTGCCGGTATTATTAAGAATGCTGCCGATAAATCGAGCGGCATTCTTAATATAGTTATGATATAATAATTATTGATATATATATCCTCAATAATATATATAGAAGAATAAAAAATGTTTTAATAATTTCCAAAATAGAAAGTCAAAATTATGCAAAATAAAAAATCAAGCCCTTCCGATGTCTCGTGGGAACTCTCAAATGCTCCGATTGGCCGTTTACTGCTTAAACTTTCTATCCCGACTATTGCGGCCCAACTAGTAAATATACTTTACAACATAGTTGACCGTATATATATTGGGCACATGTCTAACATTGGCGACCTCGCATTAACTGGAGTCGGATTGTGTTTTCCAGTAGTACATCTTCTTACAGCATTTGCATTGCTTATTGGCCAGGGCGGCGCTCCACGGGCGGCAATTTCAATGGGAAAAGGCGACGATAATGAGGCCGAAAAAATACTGGGCAACTGTTTTGCAATGTTAGTTGCCGTCTCGGTATTTCTTACGGTAATGTTTCAAGTCTGGGGAGAAGATCTCCTGTGGTTTTTTGGCGCAAGTGAAAACACAATACAATATGCACTGCCGTATATGCAGATTTATACCGGCGGATCGATATTCTTTATGTTTACACTTGGGTTAAACCTTTTCATTACTACGCAGGGATATACGCGTTACAGTATGATTACTGTTCTTATTGGCGCAGTCAGTAATATAATTTTAGACCCGATATTTATTTTTGAGTGGGGATTTGGCCTTGGCGTTGCAGGAGCGGCGATAGCTACAGTTATATCGCAAATGATATCTGCCGCATTTGTAATAGCGTTTTTACTGGGAAGGAAAACCAAACTGCATATTAAACGCATATATTTATTGCCGCAGCTTAAAGTTATTCTGCCCATTCTGGCATTGGGGCTTGCTCCATTTATTATGAATTCAACGGAAGCGATATTAAACGTATCCTTTAATTCATCACTGCAAAGGTATGGCGGAGATGTAGCTGTAGGCTCTATGACAATAGCGACTACGTTACTTACGATGGTATGGCTTTTAGCTCAGGGTATTGGGCAGGGAGCGCAGCCTATTATAAGCTATAACTATGGGGCGAGAAATGTGGCCAGGGTTAAAAAGGCCGTAAAGGTAATGTTTAATGCTACAATGATATTTACAGTGGTATGCTGGGTAGTTATAGAGTGCTTTCCACAGGTATTTATTAAGATATTTAATGATTCGTCTCAAGAGCTGCTGGATACTGCGACATGGACACTGCGGCTGTATATGGCTTCTTTGGGGTTATTTGGAATGCTGATGTCGGTGCAGCAGATATTACTCGCTATTGGAAAAGCAAAAGCCTCGCTTTTTATTGCAGTTTTAAGAAAAATAATACTGCTTATACCTCTTATCTTTATATTGCCTAATTTTTTTGATAATAAAGTATTTGCAGTTTTCCTGGCAGAGCCAATATCAGACTTTATATCAAACATTGTTTCTTTAATAATTTTTAGTGTTGTGTTTACAAAATCCATGAAACAATTAGAAGAAGAAAAAATCAAGAGAAATATTTGTTGAGCCGTATATTAATTACGAAGCCGCTAAATTAGCGGCTTTTATTATCTTGACAAGACATTACCGTGACTTGCTCACATAATTATAATTTGTTTTTACATTATACTCATATTACATTAACTTTTTTATATTAGTACTAACATAAAATCTGCTTTAATTAAAACTTTTATTTTTAACACTACTATGATGATTGTGAGGCAAAAATGGGAATATTAAAATATGTAATTGCAGTAATTATCGGCGGCGTTGCAGGATTTTTATTGTATAAATTTATAGGCTGCCAGAGCGGAGCCTGCCCCATAACTTCAAATCCTTATATTTCTATAATCTTTGGGGCAATCTTTGGAGCAGCAATAGCGGGAGCATTTTAACCATGACTTATTTACTAACATTTTTAGAGGGAATTATTACATTCGTTTCGCCATGCTTGCTACCTATGCTGCCTATATATATATCGTTTTTTGCCGGCCAAAAACCAGAAAAACGTAGGACGATTTTAAACGCACTTGGCTTTGTTATAGGATTTACAATAGTCTTTGTGGCACTGGGAGCATTTGCAGGTACCCTTGGTAGTTTCCTTCAGAAATACATAAACATAGTTAATATCGTAAGCGGGATAATAATAATTATATTTGGGCTTAACTTTATTGAGGCAATAAAGCTCCCGTTTTTAAATGTAAATAGGCAGATAAACTCTAAGGTAAAGGCTTCGGGGTTTTTCTCTGCGCTGCTGTTTGGTATTATTTTTTCTATCGGATGGACGCCATGCGTAGGTGCATTTCTAGGTTCCGCACTTATGCTTGCGGCTTCAAGTACAGAAAGCTTAAAAGGAATCCTTATGCTCTTAGTATATTCATTGGGTCTTGGCATTCCGTTTGTAGCAAGCGCTGTTTTAATTGACAAATTAAAAAGCACCTTTGATTTCATAAAGAGGCATTACCGGATAATCAATTTAATTTCAGGCGGTTTGCTTATCGTAGTCGGAATACTTATGGCAACTGGATTAATGGGATACTTTTTATCTATTCTGACATTTTAAGAGTGTATTTTGAAAAAATTTTAATTATAAAAGGGAGAAGAACATGAGTAAAAAACTAAAAACAGTTATATGGATTGGTATATTTGCAATAGCTATAATTGGAGCGGTTTTTATATATAATACGTTATCACAAAACGAATCGGAGAATATCCCACCTGAAACAAACGATGAGGAAAAAATCGCTGCTCCTGATTTTAGCGTTCAGGATGTAAACGGTGATAAAGTTAATCTGTCTGATTATTTTGGCAAGCCTATTGTCCTTAATTTTTGGGCGAGCTGGTGCCCTTCCTGTGTTAAAGAGATGCCACATTTTGATGAGGTATATAGTGAAGTAAAGGACGAAGTTGAATTTATTATGGTAGACAGCGTAGACGGCCAAAGGGAGACTGTAAGCACAGGCAAGCAATTTATATCGGAAAAGGGTTACTTATTTCCTATATATTTTGATGTAACCGGTGAAGCAAGTTATATATACGGTGTTTCATCTATACCAGCAACAGTATTTATAGATAAAGACGGTAATGTGGCATCGGCTTTCGTAGGAGCTATTTCCGAGGAAAAACTTTTGAATGGTATAGAATTAATAAAAGATTAAAAGCATAATTAAATATTTTCTTAAATATAGCAGCTTTATATAAATATAGGGCTGCTATATTTTTGCAAATTATCTTGCTTAAGTTAACTGAGAGTTAATTTTTTCAACCTAATTTAACAACTATTCCATTGCCCTTAAAAGTTAACGACGGTATAATGGCGGTGAGGTGATTTATATGGGCGATATTTGCATCGGAGCCAAGATTTCGGCCAAACGGAGGAAAAAGGGTATCACACAGGAGGAACTAGCTAGGTTCCTGGGTGTTTCTAAGCCGGCCGTATCAAAATGGGAGTCTGGACAAAGTTATCCTGATATTACGCTGTTACCTGTGATTGCAGCTTATTTCAATATGACTGTAGACGAACTGTTAGGCTACGAACCTCAGATGACAAAAGAAGATGTTCAAAAGATGTATGTGTCGCTTTGCCAATCGTTTGCATCAGAGCCGTTTGACGCAGCATATGCAAAATGCCAGGAATATGAAAAGAAATATTTTTCCTGTTGGGCTGTACAGTTTCATATAGGAGTATTATATATAAATCACGTTGAACTGGCCAAAGATAAGATATCTGTTATTAAGGAAGCTATTTGGCTTTTTGAACGAGTGGCAAAGGAGAGCGACGACGTAAGCTTGGCACGGCAGGCTATCTGCATGCAAAGTTATGGGTACCTTGCGCTTAGCCAGCCTGCTGATGCAATTGATCTACTGGAAAATATGGATGATATAGCGATGTCATGCCACGTACTGCTTGTTAAGGCCTACCAGATGAAGGGAGATATCAAGAAAGCTAAATCATTACTGCAGGGATATATATATACACAGCTTATTGGTATCGTAGGCATTCTTCCGGATTTTTTATCGTTATATGCTGATGAACCGTTAAAGGCTAAGGAAGGCCTTGATAAGATAATAGCTATGGGTAATGTATTTGACCTAGAAACGATACATCCAACTATGTATGTGACTGCCTACCTTGCAGCAGCACAGATCCATGCCATGAAGGGCCGCATAAAAGAAGCTATAGATATGCTTAATGAATACGTTCGGATTTTAAGCACACCGGGACTTTTTCCATTAAAACTTAAAGGAAATGAATTTTTCGATTTACTAGAAGATTTTTTGGGTTCGCTTGATCTTTCTACTTTTCCGCCGCGAAGCAATGAAGTTATCCGGCATAGTGCTAGGGAAGCAGTACTTTCAAATCCAGTTTTTGAACTGCTAAAAAGTGATCCTAAGTTTTTACAGCTTGTAAAGAAACTAGATAAAATATAAAAGGAGAAAATATCCATGGAACAAATTATGCAATATATCCCTTACTTGATTCCTGTGGTTATACTTCAGTTTGCTCTGATGATAATCGCGCTGGTTCATGTGTTTAGGCACGACCACTACAAGCACGGTAGCCGTGTATTATGGGTCATTATTGTAGTGCTCATTAACATTATCGGGCCAATACTTTACTTTGTAATTGGGCGGAGTGATGATTGATGAATGTATTGGAGCTTAAAAATGTATCTAAGCGTTTTGGCAGCCTTGAAGTACTGCGCGACCTAAGTTTTTCTGTACCGGAGGGCGCTGTATTCGGCTTCATCGGGAAGAATGGTGCAGGTAAAACCACGACGATGAAGATGATCCTTGGCTTTTTGCCGGTAACAGGCGGCGAGATTACACTCTGCGGCGAGAGGGTGGCGTTTGGTGCAACGCATACCAACCGGTATATCGGTTATCTGCCTGATGTTCCGGAATTTTACGGCTATATGCGGCCTATGGAATATCTTAGGCTTTGTGGCCAGGTTATCGGGCTTAATACTCATGAGATAACACAGCAATCTAAGGAGCTTTTGTCATTGGTAGGGCTTGACGGTGTAAAACGCAAGATTGCAGGTTTCTCACGCGGCATGAAGCAACGTCTGGGTATAGCTCAGGCGCTAATCGGCTCTCCCAGGATTTTGATCTGCGACGAGCCAACCTCCGCGCTTGACCCAGTTGGGCGAAGAGAGATACTAGACATACTACATCGGATCAGGAACAGAACTACAATACTTTTCTCCACTCATGTACTCTCCGATGTTGAGAGAATATGCGATACAGTTGGAATACTAGACAAGGGCACCCTTGCATTGCATGGCAAGCTGGAAGACATTCGCAGTACATATAGGCAAGATGCCGTTACTATTGAACTTGCTGACACAGCGGATACAGAAATCATTATGGAATCTCTTAACGCACTGCCTGTAGTAGACAGCGTAGATTCTTCAGACAATACTGTTACCGCACGTTTACACAGTACGGACGGTGGTGCGGATGTACTTGAAGCTATTGCCAAAAAGCATATTCCTATCATTCGTTACGAAGTGATAGAGCCGACATTGGAAAATGTATTTTTGGAGGTAATTAAATGAAAGGGTATACTGCATTTCTTGGAAAGGAATTTATGGAGCAGTGGCGTACCTATAAGATACTAATTATGTTAGTAGCTTTTACATTGTTTGGAATGATGAGCCCGCTGCTTGCGAAGATTATGCCTGATATCTTCGCCTCAATAGATATGGAGGGCATGTCAATTAAAATACCCGAACCGACATATATCGATGCTTATTCACAGTTTTTTAAAAACACCACACAAATGGGCATCGTTGTACTTATACTTGTATTTTCGGGTATCATGTCTCAGGAACTTTCTAAAGGCACGCTTGTTAATATACTGTCAAAAGGTATGCCTCGGGCTACGGTAGTGCTGTCCAAATATACTGCAGGTCTTATGCTTTGGACTGTGAGCCTTATAGTTGCTGCCGCAGTTAATTATGGTTATACAGTTTACTTATTTGGCAGCCATCCTACCGCTTATTTGCTTATTACACTTATATGTCTATGGCTGTTTGGCGCATTTCTTTTAGCAGTGGCAATATTTACAGGGACACTTACAAAAGGTGGCTACGGCGGACTGCTTGCAACTGCAGCAGTACTTGGAATTTTGCTGCTGTTAGGTATTATTCCTAAAAGTACGTATTGGAACCCTGTATCATTAGTGTCTATTAGCACCGGCCTTATGGACGGCTCTATGGCCGTTACAGATATATTAGCTGCACTCTGGATCACACCGAGCGCGTTGGTGCTGTGCATTGCAGGTGCAATAGCAGCTTTTCAAAAAAAGCAGATGTAACTTAACAAGTTAAGGCAGTATGATTTCTTTCTTTACTTGATATTGCTATGGTTGCGTTGCCTTATAGCGCAAATTATGGCCTATTTCTCAGCGGTATTAACGTGAATAAGTGCATAAAGGGGGCATACTCCAATTATTCCGGTTAATAACGGAATAAGGCCAAAAAGCCCAATCCACCACAACCCGCCTTTTAAAATGAACATAAGGCTTAAAATCAATAAACCGATTATTATACGAATGGTTCTCTCTGTTCTGCCAATATTTTTTTCCATCTACAATCTCCTTTCGTTTGCTCATAATATTTTTACACTAAAATTTATTTTTATCCTTAAATAACATAAAAAACAACTTCTTATTAAGAAGTTGTTTTACTTTGGTGGCCGAACTGAAATAAAATAAACCATACGATAAATCATTCTTTTAATAGAGCGACGGCCTCATCAACAACACGCTTATCAAATCCCATATATTCAAGCAATTTTATTGCATTTGTAGTTCGGGAGGGACCGGATTTCAAAAGGTAATCAAATTCTATTGCATTATCGATTATCTTTTCACAAAAATGATAATTATCATAAATATCTTTAAGAATTTCTGTGAGTTCAATGTCATGAGATGCCACGACGCAAAGGCTTCCCGTCTCGTGCAAGAGCTTAAGGACAGCTGTCGAGGCGGCAATCCGTTCATGCGTATTTGTTCCGCGAAGAATTTCGTCAATAAAACAGGTGCAATACTGGTTCTTTGCAAACTCAACAATCCGTTTCAAAGACTTAATCTCTGCAATAAAATAGCTGTCGCCGCTTACGATATTATCACGCAGCGCCATCGATGTTGCCACATAAGAAAGTTTCATTTTATATTGTTTTGCACAACAGGTATGTATGGTTTGCGCGAGGATGTTGTTAACCGCGATTCCTTTGATAAACGTTGATTTTCCTGAAGCGTTAGAGCCTGTAATGATACTGTCATTACAAATTTCGCCGCCATTTACGACAGGTTCACGGATCAAGGGGTGAAACATGTCTTTGAATACAATAGATTTTTCATTATGAAATACTGGTAGGCAGTAATGCTTCAAACTATGTCTAAATGATGCAACACAGATAGCCACATCAATTTCTCCAATAATTTTATATAATTCACTTAATTTTTTTATATGCTTAAGCATTGCATTAATAGTATTATTATAAAGTACTAAGTCTACGAGAAAGATCGCCTTAAATAAAATGATAAAGGCCTCTAATTCGCTAAGACTTTGTTTTACATTACCAGGTATTAAACCACCCAGTCTCTTAAACGGTTTTAAGGAATTCTCTAAATCAAAACCGTATTGCTTAAGCTCCTTGCCCATTTTTTTCTGAAGTTTTTTTGCACCAAAAAGCAAAGAGGTAAAATACCTCATATTTTCAAGTTCATTTTCTATTTTTATACATACGAAATAATATACAGCGATGTTTGCGCCCGCGGAGGCCATAGTAAGTATGAGACCTGGAATAATAAGAAAAGGTGTTAGAATAATCCCGGCCACCGGGAGGATGGCCATAATCAGGAATAACCATGAATGCTTAATTTTCTTTGTGGCCGCATTAAAAATATAGTAGCTTAATCCATTATTTTGGTGTTTTCCAATGCCAAGTAATAATTTCTGTACAGCAAGACGCTCTTTTGTATGGGAAGAAAACCATCTAATAACTTTCTCTCGCCTTTGTAAAGAACATTCATCATGTATCAATTCATGAAGGATATGATATAAATATTCCTCTCCTACAGAAGATGAGCAGTTATTAATTCTCTTGAAAACATCATCCATATTTAAGTCATTCCATGTCGTTTTATCAATACGTTTATCATTATGAATTGAAGAAGAGTAATATATATGGTAGGCATCTATCTTATCAATATCCTCGTCATTATTATTAGGTATTTTGCCGAAGGCATCGTTAATTTGCTGGTCTTTCTTTTGTTTTGATTTTCGTATTTTTATAGTTGCAAAGATAATCAAAGCAACCATAAGTACGAAAATTAATACTATTATACTAATGGGATCTGTAATGGAGATCATACCTTATTTCCCTTTCTTAATAATTATAATGATTCGCTGCTCTTTGAATATTATACCATATCGCTTAAAACATACACTCATTTTCTCTTTAATGATTTAGACCGCAAACTATGATGGTGCATATGAAGGGGACAAGACCATCCTGCCATACATAACAATACTAGAATTAGAATGCGTTGTATAAGTCCTTTTTCATTTAGTACCTCCTATATTTTTATTAGGAGGTGCCGGATAAACAAAAAATCCGAACGCCTCTTAGATAAAGAAGGTGTTCGGATTTGATTGCTATGGTGGAGCTAAGGAGATTTGAACTCCTGATCTCATGACTGCCAGTCATGCGCGATAGCCAACTTCGCTATAGCCCCATATTATTTGCCGGTATTGTCACGAAAAATATTATATAATCTTTAACGTATTTTGTAAATAGCAGCAGTTTAAAAAAGCACTGGAATTTCCAGTGCTTTAAAATGCTTTATTTAATTCTATAATGGTATGGTCTAACGTGCCTGCGGACATTCAAACGCTTTCTTTTATTAACCGTGATAATTCTTATTACCAGTATTATGATAAGAATCCCGGGGAACAGTAGCCACCACCAAGGGGATATATTGCTTTCGTTAAAAATTTCATCGGGATTTATCGTCTCCTGCGGGGTAACAACGCTGCTTGCACCACCAGAAACGGAGGCTTCCATATCAGCGGCAGCGAACAAATCAATAGTAGACAAGGTGTCTCCGTTATAATTAATGGTTGCAGTACCATATTTTGTCCCTTTTGTTAGAGGAGCGGCGATATCATCATTAAACTGGGTGTCGATCGTAACACTTGAAGGGTTAGCTTTTATCGCGTTTATGGTGTCTATATCTGCTGTTAAATATATATCGTCTGTAAAGGCAGGTGCAAACGTAGCAATGTTGCTCTGGCCATTTTCAGTCGCACCGTTGTCTATTAATTTAGTTATAGCAGAACTGGAAAGCAGTTGCGTCAAATTAACTGTAGAATAGTTTGAGAAACCATAGTCGAATAAAGACTTGGCAAGCTTCCAGCGGTCTACACCGTCACTAGATTCATCTTTATAAATTAGCGCTACAAGCCTTGTACCGTCTTTTTCGGCACTTGCAACTAGACAACCTCCTGCTGCCGGGGTTGAGCCTGTTTTTATACCCGTTGCATATTCATAGTAATATTCATTTTGTTTATCTTTATCTGCATACTGTTTAACAATTAATTTATTCGTATTTTCTACGGTAAGCGAAGTACTGCGCTTATTTGTTGCAGGTATGGTATACTTGCTCGTTGATACTATGTCCCTGAATGTTTCGTTTTGCATTGCATAGCGAGTAAGTTTAAGCATATCCGAAGCAGTCGTATAATGTTCTACATTTTGTACGCCATGCGGGTTGACAAACTTAGTAGAAGTCATTCCAAGTGCTAAAGCTTTTTCATTCATCATATTTGCAAATTCAGTTGTAGAACCAGATACTTCGATAGCAAGAGCACATGCTCCGTCATTTCCGGAAGCAAGCATAGTGGAATAAATGACGTCTTTAACTTTTACCTCTTCGTTAGCTTTGAATCCCACTAAGCTTTGTGTAGAAGGGTAATTTGTAGCAGCTTCGTTAATTGTCATTGTGTCGTCTAAATTTAAGTTCTCAAGTGCCAACATAATCGTCATTATTTTAGTTGTAGACGCAGGATACACTTGTGAATCAGCATTTTTAGAGTAAAGTATTGTTCCAGAGTCTAAATCTGCTAGAACAACAGCGCTTACATCGATGTCGTTATCAAGCTGATACTCTTCCACAGCCAAGCTAGAGGGCATGAAAGAGGTCAACACCAATAGAAAGGCAAGCGTCAAATAGACAAACCTTTTCATTTTAAAATATCTCCAGAATAATTTATTTGTTAATTATATCAAAAATAAATTATATTGTACACACATGTTACAAATAATTAGTATTTTGTTTAAATACAATAACAAAAAAATAAAGCCGTTGCAAGTTTTGCTAGTATAAAATATAATAACGTTATACTGAAAAGATTTATAGTTTCATTAGGAGAAGTCAAATGGCCGGAGGTAAAAAATCTTATTCTGGTAAAAACATTGTTTTAATTGGCATGAGCGGATGTGGAAAAAGTAGGATAGCACGCATACTTGCCAAAAAACTAAAATTCGATTTAGTAGACGTAGACAGTATAATACGTTCAAAGTATGGCAACATAACAGACTTGTTTTCCAAAGGCGAAGAATATTTCAGGGACATTGAAACAAAAGAAGTTTTCTTATTAGAAGGCAAAAAAGACACTGTAATAGCTACAGGCGGGGGATGTGTCACCAGAGAAGAGAATATGCATAGCTTAAAGAAGAACGGTATTATCGTCTATATTAAAAGAAGCAGCAAAAGTATAATTGAGACGTCTAACCTTTCAGGGCGGCCTCTTCTTGCAGGCGGAATGGACAATGTAGAAAAACTATTTCTTAAAAGGCGTCACTTATATGATAAGTATGCTGATTTAAAGGTGACTAACGAGGGTGATATTTCTTTAGTAATAGGTGAGATTTTAACAAAATTACGGAGGTATTAAATATGAAGGTTCTTATTTTAAACGGACCAAATTTAAACATGTTAGGCATCAGGGAAACGGAAATTTATGGGAAAAAAAGTTACGATGATTTAATAGATAAAATAAACGGATATGCAAAAGAGCTTAAAATAGATGTAAAAATATACCAGAGCAACTCGGAGAGCGAAATAATTGATATCATACAAAAAGCCATAGGAAGTTTTGATGGCATAATTATAAATCCGGGCGCTTATACCCATTATAGCTACGCAATTGCAGATGCACTGGCAGCAGTATCGATACCGGCAGTTGAGGTACATTTGACAAATGTTTTTGCAAGGGATAATTTCCGCCATGAATCTGTTACGGCGCCTAAATGCATTGGGCAGATATGCGGGTTTTCTTTTTTCGGGTATTATATGGCTCTTAGCGCACTTAAAAACTTAGAGGTTTAATAAAGAATTTTTATAAGGTGTTATTAGTAAATGAGAAAAGCAATTTCAATTTTTATTGTTTTAGCGTTAATATTCTGTATTTCAGCGTGTGGAGGCAGCGAAGAAGAAGAGGCGGTTCAGTCTCAAAAAACAAATTATAAGATAGGGATTAGTATATCGCAGAAAACAAGCTTTTTTGAGGAGTATGTACGCCAGCTAAATCTTTTGGCAAAAGGAAATGACGTGGAATTTATAGTTAAATACGCAGACGGGACCACCGAACAGCAAGAGCAGGATGTAGACCAGCTTATAGCTGATGGAATAGGTATGTTAGTGATTATGCCTGCAAACGTTGATTCAATGGATAATATCTTAGTTAAGTGCGAAGAAACGAACATAAGTATAGTAAATTTACTGGATCCTATTAATGGTTCGGTAGATGTCCTGATTTCGCTAGATTATAGTGAGATGGGTAAACTTGCAGCAAATATGGCAGATACTTATTTAAGCAAGCAAAGCAGTAAGACCGTGCTTTTAGTAGAGGGGCCTGCAGGAAGTTTTATATCTCAGATGATATACGACGGGTTTATGAGTGTAGCCAATGAAAAAGGTTTTAAGGTAAATACTGTTCATGGTAATGCCAGTAAGGATAAGGCAGAAGAAGAAGTTTCTGCCGAACTTGAAAAAAATAACTATAAGCTTATATTCTCCTTTGGGCAGTATATGACTGAAGGGGTCTTGGATGCATGTTCAAAAACTGACAAAGATCCGCAGATCATTACCGTAGATGCAGATATGGATCTGGTAAAAGAAATATATGAAGGTAATATATTCGGATGTGTTTATGTTTCACCTGAAGACGTAGCAAATAACACCTTGTCAGTATATGAGGCTATACAAAGCGGTGGAAATTTAAGTTCATATATTGGAGTAGAAATAAAGACAATCACTAATGATACAGTTGCAGATGCAATTTCTAACGAGGCAAAACACGCAAATTAAAAAAACTATACAGTGTATATAAAGCCATATTACTTAGATAAAGTATATGGCTTTTTATAATTTAGTTATTTACTGCCATTTTCCTTATCTTTGTATTTTCCTTGGGAATTTTTTTTAGATATTTGCGCTTTAGGATCGGATTCGTTGACAAGATTTTTGTAAAGCATAGGTGTGAGTTCTGACATTATTTTTGCAAAGTCTTCTGGAGATAATTTTGACAGAGCGGGTATCTTATCAGCATCGGGCGATTTTAGGGTAGGACCGACAAACTTATATCCGTCTAGAATTTCAGACACTGAAATATCAAGCCCAAATGCAAGAGCTGCTACAGTGTATATCGTTGGGCTTTTTTGCCCAGACTCGATATAAGACAGAGTACTTTGTGCTATGTTGGCCCTTTTTGCTAATTCTGCCTGAGTTAAATTTTTTTCTTCCCTTAAAACCTTTATTCTATCACCAATAAAACGAAGATTTACGCTTAGGTTAGACATTTAAACAAACCTTTCTATAAAATTGTCATAGAAATTTATCATAAAAATTTTACATTATCAAGGATTATATTATCAAATTTTTTGTATATTGTATTAAAAGTTCTAAAAAAAGGACAAAGTGTATTGAAATATTTAAATTTCAAATTGTATACATTGAATAAAATGGTAATAATTGATTATGAAAATATCAATAATATAAAGAGGAAAAAGTGAGAAATAATAAAGATAACCAAGATGATATAAATATGGTCCAGTTAAAACAAGCATTTGCAGAATGGAAAGCGTCTCAAAATTATTTTGAGAATGTTACTGATCCTGAGTTAATAGACTATGCTATTTATGATATGGAAGCTGCAAGAAGAAAATATTTTTATCTTGTTAAGAAAAATAAAGAAAATAATTTTACATGAGATTTTAATTATTTTATTAAATGCACAGAATTTCTGTGCATTTTTTAATTTAAAAATATGAAATAAATAACACTTTGACAAATTTTAAATAAATATATATTATAGTAATTAGTATAATAGGCGGAAAGGCTATAATAAATTATAATTTAGGTGAAAAAATTGAAATTTTTTAAAAAATATTATCCTGCACTTATAATCATTTCACTGTTTATAATATTGTTTATACCTAAAAATGCATACGCAGTTCCTGTTTTTGAGGATGCAACGGTCATTGCGGAAGAGGTTAATATGAGGCTACGCCCGGATACATCCTCGCCTATTGTACTTCAGTTAGATGAAGGAGCCAGGATCGGTGTATTTGAAGAAGAGGTAGAGGGATGGTACCGTATAATATATGGTAACTATCGTGGATATATAAGCAAGGAATATGTATTTTTGCCTTCTGGCGATAATATGGTTGGCAATTGTTTAAACGATAATGTTGGAGTAAAACAAAACCCAATAGATCTTTCAACTAATGTAGCAACTTTATCAGCCGGAGAAGGTGTCACTATTAAGGATTTTGTCGGAGAGTGGTACTTAATAGAGACGCTTAATGGTGAGACAGGTTATGTAGAGTGCGAAAATATCAAGCAAAGTTCAGCCAAAACAGCTGTTACGCTTTTAAAAAAGGGTATGTCTGGTGCTGCTGTTACTAATTTACAGAAAGAACTTAGGTCAAGAGGTTTCTTTCAGGGTTCTACTACAGGCTACTTCGGAGATGTAACCGAAGAAGCAGTTAAATCCTTTCAAAAAGCGGCAAATATTTCTGTAGATGGTGTTGCAGGCGCTAAGACGCTTGAATTTGTTTATGGTGATAATGATATAAAGACGACTCTTGCCAAAAAATATGGAATCACAAATAAGATAGAGCTTTCCTCATGGGATACAATTAAAAATATAATAACCAGAGGCAGTAAGTTTACAATTACAGATATAAAAACAGGCATATCATTTACTGCATATAGATTCGGGGGCACACTTCATGCAGATTGTGAACCGCTGACTGCTGCAGATACTGCAAAATTAAATAAAATCTATAACAACATGTCTTACAGTAACCAGGCGAGATGGAACAGGCGTGCGGTCTGGGTAACGATAGGGTCCCGTACATTTGCGGCATCTATACATGGAATGCCACATATGGTAGATGTAATATCCGGTAATAACTTCCCAGGGCACTTCTGTGTACATTTCTACGGGTCTAAAGTACATGAGACTGGCAAAGTATGCCCCAGACATTTGGCAATGATAAAATATGCCTATAGAAAAGGGCAGGAATAAGATTAACTTTAAAAGCGGATTAACTAATCCGCTTTTTTATTTATTAAAGTTTTAAGAAATGTGCTGCATTGTCATATAGTATAGCGCTTTTTTCATTCTCTTTAAGAGGTAATTTTAAGAATCGGGCTAATTCTTCTTCATGATCCCACATTGGGAAATCAGTACCAAAGAATATTTTATCGTAACCATGCATATATATAATTTCTATGGCTTCTTCCGGTGGCAGGATAAAAAGTGAACTTGAGGTATCCATAAATACGTTTTGTCCTACCAGATATTTTTTGGAAGACTCCCATGCGCTGTATCCGCCAAAATGTGCAGCTATAGCTTTTAAATCTGGGATTTTGTCTATAACCCGCCGCAACTTTAAGGGCTCTGAGAACTTTTTGGTTTTATCGCCCATATGAAATATAATAGGAAGATTTAATTCGCTTGCCACTTTATATATATCGATTGCTCGGGGATCGTCTATGTCAAATTCCTGAAAATCCGGATGAAATTTAAGGCCTTTTAAGCCTAGAGAACAAATACGCTTTATTTCTTCATGAAAATTGTCCATATATGGGTGAAGTGTACCATATCCTACAAACAGACCCTCATATTTTTTGCATTTTTCTGCAATGAAATTATTGATTGAAACAACTTGATTGGGGCTTGTTGCGGCTGAAAATACGACGTATTTAACGGCATTTATTTTGCTTCCGCTTTTAACAAGGGCGCTTGCAGTACCTACTCCCTCCATTGGGATACCGTAAAATTTACCTATAGCACTCACCGCTTTTTGAGCAACTTTAGATGGATAAATATGCGTGTGAAAGTCTATAATTTTTTGTGCCAAAGAAAAGACCTCCGTTAAAGTTTAAAATTTTATAACACATGGCTTTTGGCCATATTTCTTTAAGACGAATGACGAATATGAAATTGCGATCATAGGTATTGAAGACAGTAAAAATTGCCATAAGGGATTCATAATTGGAAACAGATAGCTAAAGAGCAGCATAAAGCCGCCAAACATAGCTGTGAATAAAGATGCCAAAAAAGCACCCAAAAGTTTTTTTCTGCCAGGGATAAACATGATGATATATCCAATGCCTACACTTATCATGGCTTGAATAAGAGTGGCTAACACATTTTCTTTTGGTAAAAGTATAAAAACAACAAGTGATATAACACCTGCAACAAACGGTAAGGTGGCAAAACGCAGAATACATCTGTATATCCTTGCAGAATCCAGGACACGGTTAAAGTGGCTGACACCATTTTCCCCTAAATACACAGCATCCATAGCTATCTCTACGATAGGGATGTCAGATTTTCTGCATTCAAGAAGCATTTCGTTTTCATATTCATATCGTTCGCCGCTGACACTTAAGAGCTTCTCAATAACTTTTTTAGGATATCCTCTTAACCCGCATTGAGTATCTGAAAAACGCATGCCTGTAAGTAAGAAAAAGACCAACCTCGTTATCGTATTGCCTAAAAGATTAGGAAGAGGGATTTTAGCTTTACTAAATTCTCTAACTCCTAAAATAAGAGAAGAAGGGTTTTTAGACATTAATTCGTCTATCTTAATAACAAAATCTATGGGATGCTGGCCGTCTGCATCGCATACTATTACACCGTACATTTTTGGATATTCTTGAAGAATTGTGTTAAAGGCTGTTTTCATGGCACGGCCTTTACCTAGATTAACTGAATGACGAATGACATATGCTCCTAAGTTTTTAACTTCTGAAAAATATTTATCGTATTTACTGCCACTGCCATCATCAATTACTACTATGTCTTTAAAACCTGCATCAAGTGTACTTTTCACTGTTCTAACTAGATATTCATCTGGCTTGTATGAAGGAATTAAAATAACGCTATTTTTCAACTCTTTAACCTCATTTAAATGTTTTATTTTTATTATAATTATGCAAAAAAACTTGCATGCAATGCATAATAATAAAACATTGCTTTTGTTTCGATAAAATGATAACATAATTAGCATGAAAGTTAAAGGGTTCTTTTTAAAAATAAATACGCCGATTAAATACTGTTTATCGTCAATAGTTTCTTTTGGGATAGATTATGGCATATATGTTTTTTTTATAAGATATTTTTACGTAAGTGCGACAATTTCTTATATAATCGGGCGTACTATCAGTTCTGTTATTAACTTTTCACTTAATAAATTTTTGGTCTTTAAAAGCAAAGAAAAGAAATTGGGCTTATTAAGGGAAATATTGAGTTATTACATATTGGTTGTGGTAATAATGGTTTTGGGAAGTATTTCTGTTCATATTGCCGTTGAAAATTTATCTTTAAACGAATATATAGTCAAACCCTTTATAGACTGTATTTTATTCATTTTAAGTTATTGTATACAGCATCTTATTGTATTTAAAAAACGGAGAAGCCAAAAATCAATTTAAATTTATAATCAAAAATACTATAAAAGCTATATAAAGTAAAAGCATAATTATACCCTGCCACCTAAATACCTTTCCCCGTGATACGAGCGGAGGGAGCAATAAAACACAAAAGAGCAATGCTATTAATGGTATATCTATATATGTGATACGTGTAAGTATCCTGCCAAGCGAAGGAAAGTAATCCGGCATAATAGTTATGGGACCTTTTGAAACGAAAGTACAGGTTGAAAGTATTAGAGTTAAATTTAGTATATTTGCTCCTAAAATATTACCTATGCCTATATCAGTTTCTTTTTTTATTATGGCGGATAATGTTGTCACAAGTTCTGGAAGGGAAGTGCCGAAGGCTACTATAGTTACTCCTATAATGCCTTTTGGGATGCCGCACATCTGAGCAATTATAACACCGTTATCTACGAGAAGGTCAGCACCTAATAATATAGCACCTCCTCCAAATATAAACATAGCTATATTTAAAACAGTATTTCTTTTACAAACTACGTTATTCACATGCAGTACACCTGTCTTTGAAGTACTGCCGCGCATCTCGTATACATTTAATAATAGGAATATGATAAAAAGAACCGCCAATGGTATACCTTCAGATTTTTGTATCGTTTTATCCGAAACAAGAAAAAATAAGATAATAAGGGTTAAAAACATGATAAAAGCTTTTTTAAAAAAGTCCTTATTAAGATTACGGTTTTTCAAAAATATCAAAGATAATGAAAGGACTAAACCGGTATTGCAAATAACAGACCCGAAGGTATTGCCAAGAGCAAATGCGCTCTGGTTGTCCGCAACCGCTAAAGTGCTTACGAAAAATTCCGGCATTGCAGTCGCCAGCGACACCAATGTCGTACCAATGAGCATCTTAGACATGCCTGTAGTTTCGGAAATCCAAATCGAGGCTTGGATAAACCAATCGCCGCCTTTTATTATTAGGATAATGCCAAGAGTAAATAAAAGAATATAGAGCATTTAAAACCTCTTTAAAGCAAAAATGATTATTAAATTTTTAAGTCTATACTTTAAAAATATATAGTATTAGTGTAAAATATATGAAATAAAGATATGGGAGTATAGTATTTTGGGCAAAAAGTACAGAAGGAAACGGTATAACAGACAAAAAAGTAGTTTAGGCATATGGATAATTATAATTTTGACCGTGATAATAATCACAGCCATTTTATTATTTTCAGGTATAATTAAAGACATCTTTTCTAGTGATGGAAATTCAAACCCGGCTGGCAGTACATCACCGACAGATCAGGCTGAGGGCTCTTTAAGCGAAGATTTGACTATTAGCCCCATTGCAGAAGCCAACCCGGAAAATTTCAACTTTGAAACAGATATTATGGTAAACGGGGAAATTGTCACAAATTATAAAAGAAGCATGGATATACTCTTTGACAAAGGCAGCAGTTATACAGATTTAGAAGGTATAATAACTTTTGCCGGAAATAACTATAGAGATACATTCAGCTACGGTACGCCGGCAGTGACCGAAGAAACACTTGAAATAGCCTGGGAAGTACTACCGGAGCTATAGACGGTTGGTCGGGCAGCGGATGGACAGGCATGCCGCTTTTAGTTAAGTGGCCAGATTCTACAAAACAGGCTATGGGAATGTACGATACAGCTAAGGGAAAGGATAACTTAGTAGAAGTTATTTATCCGACGATTAGATGGTAACATATACTTTTTAGACCTTGAAACAGGTGAAAAGACTAGAGACAATATAAACATCGGCGTTCCAACAAAGGGAACCGGGAGCATTGACCCGAGAGGATATCCGATCTTATATACCGGGCAAGGAATTGATTCGGTAAACGGTAAGGCAGTTTCGGTTAAATTCAGGGCTATAAATTTGATAACAAACAGTGTCATGTGGGACTTTGGCGGAAAAGATCCTTTCTCATACAGGATATGGCAGGCCTACGATTCAAGCGCCCTTATAGATGCAGATACGGATACGCTAATAGAACCTGGCGAAAACGGAGTGCTTTATACAGTTAAATTGAATACCACTTATGATGAGTCTACAGGTACACTTACTATGAATCCAGACGGGCTCGTTAAATACCGCTATACGACACCGGAATACGGCGAAGGAAATGAGTCCCGTTGGTGGGGAATTGAAAACTCAATTGCTACATGGAGAAATTACGCATTTTTTACGGACAACGGAGGGTTTTTACAGTGCGTTGACCTAAATACTATGGAACTTATATATTCAGTAGACGTATTGGATGATTCAGATGTATCAATTGTTATAGAAGAAGATGCAGAAAACGATACATTTTACTTATACACTGCCAACGAGGTGGACAAGCAAGCAGGCGCACTTTCCTCCGGATACGGTAAAAGCTACCACAGAAAAATAGACGGGCCGACAGGAAAGGTGATTTGGGAAAAAGATTATAAGGCTTCAGTCGGTAATACTTCTAGCAACGGAGGAACACTGGCGACGCCGGCTTTAGGCAAGGGAGAAATAAGCAACTTAATAATCTATGCAATGGACATGGTGCCTATTGAGGTTTCCGATGATGAAGGCGGAACAAAGACAGTACTCGGCGGCAGATTAATCGCATACGATAAAGATACAGGCGAAGTAGTTTGGAGCAAAGAGCAGAAATCAGATTATTGGAGTTCTCCGGTCTTAGTATATTCTGACACAGGCAAGGCATATCTGGTCCAGTGTGACCGTGGAGGATATATGAAACTTTACGATGCAGCTACCGGCAGCGAACTGTATTCGCTGGATTTAGGCTCCAGGATAGATGCTACACCTTCTGTATACGGAGATATGATAGTTATTGGTACACGTGGAGTTGGCGGCAGCGGAGATTCTCAGAAAATTATTGGGATAAAGATAAAATAGAAGCTTTTAAATTTATATAAAGGAGTGCTTTATGTTTAAGATAGCAGAAAAGAAGACGCTTAATAACCAGGTTAAGCTTATGAAGATAGTAGCACCGCATATAGCAAAAAAGTGTGAACCAGGCCAATTTATAATGCTTAGAATAAATGAAAAGGGAGAGAGGATCCCTCTTACTATATCTGATTTTGACAGAGATGAAGGTACCGTTACAATAGTCTTTCAGGAAGTAGGAAAGACTACAAAGCTATTAGGTACTTTAAATGCAGGAGACAGCATACAGGATTTTGTCGGCCCGCTTGGTATTCCTTCACATTTAGAAGGATATAAAAAGGTTGTGGTTATAGGCGGAGGGCTAGGGACTGCCATTGCATATCCTTCTGCAAAAAAGCTTCATCAGCTGGGTGCAACGGTTCATGGAATAATCGGTTTTAGAAATAAAGATATTATAATCTACGAAGGCGAGATGAAAGCAGTTACGGACAAACTTATCGTAACGACGGACGATGGCTCTAACGGAACTAAAGGGTTTGTTACAGACCAGTTAAAAAAGTTAATAGAGGAAGGCAACAAATATGACCTCGCAATAGCCATTGGGCCTCTTATAATGATGAAATTTATAAGCAAACTAACAAAGGAGTATAACATAAAGACGGTTGTGAGCATGAACCCGATAATGATAGACGGGACAGGGATGTGCGGCAGCTGCCGAGTTCTTATCAATGGAGAGACAAAGTTCGCTTGTGTAGACGGGCCGGATTTCGACGGCCATTCAGTGGATTTTGATGACGCTATTAAAAGAAATTCTAAGTTTAAAAAAGAAGAAGCAATGGAAAACGAAAAACACGAATGCAGACTCGGAAAGATAGAGGGTTAAACGATATGCCTAATATGTCTAAAGAAAAAACAAGAATGCCTGAATTAAAACCAGCAGAGCGTATAAAATCTTTTGACGAGGTTGCATCTGGATACACGGAGGAAATGGCATTAAATGAGGCACAGCGCTGCCTTAACTGTAAAAACAAGCCATGCGAGCAGGGCTGCCCTGTAGCAGTACCTATCCCTGCATTTATTGAGCTTATCCGGCAAAAGAAATATGTGGAAGCTTACCAAAAGATAACTTCTACCAACAGTTTGCCGGCGATTTGCGGAAGGGCTTGTCCGCAGGAAAACCAGTGCGAAAAATACTGTGTCCGCGGTGCTAAAGGCGAACCAGTCGCTATAGGCCGCCTCGAGCGCTTTGCCGCTGATCAGGCTATGAAAGAAGGAAAAACGGAACAGAAAAAAGATAAAGCTAACGGCATAAAAGTTGCCGTTATAGGGTCCGGCCCCGCTGGGCTTGCCTGCGGAGCAGATCTTGCCAAGCGCGGATATGACGTTACTATATTCGAAGCATTTCATATAGCGGGCGGAGTACTGCAATACGGCATACCTGAGTTTAGGCTCCCTAAAAAACTGGTGGGAAAACAAATAGATTCTTTGATAGAACTTGGTGTTAAGATAGAAACCAATATGGTAATCGGAAAGGTATTTACACTAGACGAGTTAAAGCAAAACGGCTTTAAAGCAATTTTCATAGGAACGGGAGCAGGGACTCCGAGCTTTATGAATATACCCGGTGAAATGTTAAACGACGTTTATTCGGCAAATGAGTTTTTAACACGTATAAACCTAATGAAAGCGTATAAGTTCCCGGAAGTCGATACACCTATTAAATGCTACAAAAACGTAGCTGTTGTAGGTGGCGGAAATGTTGCAATGGATTCGGCGCGCTGTGCAAAACGCTTAGGAGCAGATAACGTATATATAGTTTACAGGAGAAGCGAAAAGGAAATGCCGGCCAGGGCGGAGGAAGTTGAACATGCCCGCGAGGAAGAAATAGAGTTTAGGATGCTAACAAACCCGATAGAAGTTTTAGGTGATAAAGACGGGAATGTACTCGGGTTAAAATTAAATAAGATGGAATTAGGCGAACCAGACGCTTCAGGGCGCCGCCGCCCAGTGCCTATACCTAACAGCGAATACACTATAGATGTAGATGCAGTCGTTATAGCTATAGGCCAAAAGCCTAACCCTGTCATCAAAAAATCTGCACCGGAACTTGAAACGCAAAAGTGGGGCGGTATAATAGTGGACGATGAAGGCAGGACGAATATAAAAGGTGTATATGCGGGCGGAGACGCAGTAACGGGGGCAGCTACCATAATACTTGCTATGGGAGCCGGGAGAACTGCGGCAAAGGCTATAGACGAGGATATAAAGAATGAAAAAATATAGGGCTTGAAATTTTTACATATTTTTAAAAGATTGTAGAAGAAATTTTTAAAATGATATAATATAAGTTAAGTCATATTTTTTGGCTTAACTTATTTATTAAGGTGAAATATGGTATCCGGAAATACGGTTGGAGTAAAAAATACAATTTTAAACAGGCTCGATGAACTTATGCTTCTAAAACAAGATAAGCATATGTTTGTTGACGTTGAAATTTTAAAAGAAGTGTCACTGATATCAGATGGGCTTAAAAGAGAGATATCCCTATTAATAGCCAGAAACGGAAAGATAGAGGATATTTCAATAGGGGACAGCGGTACCGTAAGCTTTAAGAAGCTTCATAAGCGCCGCGCTGCAGAAGGGCTTTCAGGCTACAGGCTTGTACACACCCATCCAAACGGTTCACCTTATTTATCTAAGGTAGATATCGGAACACTCATAGATTCGCGTTTAGATGCTATGGCGGCGGTAAGCGTATTTAACGGCCAGCCTAAGGCAATGACTGTTGGGTATATTTCTGACAACCCTGAAAGAGAAGTTGTATACGGGCCGTTTTTAGTAAGCAGACTGCCGCATAGAGCGCTTTTAGACGAGATCTTGGCGGCAGACGAAAGAGTCAAGCTGTCAACTTCGCTTAAAACAGTTGACGAAGATGAGGAAACTGCGATATTGGTTGGATTAAATGCAAGTGAAAGCAGCATGGAAGAACTTGAAAAATTAGCAGTTACGGCAGGAGCAAAAGTGCTTGATAGATTTGTACAAAACAGGGAGCGGGATAAGAAATACTATATAGGCTCCGGCATGGCAAGAGAACTTTCATTAAAATGTATAGAGCTTTTCTGCGATACCGTCATAGTAAACGATACTTTATCACCTGCCGAAGCAAATAATCTGGAGGAGGTATTGGGGGACGTTAAAGTAATAGACAGGACAGCGCTTATATTAGATATATTTGCAAAACATGCGGTCAGCAGCGAGGGCAAACTACAGGTCGAGCTCGCGCAGCTTAAATACTATTCTTCACGCCTTGCAGGGCAGGGAAAGAACCTGTCAAGATTAGGAGGCGGTATAGGAACAAGAGGCCCTGGCGAAAAAAAGCTGGAAGTGGATAAAAGGGTAATAAGGGACAGGATGCACAGGCTAAACGAGGAACTTTTTGACCTTAAAAAAAGGCGGGAACTGACTAGGCAGCACCGACGTGACGTAGGGATTAAAAATGTAGTTATAGTCGGATATACTAATGCCGGGAAGTCTACTATCTTAAACTACATGACAAATGCAAATGTAGGAAGTGCGGATAAACTTTTTGAGACTTTGGATACCACCACGCGCAGGTTAACGCTGCCAAGCAAAAGGGAGATTTTACTGACGGATACGGTAGGGTTTATACAGAACCTCCCTCACGAGCTTATAAGCGCATTTTCAAGTACGCTAAGTGAAGTTACGTCTGCTGATTTGATATTACATGTCATGGACGTTTCAGATGAGCTCATTTTGGAAAAGAGAAAAGTAGTGGATGACTTGCTTGTTTCACTCGGCGCAGGAGATAAAGATGTTTTATACGTTTACAACAAGATAGATTTATTTAAGCCGGAGATTACGGAGAAAAACTCAGTATTGATTTCGGCAAAGACGGGCGAGGGAATCTGCGAACTGATGCAAAAAATAGAACAGATATTTTTAGGTAAACTGACAAGAGCGCAGATACTAATACCATACAACAGAGGAGACGTGCTTTCTTTCATAGCAAAAAATGCGGCAAAAAAAGATGAGACTTATGAGGAAGGCGGGACTTTAGTTAATGTAACGGCGGAAAGTTCGGTTATTATGGAAGCAAGAAGGATGCTTCTTGGAGGAGAGGTAAATGGATAAGTTTGAATTGATATCTAAATATTCTCCGTCTGGCAGCCAACCGGAGGCGATTGAAAAACTGGTTTCAAACATAAAAGAAGGCAGACAGGACCAGGTGTTACTTGGCGTTACAGGCTCCGGTAAGACGTTTACAATGGCAAATGTTATAGCGAGCCTTAACCGGCCTGCGCTTGTTTTATCCCATAATAAGACGCTCGCAGCGCAGCTTTGCAGTGAATTTAGGGAATACTTTCCTAAAAACGCAGTTGAATATTTTGTTTCGTATTACGACTATTACCAGCCGGAGGCATATATAGCCAAAAGCGACCTTTACATAGAAAAAGACGCAAGCATAAACGAAGAGATAGATAAATTAAGGCATAGTGCAACGTGTGCACTAAACGAGAGGCGGGACGTCATAGTAGTCTCTAGTGTTTCCTGTATCTATTCGATAGGAGACCCGAAACTTTATAATGAACTGTCTATATCACTTAGGCCGGGCATGAAGTTAGTTAGAGACAGATTAATAAGACATCTAATAGATATAAACTTTGAGCGCAGCGACATGGACCCTAAAAGGGGCAACTTTTGCGTAAAAGGGGATATAGTCGATGTTTATCCTGCAAACACGTTCGAAAGTGCAGTTAGGATAGAGTTTTTCGGCGATGAGATAGAGACTATAAAGGAGATAGATTCCGTATCTAAGAAGCCGATAGCTTCACGCGAACATGTGATAATCTTCCCGGCGACGCACTATACCACGGAAAGGGAAAAGATGTTGCCGGCATTAGAACAGATAGAAAAGGATATGGAAGCCGAATCTGCTGCGTTTTTAAGGACAGGGCGCCTGCTTGAGGCGGAGCGGCTTAAGAAACGTACTTTATACGATATAGAGATGTTAAGAGAGATAGGGTATATATCCGGTATAGAAAATTATTCGAGGTATTTTGACGGAAGAAAGCCGGGGCAGCCTCCGTATACCCTGCTAGATTATTTTCCAGAAGATTTCCTGCTTTTTATAGACGAATCACACGTGACTCTTCCACAGGTAAGGGGAATGTACAACGGGGACCGGTCAAGGAAAGACATGCTTACGGAATATGGCTTTAGGCTAAAAAGCGCCTACGATAACAGGCCGCTTAAATTCGATGAGTTTTTGAATAAGATAGGGACAACCGTTTTTGTCAGCGCAACGCCTTCCGAATTTGAGATAAAGAGGTCTGACAATCTGATAGTAGAACAAATAGTCCGTCCGACCGGGCTTTTAGATCCTAAAGTCGTTTTGCATCCGGTAGAAAACCAGGTGGAGCATCTGCTTGGAGAAATAAACTCCGTAGTAAAGGCGGGAGACAGGGTGCTTGTAACCACCCTTACTAAAAAGTTTGCGGAAAGGCTGGCTGAATACTACTCAGAACTCGGTTTAAAGGTAAAATACCTTCATTCAGACATTGAGACGCTTGAACGTATGGAAATAATACGCTCATTGAGAATGGGCGAGATAGATGTGCTTATCGGGATAAACTTGCTGCGAGAGGGGCTGGATATCCCCGAGGTGTCTTTGGTTGCAATACTAGATGCAGACAAAGAAGGGTTTTTAAGAAATGAAACTTCGCTTATCCAGACGATAGGACGTGCGGCCAGAAATGTAAACGGGCGGGTAATACTTTATGCGGACAAAGTGACTAAATCTATGCAGCGTGCAATAGATGAAACGGAGCGCAGGAGAAAAGTCCAAAGCGAGTATAACAAAGAGCATAACATTACACCACAGGGTATAAAGAAAGAAGTTCTAAAGGGTATCGAGGCTACCCATGCGATAGAAAAAGGCAAAGAGCTTCCGGAAGATATAAGGAAAGAGATAAAAATAGTAGAAGAGCAGATGAAGGCAGCGGCTATGGAATTAGAATTTGAGACGGCAGCTAAACTTCGCGACAGATTGTTTGAATTAAAAGATGCACTTAAAAAGGGGATTTAAATAATTGAAGGATTATATAAGCATTAAAGGAGCAAGGGTAAATAACTTAAAGAATATAGATGTGGATATACCTCGAAATAAACTGGTAGTATTGACCGGCCTATCTGGTTCGGGCAAATCTTCTCTTGCATTCGATACCATATATGCGGAAGGGCAAAGGCGCTATGTCGAATCTCTTTCGTCTTATGCACGTCAGTTTTTAGGGCAGATGGACAAGCCGGACGTGGACAATATCGAGGGGCTGTCTCCTGCGATATCGATAGACCAAAAGACTACGAACAAAAACCCGCGTTCTACAGTGGGCACCGTGACCGAGATATACGATTATATGCGGCTTTTATATACGCGTGTCGGGCAGCCGCATTGCCCAAAGTGCGGCAAGCCGATAAAGAGGCAGACGGTAGACCAGATAGTAGACAACATCATGACTAATATGCCGGGTAAAAGAATAATGATCGCGGCTCCCGTCGTTCGAGGCAGAAAAGGTGAGTATAAAAAGGAATTAAAATCATATGAACGCCAGGGTTATGTACGTGTAATAGTCGACGGGATAAACTACACCTTAGACGAGGACATAGTTTTAGATAAAAACAAAAAGCATTCTATAGACATAGTTGTAGACAGGATAGAAGTTAAAGATGAGATAGCCGGAAGGCTGTTTGAATCTGCCGAAACTACGCTTGAGCTATCAGGAGGGCTTTTAAAGGTTATAGATGCAGCCTCCGGTGAGGAACATATGTTTTCCAAGAACTTTGCATGTATAGACTGCGGAATAAGCCTGCCGGAAATTGAACCCAGGATGTTTTCTTTTAATAACCCATACGGTGCATGTCCAAATTGTCACGGCCTTGGGATAATCATGCAAATAGACGAGGACAGTGTTATCTCGGATAAAAACAAGAGCCTAAGCGAGGGGGCAATCAGGATTAGCGGCTTTAACTCAGCTAATGAAGAAAGCTTTGGAGCTAATTATTTCAGGGCGATGGCAGAAAAATATAATTTTTCACTGGATACGCCATATAAAGATTTACCTGAAGACGTAAGGCATATGCTGCTTTACGGTAATAACGGGGAAAAGCTAAAGATTAGATATTCTTCTTCACGTGGGAGCGGAGTTTTCCTAAGTTCGTTTGAGGGCATTATAAACAACCTGGAGAGAAGGTATAAGGAAACTACCTCTGACATGATGAAGGAAGAGATAGAATCTTACATGAATGAGATAGTATGCCCTGTCTGCAACGGAGACAGGCTCAACAAAGAAGTTTTATCCGTTAAGATAGGCGGTAAGAATATAGCGCAAGTCTCCAGTATGCCGATAGATGATATAAGCGAATTTTTGTATAAGGTAAAATTTAATGAAACGCAGCAGATAATAGCTAAAAGCATTTTAAAGGAAATACAGGAGCGCCTTAAATTTTTAAGTGACGTAGGGCTTAACTACCTGACACTTTCCCGCGCTATGGGTACAGTGTCCGGAGGCGAGGCACAGCGTATCCGCCTTGCGACGCAGATAGGCTCCGGATTGATGGGCGTTTTGTATATATTAGATGAGCCGTCTATAGGCCTTCATCAGAAAGACAATCAAAAACTGCTTGCCACGCTAAAACGCCTGCGAGATTTAGGAAATACGCTTATAGTTGTCGAACACGATGAGGAGACGATGCTGGAAGCAGACTATATAATAGACATAGGCCCAAGAGCCGGTATTTCCGGCGGATATGTGGTTGCCGCCGGCACGCCAGATGAAATAAAGAAATCTAAAGATTCTATTACAGGCCAATATTTAAGTGGCAAAAAGAGTATTCCACTTCCTAAAAAACGCAGGGAAAGCAAAGGAGAGATAACGGTTGTAGGTGCTAAGCAAAACAACTTGAAAAATTTAAACGTTAAATTTCCTCTTGGCGTTATGACCGTAGTAACAGGGGTTTCCGGCTCTGGAAAGTCTACTTTAGTCAATGAGATACTTTTAAAGGCATGCCTTAAAGAAAAGGGGTTTAAGGAAAGGCCGGGAGAATATAAAAGGATAGACGGTATAGAAAATATAGATAAAGTCGTTGCTATAGACCAGGCGCCAATAGGCAGGACGCCCAGGAGTAACCCGGCTACTTATACCGGTTTGTTTACGGCAATAAGAGAGATATTTGCAATGACGCCGGATGCAAAGGTACACGGCTACACTCCTGGAAGGTTCTCTTTTAATGTCAAAGGCGGGCGCTGCGAGAACTGCCGCGGAGACGGCATAATCAAAATAGAGATGCACTTTTTGCCGGACGTATATGTTAATTGCGAAGTGTGCGGAGGGAAACGCTATAACAAAGAGACTTTAAATGTATATTTAAAGGGGAAAAACATACACGATGTACTTGAGATGACTGTAGACGAGGCGTATGAATTTTTTAAGAATATTCCGATAATAGAATCTAAATTAAAGCTTTTAAAAGACGTAGGCTTAGGGTATATAAAGTTAGGTCAGCCGTCTACAACCCTTTCCGGAGGAGAAGCACAGAGGGTTAAGCTGGCTACACATCTATCCAAAAGGCAGACGGGCAATACTCTTTTTATTTTAGACGAACCTACTACCGGCCTTCATATATACGACGTTAAAAAGCTCATAGGTATATTAAACCGCTTAGTAGACAAGGGGAATACAGTTATAGTTATAGAACATAATTTAGACGTTATCAAAAGCGGAGACTATATAATAGATTTAGGGCAAGACGGAGGAAACAAGGGCGGAGAAGTGATAGCTACCGGCACACCTGAAGAGGTTTCTAAAGTTGAAAACAGCTATACCGGGCAATATCTTAAGAAAATTTTTGAGCCAAAATAATAAAAAAAAGGCCTCTTAATTAAGAAGCCTTTTTTATTATCTTCTTTTTTCCCTGTCACGTTTTAAACGTTCAAAACTCCTATCATATGTTTTTTCAGCCTCTTTACTAAAAAAACAAGCGGGGAACTCTCCACTTCTCCTATGGTAAGCTACACATTCGCAGCATTTTCCATGATGAGCACAACTGTATGTACAGCTGCAGTCGATTTTAATTGTTGAGTGTTCACAAGACATGTTTAAATACCTCACTTTCTCTTAAGAGCAAAAAATTGTTTTAATATATCAGAACATTCGTTTTCCATTACTCCTGTAATTATTTCCGGATGATGGTTAAAATCATTTCTAAAGTCAAATACTGAACCGAAGCAACCGGCTTTTTTGTCGTATGCGCCGAATATGACAGTAGGTATCCTCGCATTGATTATTGCTCCCGCGCACATAGGGCAGGGCTCTAATGTTACGTAAATCCGGCAATCGGAAAGCCGCCAGCTCTTTAGCTTTTTAGCCGCTTTTTTTATAGCAATGATCTCAGCGTGATAAAGCGGATTTTTACGCTTTTCACGAAGGTTATATGCGCTAGATATAATTTTATCATCTTTTACTATAACACAGCCGACGGGTACTTCGCCTAATTTTTCAGCTTTTTTGGCAGCCTTCAAAGCCATGTTCATGTAATATTCGTGATCTTTCATTTTAGGCCTTTGATCTTTTTATTTATATAATAACAGTTATTTTAGACAAGGTAAAGGCCAGCTTGTTGGGGTATTAATTTTTAAAAATAACGAGTATAACTATAATCTTAAACTAAAGAGCAATTATTTTACTCACTGCTTTTTAGTTTTTCATCAATACGGTTGGGTAAAATTTTTGAAGAAGAATTGTTATCTGCCATATACGTATTTTCTCCATCACGCTGAGCATTTTGAAGCTGATTGATTATAGCTGTAATGGTATTAAATAGCTCAAAATACATTTTTTTATAATCTGGCATTAATTATCACCTCAATCACATTATAGGTCAATAAAACCCTAAAATCAATAGGTCAAAGTGACATAATTATTATGAGGTGATAATTATGAAGAACCGTTTGAGAAATCTGCGAATTGAGAAAGGATATACGCAAATAAAAATGCAGCAGTTAACTGGCATTGACCAAAGTGATTACTCAAAAATTGAGACGGGTAAAAGGTATTATACCGTTGAACAATGTAAGAGAATAGCACTTGCCTTAGATACCAGTATAGATTATCTACTGGGTCTTACAAATGAAAAAACTCCCTATAAGAGAGCCAATAAGAACAATTAATATATTGTTTTTAAAATTATTGAATTAAAGTTATTTAGTTTTATTAAAGTATACGCTTATAAATTGAAGCAAGAGGTTAAATAAAGTATAATATAAGAAAACACAGGCAAAAGGAGCAATTCTATTTTGAAATTCATCCATTTAGCGGATATCCACCTTGGAAAATATCAAAATTCTAAATCTGAAAGATACATAGATTTTTTTACTGCCTTTGAAAAGATTATAGACTACACAATTGAAAAAAAGGCTGATTTTATAGTCTGCGCAGGTGATTTTTTTGATACCAAGATGATCAACGCGACAACGCTTAATAAATCTGTAAACCTGCTTTCACGTTTAAAAGAGGCGGGTATACCGTTTTATGCAACGGAAGGGAACCACGATAGGGCGTATTATCTGGAAAAAGACTCGTGGCTTTGCTACTTAAGCGACAATGGGTTTATAAACCTTTTAAAACCGGATCTAACGCCTGACGGGGCAGATATTTCAAATGCAATTTTAGAGACAGATGATTACCGGATAATCGGGCTTGGGTATAACGGGGCAGCAACTAAAAAACGTATAGAGGAGTTCACATCTTCGGTAGACAAGGCCAATAAATTTACGGTAATCTTACTGCATGCTGCGCTTATAGGGCAGATAGCAGAGGATATGGCAGGCGTTGAAAAAGAACAGCTTTTATCTTTGGCCGGCAAAGGCAGCTACTTGGCTTTGGGGCATATACACAAACATTACAGCATTGAAAATATATATAACCCTGGGTCTATAGAATACGTAAGTATAGAAGAGGCAAAGCGCGGGGATAAAAAGGGATTTTTATTTATAGATACGGATAGCGGTGTTGAGTTTATACCCGTCTTACCACGGGAACATTTGTTCTTAGAGGAAAAGGTTTATAAAGACGATACTACGGACAGTGTTTTTAAAAAATTATCCGACAAAATAACAGATCCAAAAGAGCCTGTCATAAATATAGAGCTTTTTTCCGATAATGAATTGACGCTTAAAAATGTAGACACGGTTTTGCTGACAGAACAGATAGAAGAAAAGTATCAAGCAGTATCGGTTACCATAAATACACACGTTATAGGGAGCGACGGCAAGGCTTTTACTTTTGCGGACAAGCCGGAAATAGAAAAAGATGTTTTATTTAACATGTATTTTGAAAAAGGGTACGATGAGGACGCGGCGAAAAAATTAACTGAATTTACGATAGGGCTAAAGGAAGGCGTTTTAGCGGAAGAAATAGTAGACGATGCTTTAAGTTTGCTGGGGGAAATATAGATGATAATTAAGCGTATTTACCTTAAAAACATACGTTCTTTTGATGAGATAGAGATTTTTCCGTCAGCAGGGGTCAACTTTATTAAAGGCGAAAATGGTGCAGGAAAATCTACTATCATTGAAAGCATCGGCTTTTGCCTGTTTGGCACGGAATTTGACGATACTATTGGTAATTACCTTTTACAATACGGTAAGGACAAAGGCCTTATCGAAATCACATTTACCGCAAAAGACGGCAGCGAGATTTTAGTTAAAAAGCAAATAAGCGCCAAAGGAACGGATTTCTGGCGTATATATGAAAACGGTGAAGATACTCCGCTTACGCTTCTTTCAAAAGAAGTGCAAAGTTTTATTTCTTCTGCTGTCGGGTTATCAACGATGGCCTCACCAGACTGGATATTCCCCGAAGTAATAGGTATACGCCAAGGTAATTTCAGGCGCCCGTTCGAAGATGCGCCGTCTGCCAGAATAAAGACGTTTGACCGTATTTTTGGCGTGCAGGAGTATAAAAAGACTTATGATAAGATGTCTGATTCTATAAAAGAGACAGATAAAAGAATAGATTTAGTTAATAAAGACATAGAGTATTTAGCACCTCAGGCAGGCAAGACTTTAGAGACAAAAGAAAACATTGCAGCTAAGGAAAAAGAATTAGGCGAAGCAGAGAAAAAGCTAAGCTCAAAGGAAAAACAGTACCGGGATTTTGAAAATCTGGCTAAGGAATGGCAGCTGCTAGACCGTCGTATAGAAAAGATATTGAGCGAAAAAGCAAGGATAAAAAAAGAGCAGGAAGAATACAGCGAGTTACTCGTTAAAGATGAAGAGCGCCTTAAAGATTATGAAAAAGAATTATTAATAATATCTTTGGAACACGAGAATAAAAGCCTAGAGTTAAAAAAGGAAGAGGGCATATTTGAAACGCTCGCAAACGCGCAAAAGACGGCCGACAGCGTAAACAGGTTTATAAATGAAAAGGTGCTTTCAAAGCAGATCGCCGCTCAAAATGCGGCTAAATCGGCCGAGGAATTTAACAATGAACTTTTGGCTGCAAAGGAAGACTTAAGAAAAGAAAAAGAAGTCCTTACATTAAAGGAGAGAGAAAAAGGTATAACTGAGAGGCTTATAGCGCTAAAGGCAAGAAGAAACCTTATAAAAGAGCATGAAGATAAGTTAAAATTAGGGATTTGCCCTTTTTATGAAAATGAAAAATGTGATAAGGCTTCTAATGCAAGTGTTTCATTAAATACGGATTTGTATTTAGAGATAGAAAAGTTAATTGAAGAGCAAGCTGAAATCAACTTAAAGTTAAAGCAGCTGCCGGATATAGAAGAGGCCCGCCTTCGTTTAAAAAAAGCTGAAAAATCTTACGAAGATTATCTAAACAGGTCTAACCAGTTAAAAAATGAAACCATAGGTGAGATTTCGCGTGCGGCTTCGTGGGATATTGCAGGAAAGGCAAAAGAAATTTTAAACGCAGTTGATGTTAAAGATGGTTTTATAAAAGACGAAATTGAAGATATACTAAAAAAATCTGCCTATTTGAACGAGGCGATAAAAAAAGGAGACGACATCAGCGCAGATGCTTTTGTAGCTTCTGTAAATGCATTTGAAGTTTTTATAAAAAAGCTATATCTTTTTGAACAGGAGAAAATAGAAAAAGCAAGAAAAGAAGAGCGGACAATATCAGATAAAAAAATGCGTTTAACGGCAGAATCTAAGGCGCTTAACGGAAGTATTGAAAAGATGAGGAAAACCTTGCTTAAAAACGAGGAAAGCGCAAAAAGCATTGTTACAGAGGAAAAGGATATAGAAAATAAAAAAGGCGAGCTTTTAAAAACCGAAGCTGCTTTCGGTAAAATTGATTTTAATAATATGGCGAAGCAGGAATACTGGCAGACAAAAGCTCGTGAAAGCGCAATGGACTTGGGAGAAAGCAAGAGTGCCGTTTTATTTTTAAAAAGTGAAATTAAGCGCATGGAAGAAGAGCTTAAAAAGGCTAAAGAGGCACAAGATAAACTAAAGCAGCTCGAAGATAAAAAGGTGAATCTTGAGGGAGCCAAAAGGCTCTTAACAGATATACGAAGCGTATTAAAAGAGGCAGGGCCTAAAATTGCCGCAGTATTTAGGGTGAAAGTACAGTCTATGGCGGACAGTATGTACAAATCCGTATCGAAAAAAGCGGTGAACCTTGAATTTACAGATAATTACGACGTTTTATTAATAGATAACTTCGGCGGGAAAAGAAGAGAGCGGTATTTCAGGCAGCTTTCCGGCGGAGAGAAGATGACTGCCGCACTGGCTATAAGAATGAGCCTTTTAAAATCGCTTGGCATTAATTTCGGGTTCTTTGACGAGCCGACTGACAATCTAGATGTAACTAGGCGTGAGAACCTATCCGATGCATTCAAGACGCTTTTAAGTGGCTTCGAGCAGGTTTTCTTAGTAAGCCACGACGATACATTTGACAGCCTTACAGATGAGATAATTATATTATAGTTTATATAGTAATATAATATTTAAAAACTATGTAGAGGTTAAGCTATGGATGAAAAATTTACAAGCAAAAAAAGGGTCTTTAAATACTGCGCTATAACTTGTGCAATAACGCTTCTGGTAACAGCAGTTTTAACATATGCACTGATAGTGTATATCCCGAATAAAGACGGTGACCGGTATGTTTCTCCGGAAAAATATGAGCTTTTAAAGAAATATGCGGAACTAGATTATGTTATAGAAACTATAACTAATAATTATTATAAAGACGTAGATACAGACGAAATTTTTGAACAGGTATTAAAAGGTGCGGCTGCGGCCGTAGGAGATGAATATACCGTATATTATACGGAAGAGGAATACGCGGATCTTTTAAGCCAGATGGACGGAGAATATAACGGTATCGGCATAGCTGTACTTACAAACAGCGATGGGGATTTACAGATTACCACTGTTTATTCTTCTTCTCCGGCCAGTGAGGCCGGTATTGAGCCGGGGGATATAATAGTTTCGATAAACGGCTCTTTAGTGAAAGGGAAGACGCTGCAGGAGGTTGTAGACATGATAAGCAATGCAACAGGTAATGTTGCTTTAGTTGTCCGCCGCGATGGAGACGAGTATACGTTCAATGTTGAAAAGACAGATGTAGAAATGGACATGGTAGAAACAGAAGACGTAGATGAAGACGGTATAGGATACATACATATAACACATTTTAACGGGGAGGTAAAACAGCAGTTTATAGATGCCGTAAATGCTGCTAAGTCTGCCGGTGCAAAGGGAATTATAGTAGATGTCCGCAATAATCCGGGAGGGTCTCTTTCCGCTGTTACCCAGATACTCGATTACCTGCTGCCTGAGGGCTTAATAGTATATACCGTTGATAAAAATGGGAACAGGGAAGAATGGAATTCAGACGAAAATAGTGAAGATATACCGATGATATGCTTAACAAACGGGCATTCTGCCTCAGCATCGGAGATCTTTGCCGGAACGCTTAAGGATTATGGGCGCGCTACAATAGTTGGGGAAACTACTTTTGGCAAAGGTATAGTACAGACTATATTCTCTATACCATCAACTAAGGAAGGCCTTAAAGTGACAACTGCAACGTATTATACCAAGAGCGGGCAGCTGATACAGGGAAACGGAATTACACCTAACGTGGAGGTCGAAAACACCGGAGATGAGGATACACAGCTTGATACCGCACATCAACTCTTGCTTGAACAGATAAGTAATTAAAGGATATAATATTGATAAAATCTCAAAATAGCGTATAATATTTCTAAAAAAGACTATATTTTATTGGGGGACACACATGAAGGTAAAGGGAATAAGGTTTATTACAATAACAGCATTAATGCTTGCTTTAACTATAGTATTTCAGATGCTAAGAGTTATCTTAGGTTTGCCTAATACTATAGTCACGCAGCTCTTAGTAGGTACACTTGTAAACTTGTGTTTACTCGTTGCTACAGCAGGAGCAGGAATATTCTCGGGCATTATAATAAGCCTGGCCGCTCCGATCGTGGCATTTTTGCAAAGCAGCGTGCCCGCTTTTTGGGTAGTGCCCTTCATTGCTATAGGCAATATGGCTATAGTAATTATTTACGGTCTATTATATGAAAAATCTAAAATTTTAGGTTTTACTTTTGGTGCTATATTAAAGACAGCTATTTTATGGGTAGGCGTAGCTGTTGTGGGTATATCAGTTTTTGGGCTGCCGGAAGCTGCAATTCCTGTCGTTCAGTTAAATTTCACATGGCCGCAGATCATAACTGCAATGGCTGGTGGAATACTGTCTTTACCGGTTGTAGCGGCGCTAAAGCCTATGTTTAAACAATCTTAGGTAATATTCAATTGAGGAGAAAAAACCAAATGGCGGATAATGTAAGTTTCAGCATGCAAACAAGTGTCTTTGCTTTGATAGGGTATCCGCTTGAACATTCATTATCATCTATAGTGTATAATGAAGTATTTAGAATGCTGAAAAAAGATGCACTTTATATCCCGTTCGAAATAAAACCAGAAGAACTTGGCGATTTTATAAAGGCTGCAAAGCTTTTAAATTTAAAGGGCTTTGGATTGACCATGCCGCATAAATCCGCAATTATACCATATTTAGATTATATAGACGAAACGGCACGCATCTACAACTGCGTTAATGCAGTTATAATACGCGATGGGAAGATGCACGGCTATTGTTATGACGGAAAAGGCTATGCTACCGGTCTTAGAAAAGAAGGGGTTTCAGCTGCCGGCAGGGATGTTTTGTTTTTAGGGACAGGGAGTGTAACAGGCGTTATTGCGGCGGAGCTTGCAAAAGAGAAACCCAGTAGCTTTACTTTTTTGAACAGGACAGTTAAAAAGGCGGAAGACCTTGCTAAAACGGTCAGTGAACATACGGGGATAAAATGCGAAGCCGGTGCGCTTAACAATGATAATATGGACAAGTTTGCGCTAAATACAACTCTTCTAATACAGACCACGTCTCTTGGTTTAACTGGAATGAAACAAGACTATGATTATTTGGATTTTATAGATAAATTGCCGCAAAATGCAGTGGTAACGGACCTTATCTATAACCCTAAGGAAACCAGCCTTTTAAAGAAGGCAAGGGAAAGAGGCTTAAAGACTGTGAATGGCCTTAGAATGGTTTATTGCCAGTCTAAGCAGATAATCGAGAAGTTTTTTCCGGGAGAGGATATAAGCGAGGAGCTGGTTGATGAAGCCGGCAAAATAATAAAATATTAAAAGTATGATATTATGATTTACGGTATATATATTAGGAGGAGTTTTTAAAATGCCATACGTTGCCATGCTAGATATATTAAAGACGGCGAGAAAGGGAAAATACGCTGTAGGTGCTTTTAACATAGTTAATGAACTTACAGCCAGGGCTGCGATTTTGGCAGCAGAACAAACGGCCTCGCCTATGATACTTCAAACTTCTGTGGCTACGGTTAAGCATTTTGGAATAATTCCTTTAATGAACATATTAAAGCCTATGGCTATGGCTGCTTCAGTTCCGGTCGCCATACATTTAGACCATTGCACAGACGAGAAAATGGTAATGGACGCTATAGATGCAGGTTGGTCCTCTGTTATGTTTGACGGGTCCAAACTTGCTTTTAGTGAAAATATCGCAATAACGAAGCGTATAGTAGATTATTCTTTAGACAAAAAGGTAACAGTTGAGGGCGAAGTTGGCGCTATTGTAGGCGTTGAAGATGATATACACGTTTTAGGTTCTGAGGCGGCGCTTGCAACAATTGATTCCTGCCTAGAGTTTATAAAGCGAACCGGAGTAAATGTACTTGCGCCGGCAATAGGAACTGCTCATGGGCTTTATACAGATGAACCTAATATCCGCTATTCCCTTTTAGCCGATATCGTTAAGAAAACAAATATACCGATAGTTATACATGGCGGCACGGGTTTAAAAGAAGCGGAATTCAAGCGGCTTATTTTAACCGGAGCATCCAAGATAAATATATCTACGGCGATAAAGATAGCGTATTGCCGCGGCATGGGCGAGTATACCAGCCAGAATCCGGATGAAAGCAACCCGATAAAATTAGATTCATTTTGTTTAAACAATGTAAAAAAAGTTATTTTAGATCACATAACAATATTTGGAAGCGACAATAAGATACCGAAAGAATTAAAGAGAATTTAAGACTAAGAGCATTATCGGAGGTTTAATTGATTAAATTTAAACTTACAATACCGAATATACTTACTATGATAAGGATAATACTCATACTTCCGGCTACTATTTTTGCTGCAAATGAGAATTATATTTGGGCTATGATAATTTTTACTACTGCATGCATCACAGATGTGCTAGACGGATATATAGCAAGAAAGTTTAACATGATATCCGAAGCAGGTATGATGATAGACCCGCTTGCCGATAAATTAATGGCGCTTTTTATGGTATATATAATTTGCCTGAAGGGAATCTTGCCGTTTTTCGTATTCATTCTCGTTGCTATAAAAGAATTGTCCATGATACTTGGCGGTATAATATTTGTTAGAAAAGGGATTGCAGCTCCAGCAAACATCGTGGGCAAGATAGCAGCATTTATGTTTAACTGTGCAATAATCCTTTCATTCTTATACGAATATACTGCACCGTTTAATGAGATATTAATGTATATATCATTGGTAATGCTGGCAATAGCCTTTTTACAGTATGCTTATCTAAATGTATATAGAAGGATTAAAGATAAAGGTGAATTGCCTTAAAAAATAATTGACAAATTATGTTTAGTCTGGTCTAATATAATAAATTAAATATTTATAATGTCGCAAGAGGAGTAGATATCTTTTGCATGCATATAAGAGAGGGGTTAAAGGTGAGAGGCCCTTGCATCAGGATATTGAAAGTCGCTTGCAAATATATGTATATATGAATCTTAGTAGTATATGCCGCTGGTGCGCGTTAAAGCATAAAAACTAATGAGATATAGGCAAAAATAAAATGCCTATAAAAAAGGTGGTACCGTGATTTATTAATCGCCCTTTTATGGGCGGTTTTTTGTTTTTAAGGTAGTTAATTAGGAGGAAACAAGAATGCAGCTCTCAAAGACATATGAGACAAAAAAGACAGAATCTACACTCTATCAGGAGTGGATGGAAAAAGGATATTTTAAGTGCGAACCGGACTTTAGCAAAAAGCCGTTTACGATAGTTATGCCGCCGCCTAATATAACGGGGCAGCTTCATATGGGGCACGCTCTTGACAACATGATGCAGGATGCAATAATCCGCTTCAAACGTATGCAGGGGTATGCGGCTTTATGGCTGCCGGGGACGGACCATGCAAGTATAGCGACGGAAGTAAAAATCGTTGATCAGCTCCGCCAGGAAGGAATAATCAAAGAAAGCTTAGGACGGGATGAATTTTTAAAGCGTGCATGGGCATGGAAGGAAAAGTTCGGCGGAAGGATAGTTGAGCAGCTTAAGAAATTAGGGTCTTCATGCGATTGGTCACGTGAAAGGTTCACTATGGACGAAGGGCTTTCCCGAGCAGTTAGAACCGCATTTGTACGCCTTTATGAAAAGGGGCTTATATACCGTGGAAACAGGATAATAAACTGGTGCCCGAGCTGTAAAACAGCGCTTTCAGATGCAGAAGTTGAATACGAAGAACAGGATTCTTATTTATGGTATATCCGCTATCCTGCGCCTAATAACGGCGAAGGCGTAATCGTTGCTACTACAAGGCCGGAGACGATGCTTGGAGATACTGCAGTTGCTGTTAATCCAAATGACAAGAGGTTTTCTAGCCTTATCGGAAAAAGCGTTATTTTGCCTATAATGGAAAGGGAAATACCAGTTGTTGCAGACGATTATGTAGATATGGAGTTTGGTACAGGCGCAGTTAAAATAACGCCGGCACACGACCCTAATGACTTTGAAGTTGCAGCTCGGCATAACCTGCCTATAATACGTATACTAACAGACGATGGATATGTAAATGACGAGGGCGGAAAGTACGCCGGAATTTATAAAGACGATGCAAGGAAACAAATAGTTGAAGAACTAAAGGGAAAAGGCCTTTTAGTTGACATAAAGCCTCTTAAACACAACGTTGGGCAGTGTTACCGCTGCCACGAAACAGTGGAGCCGATTATTTCAAGGCAATGGTTTTTAAGCATGAAAGAACTTGCTAAGCCGGCTATAGCAGCAGTTGAAAAAGGTGATATTTCATTTATACCGGAGAGGTTTAACAAAATTTATTTTAACTGGATGAACAATATAAGAGACTGGTGTATATCCAGGCAGCTTTGGTGGGGGCATAGGATACCCGCATATTATTGTGAAGACTGTAAAGAGACTATTGTTTCATTAGACGAAGTAACTAAATGCACCAAATGTGGCAGTAAAAATATTAAGCAGGACGAAGACGTTTTAGATACGTGGTTTTCTTCCGGGCTATGGCCGTTTTCAACACTCGGCTGGCCGGATGATACCTTAGATTTAAAATTCTTTTATCCGACTAATGTATTGGTTACGGGGTATGACATCATATTTTTCTGGGTAGCCAGAATGATAATGTTTGGGCTTGAGTGCATGGGCGAAATACCATTTGATAAGGTATGTGTACATGGAATAATCAGGGATTCTCAGGGTAGAAAGATGTCTAAATCGCTAAACAACGGTATAGACCCGCTTGAGATAATCGATAAATACGGGGCAGATGCGCTTCGCTTCAGCCTTGCTATCGGAGTAAGCCAAGGAAACGATATGAGGTTTTACTATGAAAAGGTAGAGGCCGCAAGGAATTTTGGAAACAAGATCTGGAACGCCTCTCGTTTCGTACTGATGAATACAAACGGTGAGATGTTTGATGAGGAGGGAATTGAATTAGCAGATGCCGACAAATGGATCTTAAGCAGGCTAAACAGTGTTATAACTGAAGTTACGGACCATATGGAGTCCTTTGAACTTGGGCTTGCAGCACAAAAGATTTACGACTTTTTATGGAGTGAGTTCTGCGATTGGTATATAGAGCTATCCAAACCGCGCCTTTTGGGAGATGAGCCAACGAGCAAAAAGACGGCTTGTTATACTTTGACAAAAGTCTTACTTAATACCTTAAAACTTCTGCATCCGTTCATGCCGTTTTTAACAGAACAGATATTTATGGCATTTAAGACAGGAGAAAAAAGCATAATGATAAGCGACTGGCCGAAAGTTAAAGGCTACGGCGACATAGGCGCTGCGGCAGACAGAATGGAGCAGCTTATAAAGCTTATCCGCTCTATCAGAAATGCACGTGCGGAACTTAATGTACCTCCTGCTAAAAAGACGAGGGTATTTGTATTTTCCAAAGGCGGAAAATTCTCAGAAGAGTTCGGTTTATACCTAAATCGCCTTGCATTTGCATCAGATGTTGAATATATCGATAAACCGTTAAACAGCAAGGATATGCTTTCGATAACCGAAGAGCTGGCACAGGTATTTATCCCTCTTGGAGAGTTGGTAGATATTGAGAAAGAAATCGCAAGGATGACAGAGGAGAGAGAGCATATAAAAGACGAGATAAAAAGGGCAAAGTCAAAGCTCGAAAATCCTGGGTTTGTAAATAAGGCACCTAAAAATGTCGTAGATGCTGAAAAGGAGAAACTAAGCAGCTATATAGAACTTGAGCAACAGCTAAGCCAAAGGCTTAAAGATGCAAAAAAACTTTAGGACAAAGAACCTAAATATTTTTCCCCTCATACTATAAAGTACAATAAGTTGAGGGGTTTTTTTATGGAAAAATATCTTTCTGAATCAAGTGATATCGGTATAACCCGAGAAAATCGCAGGTTATATATCGTCTCGGCAGGTGAAGATACGATTTTAGGCTATGATGAAGATCTAAATTTATCCGACGCGATAAATTTAAAATCCTCGGCCAAAATACAGCCTAAACGAATAGCATGGCTTAACGGGTATTTGTATACAGCTAATTCTGCCGATGGAAGCATATGCAAGATAAATGCACTTACTAAAGAGATAAAGAGGGTTTCAGTATGTCCATATCCGACAGATATAGTGGCAGCTGATAAAAGGATAATTATATGCTGTGGAGAAACAGATACGATACTGTCACTTGATGAAGGCCTAAACGTAATAAATGCAGTACCTGCCTGCAGTTTTCCCATAAGCATGGCCATAGATTCAAAGAAGCAAAAGTTGGCAGCTGCCTGCCTTTATAACAAGAAGATACGCATATACGATACTAAAACCCTTGAACATATTGATGAGATAGATTTAAAGGAATACCCAAATGCAGTTGCATTTATGGATGAATTTATTCTGGCGGCATGTTCGGAGGAGGGCTACTTGACTCAGGGCAACTTTCACTTCATTAAAGACGGAAGTATTTTAAAGAGTATCAAAGTAAATAAGATGCCATCTTGCGTTTGCGTTGCATCAAATGGGAATATATTTGTTGCAAACACTGGAAACAGAAGTGTAGATATAATATCCTCAAAAGAAAAAAAGCTTATTAAACGTATTCAAACGCCAGAAATGCCAGATTTTTTAATTAATTTTAACAAAGGCGTATATTTAAGCTGTATAATAGACGGGTATTTAATTAGAATGGACGAAGACGGGAATATACAAAAAAAAATACGTACATTAAGTGAGCCGAGGGGAATGTGCATAGCTTCACTGTAACAGCGTATTAAATATGTTTTTATAGATTTCCTTAGCATTTGTCTTCCATTTGCTTATGGCTTTTTTGGCATCTTCTTTGGAAAAGACCCTGAAAGATAATTCAAATATAGCGGAGGATTTTTCAAATATCATTAAAATGACCCTGTATTCACCGTTCCCTAAATAGACATAATCGGAGAAAAGGCTTGCTTCGAGCTGAAGATCCGATTTGTTTGTATTGCAAAATTCATCTATCAAAGTCCTCTTTGATAAAAGCAGTTCCTTTTCAAAGAATTTAAGAGTAGTCTTTCCTTTTTCGGTTATCAAATAGAGCTTTCTCATGGTAGCTTCATTGCATTTGACCATGCCGCCTTGAATGAGGTCTGCAATTGATGTTGTCAAATCAAAATAGGACATTAGATTCTGCCTTATCACGATTTCAATCAGCTGCTGATCTGATATCCCAAAATTTAATTTATCTAAAAGATAAAGTATTATTAACTTTTCAACTGGCATGTCTAATTTATTATCCATGGCTTAATTATAGCACTTAAAACATAAAAACAAAACTAAAGCTTTTGGAATAATTTTTTGGTAAACGAAAAGAATATTAAAGGTGAAAAGCCAACGGTACCAGTAAAGTTTTTAGCTAAATAATGACTCTTTTACTCTTGCAAATAGGTTTAAAATGTGTATAATATAAAATACACGCATGGGGTATATGGGGTTATAGCTCAGCTGGTCAGAGCGCTACGTTGACATCGTAGAGGTCGTTGGTTCGAGCCCAATTAACCCCACCACAAGTTCATCCTGCGGTGTGCGTGTTTAAGCCTATTGTTTAAAACCTTCGTTATAAATACGGGAGCAATTGTCCTTCGAAAGGACGCCAGGCCTACTTGCATAGGAAGGCGGAGCTTCGAGGCGGTGCACCCACCTGCTAGAGCAGGTATTTAAACGGGCGAAACGGCACCTCGGGATCATGATTTAGCGGGATTGTGTAATGGCAGCACCTACGACTCTGACTCGTATTGTCTAGGTTCGAATCCTAGTCCCGCTGCCATGAAAAGGCCACTGGAAGAAATGTTTCAGCGGCTTTTTATTTTATTTAATTACATGTTTTGTCACTATAAAAATTTGATTTTAGTAGATAATTTAATTAGATTTTAAATTTTTCTTGCTATTTATAGATTTAGGATATAAATTGTATTTATTAAATATGTTAATATGCAAAAAATGGTGGAATTAATGAAGAAACCAAGACAAACAGACTTGCTGATGTCTAAATTAAGTAAAGACGACAAGCAGATCTATTTAGACTTGTTTAACAGAATAAATAGAGTAGTTAAGTTGCCGAGGAAATACAGGTTACGGCTTATAAATGATTTTGCTGCAGCTGCAATTTACTATACTAAAAAGGGTTTTACCACTGAAGACATATTAAATAAATTAGATGCCGATAAATTAGGTGAGTTTTACGTACAGTCTAATAGAAGGGAATGGTACCCTCTTGACAATGCAGCAAAGATATATCCGCTTTCAATGAGCCATGAAAAGATGTCTGTTTTTAGGCTGTCTGCATATTTAAATAGCGATATAGAACCTGCAATACTGCAGATGGCACTCAATTTTACGATCAAGCGTTTCCCATATTTCGCTATGACAATAAAAAAAGGTATTTTCTGGCATTATATAGAAGCAAGCAGCAGAAGATTTGGAATTAAAATAGAAAGTAAACTGCCATGTGCAACTATGAATATCGCCAGAAACAATGCACCTAACTTTAGGGTTATATATTATAATAACCGCATTTCTGTAGAGTTTTTTCATATACTTACAGATGCAACGGGTGGAATGGTGTTTTTAAAATCACTGGTCGCCGAGTATTTACATCTTTTAGGAGTAAATGTTTCAGCTGTAGACGGTGTGTTCGATATTGATGAAGAACCGAGAGAAGAAGAGTGGGCAAACGACTTTTTAAAAGCAGACAAAGCACATAAGCTAAAGGGATTCGGAGATAAACCAGCGCTTCAGATGGGCGGCAGGCTTTCCAGGCAGAGGCCGACTGAGATAGTTCATTTTGAGCTTAACAGCACTGAGTTAAAAAATGTTGCAAAGGCAAATAAAACTACTATAACAGGTTTTATATTAGCCTGCGTATTTTTAGCGGCTAAAGCTACAATTAAGCAAAGAAGGAGAACGCCTAAACGAAAACTCCAAATCCAAGTTCCGGTTAACATGAGGAAGTTTTATTCCTCGAATACTCTTAGAAATTTTTCGCTATACTGTGTTATAAGGTTAGGGTATAATGAAGTAAACGATTTTGCCGGCATGGTTAAAATCATAAATGAGCAGCTGGCAAAGAACGCAAGCAAATCTGAGCTGGATAAAACGCTTAATTTAGCAAACAGGCTGGTAAAAAGCCTAAGGTTTATTCCTTTGCTGGTAAAACAGCCCATAGCATACCTGATTTATTTATTTCTAGGAGATAAGGTCTTTACAACGACACTGTCTAATCTTGGTATCGTTACCGTGCCGGAGGAAATGAAAGATTACATTGAAAAGTTTGATTTCGTGTTATCTCCTCCGATAACCAACAGAAACGCCAGTACCATTACCACTTATAAAGACTTAACTATTATCTCTATTACGAAGATTACAAGAGACAAAAGGTTTGAGCAAGAGCTGTATAGGCTGCTTACTGATTTTGGTAACAAAATAAACGTTTATGGAAGCAGGATTCATGGACAAGAATAATACTTATCCTGATGTTAATAAAAAATCTTTTACGCTTTATGATATCCGCAACATTTTACTTTGGATACTTGTTGCAGGGTTGATTTCATGTGGCATAGTCAACCTATGTGTTGGTGGGAGGCCGTGGTTTTTATATGTCTTGGGCGCCGAAATAATATTTTTTGTTATTTTTGTATACCATCCGCTCGTAGACCACAGTTTTATACAAAAGTTTTTTTTAACAACCCTTTTAGTCTGTGCTTATCTTTTGATGATAGACTATTTAAACGGTAATGAAGGATGGTCCAGCCTTGTTGTACCTATAGTTTGTTTTAGTTCACTGATAGTTCTTGGCATTATGTTCTTTTTGTATTTTCAAAAGCAAAAACAAAATTTTGTTTCTATTTACACTTTGGTATTTGGGTCTATGATAGCAGTTATCATGGGTATCTTCGGGCTTTTTACAATAAACTGGCCTCTTATCGTGTTAGGGTCACTTGCACTTGCACTTTTTATCATAAGCATAGTAATTTTTCTAAAGCCTTTAAAGCGCGAGCTTAAAAAGAAATTTCATGTAAAATAAGTATTTAAAAGTATACCTGTTGTTAAAAGCTATTTGCTTTAAAACCTGCAATGGATACTTTTTTTTATTGATAAAATGTATTATAATTTATTTGTTGCGAATATTTTTAATCTTTAGACAAAGGGAAGTGAGAATTGTGGCAAAGGTAGTAATTGACGATAAAAAATGCAAAGGCTGCGGGTTATGCATCGATGTTTGCCCGAAGAAAATATTGGCCTTTGATAAGAGCCGTTTAAACGAAATTGGCTACCATCCTATAATGGTAACGAATATGGAAGAGTGCATCGGTTGTGCTATGTGCGCACGCATGTGCCCGGATGTGATTTTGGAGATATTTAAATAATTTTAAAAGGTGAATATATATGGCAAAGCAATTAATAAAAGGAAATGAGGCAATAGCAGAAGCGGCGATACAAGCTGGATGCAGGTTCTTTTTCGGTTATCCTATAACACCGCAGAACCAGATACCAGAATATATGTCTAAGCGTATGCCGCAGGTAGGGGGATGTTTTTTACAAGCAGAAAGCGAGGTTTCAGCCATAAATATGGTATACGGCGCATCGGGTGCCGGAGCCAGAGTTATGACTTCTTCGTCTTCTCCAGGGATCAGTTTAAAACAAGAAGGAATTTCATATATAGCATGTGCAGGGCTGCCCTGCGTTATAGTCAACATGGTACGAAGCGGGCCCGGTCTCGGTGGTATACTTCCGTCTCAGTCTGATTATTTTCAGGCTGTTAAAGGCGGTGGACATGGAGACTATAAACTTATAGTCTATGCGCCGGCATCTGTACAGGAAGCAGCAGACATGGTTATGCATGCGTTTGACGCATCGGATTTTTACCGTGTACCTGTTATGATTTTAGGTGACGGAATGATAGGGCAGATGATGGAACCTGTCGAGTTTAGGCAGCAAAAGAAAATGGATTTGCCTGAAAAGACATGGGCACTTACAGGATGGGATGGTAAATCTCGGGAAAGGGCGATAATAAATTCACTTCATATAGAGCCGCAAGAGATGTACGATGTATGCCTTGACATGAAGAAAATCTACGATGAAATAGAAAAAAACGAAACGGACTTTGAAGAGTATTTAATGGACGATGCCAGTATCTGCCTGGTAGCTTACGGCACTACGGCACGTATATGCAAAGTTGCCATAAACAGGGCAAGAGAACAAGGAATAAAAGCAGGGTTAATACGCCCAAAGACGCTTTGGCCGTTCCCGACAGAGCCGATAAGTGCAGCTGCTGATAAGGTGGATGCTTTTTTGGCAGTGGAAATGAGTATGGGGCAAATGGTAGAAGATGTTAAGATAGCGGTAAATGGCAAAAAACCGGTTAAGTTTTATGGAAAAACCGGCGGAGTTATACCGCATTATAAAGAAATATTGAATGAGATAATTGCGATAAAGGAGGGTAAGTAAATGGAAGCAGTATTTAAAAAGACAAATATGCTCACAGATGTGCCCTTTCATTATTGCCCGGGCTGTACCCACGGAATAGCCCACCGCCTGGTTGCAGAATGTATCGAAGAGCTTGATTTAAATGATAAGGCGATAGGCGTAGCACCTGTTGGCTGTGCTGTCTTTGCTTATAACTATTTTAACTGTGATATGGCAGAAGCATCTCATGGCAGAGCACCGGCAGTTGCAACCGGAATCAAACGCGTTCATCCGGATAAATTAGTATTTACTTATCAGGGAGATGGGGATCTAGCATCTATCGGAGCGGCCGAAATAGTACACGCCGCTGCACGCGGAGAGAAGATAACGGCTATATTTATAAACAACGCTATTTACGGAATGACCGGAGGGCAGATGGCGCCGACTACATTGGTAGGCCAGGTGACGACTACTTCTCCTTACGGAAGGCAAAAGGAGCACTGCGGGTCACCGATAAAAATGTCTGAAATGCTGGCCACTTTAGACGGTTCAGCTTATATAGAAAGAGTATCTTTACACGATGTTCCAAACATCATAAAGGCAAAAAAAGCAATAAAGAAGGCATTTGAAATGCAGATGGCAGGCAAGGGATTCACTATGGTAGAGATCCTTTCGACATGCCCGACAAACTGGGGCCTTCCACCTAAAGAAGCGCTTAAATGGCTTAAAGAAAATATGATTCCATATTATCCACTTGGCGCTAAAAAGGAGGCGGAATAGCCATGATTCACGAAATTATATGTGCCGGATTTGGCGGGCAAGGCGTTTTACTTATGGGGCAGCTTTTGGCATATGCTGGAATGTATGAGGGCAAGAACGTATCGTGGCTTCCATCTTATGGGCCAGAGATGCGCGGAGGAACTGCTAATTGTAACGTGGTTATTTCAGATGAAGAGGTTGGGTGCCCTATAGTTGCAGAAGCGGATAGCGTTATAGTTATGAACAATCCATCTATGAGTACATTTGAAAAGGCTGTAAAACCCGGCGGGCATTTGTTTATCAACAGTTCGCTGATAGATTCAAAGAGCAGCCGTACGGACATCACAGTACATTATATACCGGCAAACGAAATCGCCGATAAACTTGGCAATTTAAAAGCCGCTAACATGGTTATGCTAGGTGCTTTAGTAAGTGCTACTGATGTAGTTGACAAAAAGGATTTAATAGATGCACTTAAAGAAAAAATGGGGGAGAAAAAACTGCATTTGATACCTTTAAATGAAAAGGCGATGGAAGCAGGAGCCCAAAAAATTACAAAATAAATACAAAAAATGCCTTAACAGCAAGCTTGCTGGCAAGGCATTTTTTAATGGCAGATAAAAGGTATTAGCTATAATCTAATACCTATTTTGTAGATTTTTTTTCATTTAATGAGGTGTTCCAGAGCTTATCCGCCGTTATAGCCCATTTTCTTGAAACAAACTCTGTTTTCTTTATTAGATCGTCTACGTTTTCTTTATCGAGAGGCTGTGTTGAATATGCATTGCAGGCATGCACCATCTCGCATAGTTTGTACGGGTTATCGAGCAGAGGGCATGGGCGAAGCATATTGCTGTTAAATGGCTGATTTTTGCGGTATTGTGCAAACAACGGGTTTTTTAGAGCTTCTGTAAGTGATATGTCGTTTATATTACACGTAGCATAGTGGATAAAAGCACATGGTTCTACGTCGCCGTTCGCATTGATATGAAAATACTTTCTGCCACCCGCTATACAACCTCCTACATACTCTCCGTCGTTCCAAAAATCCATTAGCCAGATAGGTTTTTTTGTGCGCTGTTCACGCACGTTATAATACATGTCTTTGCGCTGTTCGTCTGAAGCCAATAGTTCTGTTACTGCATCTTTGCCAAGAGGTATATAGGTAAATAGCCAGCCGTATAAACAACCTTTTTCGATCATGAAATCTATAAATTCGTCTGATCCTACTGTATCCACGTTTTTGGAGTGATAGCATGCCGAAAAGCCAAATGGTATTCCCTGGCCTTTTAAAAGGTCCATTGCACGTATAATTTTTTGGTACGTTCCTTTGCCTCTGCGAAAATCAGTATCTTCTTCAAATCCCTCAATGCTTATAGCCAGCGTAAAGTTGCCTACTCGCTTTAAATCTTCTACGAATTTCTCATCTATTAGCGTTGCGTTTGTAAAAGAAACGAAAACACAGTCGTTGTGTTTTTCTGCAAGACGTATAAGTTCATCTTTTCTGACAAGCGGTTCCCCGCCGGAGAATAAATACATATATGTTCCCAGGCTCTTGCCTTCAGTTATGATTTCATCCATTTTCTCAAAAGACAGGTTTTGCTTATTGTCATATTCTGCCGCCCAACACCCCGTACACTTTAAATTGCACGCAGTTGTTGGGTCCATTAGTATGGCCCATGGGACAGTTGCACCGATTTCTTCGGACTTGGCATCTATTAATGGCATGCCCTTGATGCCGCAGTTAATGAAATAGTTGCACAAAACGTTTTTTTGGACATTTGGGTTAAGTTCTGTTAGAAAACGCCGTATTAGTTGACCGTAGCTGCTATTTTGGTCGTTAAAATATCCGCGGAAAGTTCTTACGGTATCTTCCCAGAGCGTACCTTTTGTAAGCTTTAAACCCCAATCTAATAGCTTTGGAAAATTCTCTATAGGATTTTTCTCAAGATATTTTACAGCTTCTTTTACTGCAACGGATTCGAAGCGTTGCTTCAAACCGCTTAAACTTTGCATAAATGGTCATCTCCTTTGGTATAAAAAATATTTCATTTCTTCATAAACGCTATGCTATGAAGAGATAAAGTATGCTTCTTTAATCCAAGTATTTTTTCTATGGCATCTTCAAAAACGCTGACTTTTTTAGTAAGCTTCTCGATCAAGTTAATTTCTTGTTCGCTAATAAGCATATTTCGCGCAATTTTTTCCTGCATATTAAATCCCATATCCATAATGATTTCACTGACTTCACTAGGGCTTGAGACGTTAAAACAACCTTCTTCAATGCCTTGCTTTATAATGTCTGCCAGCATTTTTGTGAGTATGAGCTTAAAATGCGTAATGATTCTTATGCGGTAAAGCGTATTGTCTATATGATAAAGCGCCTTTAAATAATCTTTAAAAGCGATGCTTTTAACTGCACTGTTATTAAAAATGTAATTGTAAACCAACTGGAACTTTTCTATGGCAGAGCCAGTAAAATTTTTAATCAGGGATTTAAGGGCAACTGCTTTGCTTTCTACGTCTGTTTCTGCAATTTTTAAAAGTGCATTTTCTTTAGAGGTAAAATAAAGGTAAAAAGTACCCTTGGCAACCTGCGCTCTTTGTGTAATTTCGCGTATACTCGTTTTATAAAACCCTTTTTCATTGAAAAGTGCCCGTGCTGCATCGATGATACGTGTTTCTTTATCATATATATACAAAAATATATCCCCCTAATATGCATTATTTGGAAGAAAATGACCAACGGTCATTTTTTATGTATTATAAACTTATGTCTAAGATTTGTCAAATTTTATGTAGAAAATTGTCGGCTTTTATTAAATAAAATAAGGCCACCCGATACCGGGTAGCCTTTATTATAGTATAGATTATTTTACCAACGGCCGCCGCCTCCGCCGCCGAAGCCGCCTCCTCCAAAGCCGCCTCCGCTGAAACCTCCGCCGAAGCCTCCAAAGCCGCCGCTGCCGCGTGCAGCATTACCGCCGACGGATGCTGCCCTTAGAGCAGATGCCCTGGCAAAGGAGTTGTTTATGTAAGTAAAGAGCAGAATATTTCTGAACATTAGCGCATCTCCTGTATACCAGCCTGGGTTAGCAGGTACGTTTCCTATGGCATCGAACTGTTTAGCCCACTTGTCGCTGACGCCCATTACATAGGCATATGGGAGAACGTGATAGAAATATTCCGGATTTTCTTTAACCAGCATTTCCAAACGGTCTTTTTCTGCAAGTTCTATAAAGTTCTTAAAACCAAGTATCTGGCCATACCATCGGTTGCCTTTTTCAGTTCGTTTACGCGCTATGCTTGTAAAGGACATTATTATTATTGTTGAAATAACTGCAACGATACCTGGCAGTAAGGATTTTATAAACATATATGATATTAATACCGTTAAAACAGATGTTATTAATAAGAATACCGAGCTTACAATAAAAGACCAAATAAACTTAGAACGCTTTTCAGAGCGGTATTTAAGCAAATTCTTTGTTAGAGTAAGCGCAGGCATAACCAGCAACATACATGCTATTACAGTGAATATAAGAGGCGGGGTGTCGCCGGATGACAGATAAGACAAAAACATAGTTGCCATTATCGGTATTACAGTTAAAAATCCTAAGAAGCTCTGTACTTTTAATGAAGCAGAGGTGAAGATACGGTCCTTATTGTCGAACCTTATTTTTGCGAGGGACTTGGCTTTAGTAAACGCAACAGCCAATTGCTCTCTTGGTTTATTAAGCGATGCCTCGTCTTTCGAGCCGAAAAGCCCTTTAAAGAGTTCTACTTCATATGCGTTTGATGAAGGTGGAAGCTCTCCGAGTTTGTATAAGATCATACCGGCTGCAAGGTTTTCTTCTATCCGAATGTATCCTTTATCCGCCCAGTATATTATTAAGGCAGATATGTCTTTTGTATCTACGTCTCCATCTATGATATACCCCACATCAGTTGGAGTAAGGTTATCCGGGGCATAGAATTCTACAGGGCGTACAGGCTTTTTGTCCCGCCCGAATATCAAGAACAGCATTATTGCCAAACCTGCAATAGCTATGCTTATTATCATAGAAATCACACCGTAGTTAGGGGGTACGCGTTCACCGGTAAAGTACCCTTCTTCTAACGGGAGGTATACGGTTAAAGCCATTCCCGGGGAAAGCGGGGATGTTATACTACCATAAAGCCTCATTCCTTCGGAAGTTATAGTAGCGCCTTCACCTGAAACAGAGCTCGTTCCGGTGTAGACCTGTGCATAAGAAGCATCGAAAGCTTTAGGAAAAGTTATATCAAACGATGCGGATAAAATCTCCGCATCCCAATATGAACCGATAATGTTAAAGTAAAACATATCGAATTCATCGATCATATCATCTCCTAAGTCATAGGTATAAGAGATTATATACGTCTCTTCTGTATCTGCGTATACATCCGGGTCACCTAGCTGAAGGACATAATAATCTCCGGATGAGGAAGTAGATACAGGGCAGTTTACAGTTACATTTGAAATCTCTGGATGGTAGGTTATATTTTTCTCACCCGTATCAAAGTCCAAAACAGTTGGGATTTCACGGTAGATACCGTGGCTTGGTTCGTAAAAATGAACCGTTATTTCTTCTGTTATCAAAAGCACATTGTTGCTTTGAACTGTTATGCTGGTATCATAACTTTGTATATCGTATCCTGAATAAGCTTTTGAAACTGTCAAATTGGTGAAAAGACAGATCACAAATACACTAAGCACAGCAAAGACAGTGAATAAACGAAGTTTTTTCATGTTTTACCTCTTAAAATTCTACCTTTACGTTTTCTCTCTGTTCATCTGGTATATCAAACAACGGTTTTTTCTCAAAGTGGAACATTCCAGCTATAATAGAGCTTGGGAAAACTTCGCGTTTAATATTATAGTCTTTAACTATTGCATTATAATATTTTCTTGAAGAGGCTATTTCGCCTTCAAGAGAACTAAGCGTACGCTGAAGATCCATAAAATTCATATTTGCTTTTAGGTCCGGATATTGCTCGACTACTACGTTAAACAAAGTCCTAAGCGCTGAAGTCAGCTGGTTTTCACCTTCAAGACGTTCAGCAACAGTCTTTGCATTGGCTGTTATATTTCTGGCCTGAACTATTTTTTCTAAAGTATCTTTTTCATGCGCAGCATAGCCTTTGACCGTCTGAACCAGGTTCGGTATTAAATCAAAACGCTTTTTTAAGTAAACGTCCATCGTAGAAAAAGCTTCTTCAACTGAGTTTCTTTTTCTAATAAAGCTGTTGTAACTAGATATAGCCCAAATAACGATAAATAATATGATTGCGGCTATAACTATTAAAACTATAGTTCCTGTACCCATGATATTTGTCCTCCTAATTATCTATTACATAAATATTATGTTGAATTGAATTTAATTTATTAAATTTCAAAGGGAAATAATTTTATATAAATTAATAGGGCACTTTTGTTACGGATTTATGCCGCATCTTAAAAGCACCCTAGAAAATTTAAAGGTTTAACGGAACAAGAGTTCAGCTACTTGGTATAAATCTTTATCTACTAATTTTCTCTCTGTAACTGCCTTGTCTAGATCGGCAACAACAATATCTGTAGATGAAAGCGCAACCATGTTTCCATACTGCTTATTGGCTACGAGTTCACCGGCTTTTGCGCCTAAACGCAGGCTTAAAACGCGGTCGAAAGCAGATGGGGAACCGCCTCTTTGCAGGTGGCCCAAAACCACATAACGGGATTCGATTCCGGTTCTCTCTTCAAGAACTTTTGCAAGGGTCTTGCCTATTTCCTGCTCTGGAAGGCAAGCGTTGCCAAAAGCATCTTTTACAGTTGCTTCTACGGTATATCCTTTTAATTTAAAGCCCTCGGCAACTGCAATGACAGTTGAACGATGGCCAGAGGCTTTTCTTTCAAGAACGATTTTTTCAATTTCTTCAATGGATTTTGGGAATTCCGGTATTAATATTATGTTAGCGTCTCCGGCGATACCACCCTGAACAGCTATCCATCCGGTATGCCTTCCCATAATCTCTACGACCATAATACGTGCATGCGAATCTGCTGTAGTTCTTAAGCGGTCTATAGCTTCCATAACTATATTAGCAGAAGTATCAAATCCAAAAGTATAGTCTGTACAGCTTAAATCGTTATCTATTGTCTTTGGAACGCCGACCATAGGCATACCTAATTTTGTAAGTTGGTTAGCTACGCCAAGAGTGTCATCTCCGCCAATAGCTACGATACCTTCAAGCCCTAAACGCTTCATGGATTCGCGTACTTTTTCCGGGCCGTTTTCTATTTTCATGACATTAGTCCTAGATGATCCTAAAATTGTGCCACCTTTTACCTGCAGACCTTCAACGTCTTTTAAAGTAAGGGGAAAAGCATCTCCCTCTATAGCACCTTTCCATCCGTTTCTTAAACCCATAACTTCGATTCCGGCGCGGGAACAAGTTTCAACTACTCCGCGGATAACTGCATTTAATCCGGGACAATCTCCGCCGCCTGTTAAAATACCTATTTTTCTCAAAATTATACCTCCCTTGGTATTTGTTATAAAATGTATACATAAAAAGTATATAACAAAGTTAATTATATTGCAATTCTGGCAAAAAAATTTTTTGGATCGACTTAAATATAAAAAGTAAACGGTTGCCAAAAATTATTTTTACTAATATAATTTACTTTAGTATGAATTTGTTTAATTTTTAAATCAGGAGAGGATTTTTTTGAAAATATATAACACCTTAACAAAGGAAAAAGAGGAACTTGTTCCAAATAAACCGGGTGAAATATCTATTTACGCCTGCGGGCCTACTGTATATAACTTTTTTCATATAGGAAATGCACGCCCGTTTATAATTTTTGACACTTTAAGGCGGTATCTTGAGTTCTGCGGATATAAAGTAACATTTGTTCAGAATTTTACAGATGTAGATGATAAAATGATAAACCGCGCGCGTGAAGAAGGCGTTTCCATAAAGGAACTCGGCGAAAAGTATATAAAAGAATATTTTAAAGATGCAAAGGGCCTTAACATTTTACCGGCAGACGTTCATCCAAAGGCCACGGAACATATAGGAGATATAATAAAATTTATATCCGGGCTTATTGAAAAAGGCATGGCTTATGAAGTAGATGGTGATGTTTACTTTAGAGTCTCTAAGTTTAAAGAATATGGGAAGCTCTCAGGGCAGAGCCTAGACGAACTGATGATGGGAGCCAGGATAGACGTAGATAAGGCAAAGGAAAACCCAATGGACTTTGCGCTGTGGAAGAAGAAAAAGCAGCCGGATGAGATAGCATGGAAAAGCCCTTGGGGAGAGGGCCGCCCTGGCTGGCATATAGAATGCAGTGCAATGAGCATGAAATATTTAGGCGAGACGTTTGATATACACGGAGGCGGGCAGGACCTTATTTTCCCGCATCATGAAAATGAAATAGCGCAAAGCGAAGGGCTGACAGGCAAGCCTTACGTTAAGTACTGGATGCACAACGGATATATAAACATAGATAACAAGAAAATGTCTAAATCCGAAAATAATTTTTTTACGGTAAGGGACATTTCAAAGGAGTTCGATCTAATTACAGTTAGGTTCTTTATGCTAAGTGCACATTACAGAAGCCCTGTCAATTTCTCTAAAGATATGATAACTAATGCAAAGACAGCTCTTTTAAGGATAGAAAACTGCCGGGAAAATTTAGAACATATAATTAAGAACGGCGATGATAAAAAACTGGATATAAAAGATGTACTTAAAAAATATGTATCGAGTTTTAAAGAAGCTATGGACGATGATTTAAATACAGCAGAAGCAATAGGCCAGATATTTGAGATGGTTAAAGAACTAAATCTTATTTTTGCCGAGAGTTCAAGTGCGCCTGCCGCTAAAGAAGCGATTGAAACGCTGGATAAACTGCTAGACGTCCTTGGGATTTTACGGAAAAAGGAAGAAATTCCTGAGGAAATCATCGATATGGCTAAAAAAAGGCAACAGGCCAGAAAACAAAAGGACTATGTGTTGTCTGACAAATTGCGTGATCAGATAGCAGAAAAAGGATACGAAATCAAAGATACGGTTGACGGGTTTAAAATAACCAAAATAGATTAATAAATAATAATAATTTACCAGTAAATAAAAGAAAAGGGAAATAGTAGTCCTTTTCTTTTATATTTTAAAGAGGGCATTTATTGACAATGACTATGCTTTACAATATAATATAGTCTAATATTATTGGGGACCATGTGATTATTTAGTATATTTTTATTTCATATCTCCAAAATTATGAAATTATTTTAGGGTATAGATATAACCTAAAAGCATATACTTTTCTAAAGTTACTTGTGAATTTGCAGGGAGGTTATTTTCATGGCGAATGAAGTGGTTTTAACTCACGAGGGTGTTGAGGAAATTGAAAAGAAGCTTGAATATTTAAAGGCGGTTAAAAGAATGGAAGTTGCCGAACAGATAAAAGTAGCCCGTGCATTTGGCGATTTATCTGAAAATGCTGAATATGACGAGGCAAAAAATGAACAGGCACGCGTCGAGATGGAAATAGCCACTCTCGAAAAGATGCTTAAAACGGCAACTGTTATAGATGAAAAAAGCGTCAGCTTTGACGTTGTTAGCGTAGGGACGACTGTAAAAGTACTGGATATAGAAGACAAATCGGAAGAGGAGTTTTATATCGTAGGTTCGGCGGAAGTTGATGTTGCTAAAAACAAGATAAGCAACGAATCACCGGTCGGAAGAGCATTGCTTGGGCATAACGCAGGCGATGTCGTTACGGTTGAGACGCCGGGCGGAGCAATGAAATATAAGATACTAAAGATTTTTTAAGATATATTAGGATGGGCGAAGTGGAAGATAATATTAATATAAGTGAACAAACGGAAGAACAGCTAAGCGAGATTTTAAAGATAAGAAGGGACAAGCTAGCCGCACTTAAGAGCCAAGGGAAAGACCCGTTTGAAAAAGTAAAGTTTGAACGGGAAGCTATAGCAGCAGAAATTATAGACGGTTTTGAGGCTTTTGAAGGCAAAACGGTGACGATAGCGGGAAGGCTTATGTCCAAGCGTATCATGGGTAAGGCAAGTTTTGCCCATATACTTGATAAAACGGCAAAAATACAGATCTATGTCAGGAGAGATGACATAGGTGAAGAAGAATATATATACTTTAAACAGTTAGATATAGGCGATATAATAGGTGTTTCAGGCGAAGTATTTAAAACGCATGCAGGGGAAGTTTCGGTTCGGGCAGCAAAAATAGAGTTGCTTTCAAAATCTATGATGCCGCTTCCGGAAAAGTGGCATGGCCTTAAAGATTCTGACTTGCGTTACCGCCAAAGATATGTCGATTTGATAGTTAACCCTGAAGTTAAGGATGTATTTGTAGCACGGTCTAAGATAATAAAGCTTATAAGGGAATATTTAGACGAAAAAGGCTTTATGGAAGTTGAGACGCCGATTTTGCAGACACATGCAGGAGGGGCATCGGCACGGCCTTTTATAACACATCATAATACGCTTGATATAGATATGTACATGAGGATAGCGCTAGAGCTGCACTTAAAGCGGCTTATTGTTGGCGGGCTTGAAAAAGTCTATGAAATCGGGCGTGTATTCAGGAACGAAGGCATTTCGATAAAGCATAACCCCGAATTTACTTTAATGGAGCTTTACGAGGCATACACTGATTATAACGGTATGATGGAAATTACAGAGGGAATTTTCTCTTATGTAGCCGAAAAGCTGTTTGGAACGACAAAGATAACATACCAGGGCAATGAAATAAATTTAACTCCGCCATGGACTAAAATGACCATGAATGAAGCAGTTAAGAAATATACAGGTGCGGATTTTTATACATGCAAAACAGACGAAGAAGCAGTCAAGCTTGCTAAGAGCATAGGAGTTGACTCAAAAGCAAAGACGATGGGTGAACTTTTAAACGAGGCTTTTGAGCAGTTCGTTGAAGAAAAATTAATACAGCCGACGTTTATTATAGATTACCCTATAGAAGTTTCGCCGCTCGCAAAGAAGAAAAAAGACAATCCTAAAATCACGGAGCGTTTTGAATTATTTATAACAGCACGCGAAATGGCAAATGCTTTTTCTGAATTAAACGACCCGATAGACCAAAGGGAACGTTTTTCTGAGCAGGCCAAAAGAAAAGCCGCAGGCGATGAAGAGGCACAGCTTTTAGATGAGGATTTTGTCACAGCGCTTTCATACGGCATGCCGCCGACAGGGGGCCTGGGCATTGGAATAGACAGGATGGTAATGCTTTTAACGGATTGCTATTCTATAAGGGACGTAATTTTATTCCCGACAATGAAACCGATAAAGTAAATATTAAAAATTAAAAGCGGTACAGTTTAGTACCGCTTTTTTATTCGTAATTATTAGATTATAATATATGTAAAAATAGTTATAGGTGTAATTTATATGAAGAGAAAAAAGTATAAAGATATCAATTATCTCAATTTTAATACTAAAGATAAACCTAAATTAGAAGATTATAATATTACTCAAGAAATGTTAGATAATGAAATATCGAAGTTTGATAAAAAGAAAGAGATTCTTAAAAAGCGTAAAACAAAATATGAGAATGCTAAAACGTGGTTATGGTGGTTGATACCGACAATAGGGTTTACTATATATTATCTAGCTGATACTGAATATGATTGGTTCGCATGTATGTTGATTGGAAGTATAAGTGGTATATCTGGTATAGTTGTTCTATGCTTTATTATGTCGATAATTAGTACAAGGATTGAAAGCATGGAAGAAATATCATTAGATGGTAAAGGCGTTCTTGATAGATATAAAAGATATCGATATGATTTAAGTTGTTATGAAATTGAATTAAGCAGAAGAATAAAGATGAGAGAAGAAGAATACTGGACTAAGATGGAAGGCCATAAATTTGAAAATGAAATAGCTAAGCTGTATAATTTACATGGATATTCGGTTAGAGTTACAAAAGGTTCTGGTGATGGTGGGGTTGATATCATTATGAATAAGGATGAGCAAACTTATTATGTTCAATGTAAAAATCACAGTAAACCTGTATCACCAGCAACTGCAAGAGAGTTATTTGGTGTAATGACCCACGCCGGAGTGCAGCATGGAATTATTGTTTCGCCAAGAGGTTTCACTTTTAATGTAAGGAAATTTATAAGTGGTAAGAATATAGAATTAATTGAGATAGATGATATTTTAAGAATGGCTAACAATTTGAATGATTAACCAAACTGGCATATTTAAAAGCGGTACAACTTTGCACCGCTTTTTTTATACTGTTTTAGTTATGCTGTTTCTATACCTGCATCTGCCTGAAGGTTAAATTTTTCAACAGCCATTTCACGCATCTTATATTTAAGTATCTTGCCGGCCGCATTCATCGGAAAACTATCTACAAAATCTATGTATTTTGGAGTTTTATGCTTTGCTATGTGGGAACGGATATATTCCTTTAACTCTTCTTCAGTTAGTGTTTCTCCGTTCTTTACTATGACGCAGGCCATTATTTCTTCGCCGTATTGCTTATCCGGTACGCCTATTACCTGTACATCGGAGACTTTGGGATGGGTGTAGATAAAATCTTCTATCTCCTTTGGATATATATTTTCACCACCGCGGATAATCATGTCTTTTATACGCCCTGTTATTTTGTAATTGCCGTTCTCGTCCCGGCGGGCAAGGTCTCCTGTATGAAGCCAGCCGTCTTCATCTATAGCCGCTGATGTAGCCTGAGGCATTTTATAATAACCTTTCATAATGTTATAGCCTTTTGCCACAAATTCACCGTCTACATTATCGGGGAGTTCCTTATTAGACTCAGGGTCTACTATCTTACATTCGACGCCGAACATGTTGCCGCCGACGGTATTGATCCTGACTTTTAGAGGATCTGTCGTCTTACTCATAGTGCAGCCTGGGGAAGCCTCGGTCTGCCCGTATACTATGCATATTTCTCTCATATTCATCTTATCGACAACGTCCTGCATGACTTTAACGGGGCAAGGGCTACCTGCCATTATACCCGTCCGCATGTAGCTAAAATCAGTCTCTTTAAAGTTTTCATGAGATAACATGGCTATAAACATAGTCGGTACGCCATGAAAAGCGGTTATTTTTTCTTTATTGATACAATCGAGGCCTTTTCTGGGTGAAAAAGCCGTTATCGGAGACATGGTCGTTCCGTGCGTCATACAAGCTGTCATAGCAAGTACCATGCCGAAACAATGAAACATAGGGACCTGAATCATCATCCTGTCTGCAGTAGACAAGTCCATACCGTCGCCGATAGCTTTGCCGTTATTAACGACGTTATGGTGCGAAAGCATTACGCCTTTTGGGAAACCGGTGGTACCCGATGTATACTGCATGTTACATACGTCGTGTTTGTTTAATACTACCGCCCTTCTATACACTTCTTCAACAGGGACCTGTTTGGCCATGTCGATAGCTTCATCCCAGGTAAGGCAGCCTTTTTGAGAAGATTCTACCGTTACTATATTTCTCAAGAACGGCAGGCGTTTTATATGAAGCGGTTTGCCATTTTCGCTGTTTTCAAGTTCGGGGCACAGTTCTTTTATAATCGCAACATAATCTGAATCCTTATAGCCGTCTGTCATTACAAGTGTGTGTGTATCAGACTGACGCAATAAGTATTCTGCCTCGTATATTTTATAGGCTGTGTTTACAGTAACCAAGACAGCTCCTATTTTAGTCGCCGCCCAAAATGTTATATACCACTGGGGCACGTTGGTTGCCCATATAGCTACATGGTCTCCGGCTTTAACGCCCATGGCGATTAAGGCACGCGCAAAAGTATCTACATCATCTCTAAACTCTGAATAGGTTCTCGTATAATCCATTTCCGTGTATCTAAAAGCATACTGGTCCGGGAATTCTTCTACCATCCTGTCTAAAACCTGAGGGAAAGTCAAGTCTATTAAATGCTCTTTAGGCCAGACGTATTTTCCGGTTTTTGCATGGTTATCAAAAAGCTGCCTGGTTAAAAGCGGTTTTTTAGTATACTGGCTCATATAATTTGCAAACTGCGGGAAGACTATCCCGGCGTCGCTTAACTCAGGAGCATATTTTTTAACCCATTCAAGCGACACATAGCCATCGTAGTTTATTGAGCTAAGTGCACGCATCATTTCGTCTATAGGTAGGTCGCCTTCACCAAGGATACGATATATTATTTTCCCGTCTTTGACAATCGAATCCTTGATATGTGTATATTTGATGTAAGCGCCTAAGTTCTGAACTGTTTTTTCAGGAGATTCACCGGCGAAACGGTAAGGATGGTGCATATCCCAAAGAGCGGCAACGTTATCGCTGTCTACCTGGTTTAAGAGGTTGCAGAGCCTTAAAGTATCTGCATAAACGCCATTAGTTTCTATTAACAGGGTAACGCCTTTTTCTTCCGCATAAGGAATAAGCCTCAAAAGTGCATTTAAGATGATTTCATCGTCTACTTTTCCTTCCGGGGCAGGAGCAATATCACCTAAAATACGGATATAGGGAGTTTTAAGTTTATATGCAAGGTCTATATATTTAAGTATCTCATTATGGTTTTGCTCTTTTAAGTCCTTATATTTAAGGCAGCAGCCTGAGGATATACAAGGTATTTCTAAATGCAGTTTAGTTAATTTTTCTATGGTTTGAGGCAGCTTTTCTTCGCTGAACGGATTAGCCTTAACGTCAAAGATATTTTCACCAAGGCCCCTAATCTCTATACCGTCGAATCCAAAGTCCTTTGCGACAGAGTATATATCCGGCCAGTCAAAATCAGGGCAGCCTAACGTAGAAAATGAAAGTTTCACGGTTTTTTCCTCCTTCTAAGTCTCATAAAATAAAAAGCCCCCGTCTAAAGCATAGCTGCAAGAGACGAAAGCTTAACTTCCGCGGTACCACTCTTTTTGGTAACAATACCCACTTAAATATCGCCTATTAAGCGATATCCCCTTTGTAACGGTAGGGTTCCGTTCAAACTTAATTGCTAAAATAAAGCTTTCAGTAAGACCGCTAAGAAGAGCTCGGTTATTAAAAACATACTGTTTTCACCAGACAACAGCTCTCTAATTAAGTGTTTTTAAAACCTTTTTTCCCAATAAATGCGTTTTAAAAATTAAAGAAAATATAACAGAAAACACGGCATTTGTCAAGCAAGATATTTTAGTTAAGTATACGATAGTACGCCGCTTATAAGAGCATTTTACAAACATATGCACAGTATGTTATGATATACAAAAATCTAAAAGGAAGCGCTTTAATAAGTTGAAAGAAGAAAACGTAAATACTTGGATATATATTCTTAAAAAATTCGGGTGGTACTTACTTATAATAATTTTAATAATATTCGGATTATTCTTAAGTATGGACTATATGACGGTAAATACACTTGTAAAAGACAGTTTTCTTTTGCGTGCGAAAGTCGTTATGCAAGGAGAAGACGAATCTGAACTTACAAACGTTTTTTCGAAAACTTTCCTTCAGAATGATGCTAAACTTGATTCTACAATCTACAACGACTACAACATCTCAAATTTTATATACGATATGGAAGTAGGGTTCACTTTCATTTTCCCATGGCAAAATGAAGTAAAGGTAATTGCAACCGAACGTGTCTCATATGTTGAAGGGGAACCTACAGCGTCTGATACGAGTTCTAGTGAAGATGAAGATGGCGAAGTCCCTGAATGGCAGGACGGTATTTACAGGATAACACTTATAAGAAGCGACGGGAATTGGAAAATAACCGAGATGGAGACTATTAAACTTCTAGATAAAGAAGAGCCAATAACACAGGCAAGCCCTATCCCAAGTGAAAGTGCAGATCCTAACGTAAGCCCTAGTGCAAGTTCTAGCGTAAGCCCGTCTCCAAGCTCAACACAGTAATATTTTTAAGAGCATTATATGGATATTTTAGATATTGCGAAAAACCCGTTTTTTCTGGCCCCTATGGCCGGTATAACGGATATATCTTTTAGGCGCATATGTTCTATTTACGGCGCCGGCCTTACATATACAGAGATGGTAAGCGCCAAAGGCATAAAATACGGCAACGAGAGGACTAAGGAACTAATATCGGTAAGCGATGAAGAGGGAAAAGCAGTTTTGCAGCTTTTTGGCAGTGATGCTGATATTTTAGCCGAAGTAGCCAGAGATATGTCCTGTGAATTTTCAGGCAAGCTTGCAATGATAGACATAAATATGGGCTGCCCGGTCAGCAAAGTTGTAAAAAATTCTGAAGGCAGTGCGCTCATGAAAGATATACCACTTGCCTCAAAGATAATAACCAAAGTAAAGAAAAACATAAATTTGCCTTTAAGCATAAAATTTCGTTCCGGATGGGATTTGTTAAGCGTAAATGCCGTTGAATTTGCCAGGATGGCGGAAGACTCGGGAGCAGACGTGATTTGCATACATCCGCGTACGAAAGAACAGATGTTTAGTGGGCGGGCAGACTTAGATTTAATAGATAGCGTTTTAAAGGCGGTTAAAATACCGGTTATAGGTAGCGGGGACATAAAGGGAACTGTTGATGCCGAAAAGATGCTTAAAGAAATGGGATGCAATGCAGTTATGATAGGCCGTGCGGCACTTGGGAACCCATTTATTTTTAGAGAACTTTTAGGAGAGCCCCCTGCAAACATTTTAGAGAAGGCCGAATGTGCTATAGAACATCTTTATATGCTTATAGAGGATAAGGGAGAGGCAAGGGGATTATCCGAATTTAAGAAGCATGCTATATGGTATACTAAGGGCTTTGATAATGCAGCAAAGCTAAGGCCGCATCTTATGAGTGCAAAGACTTTATTAGAAATGAAAAAACTCCTTTTATCTTTTGCAAAAAGGTGATATTATATAAAATACAAGTGAAAAAGAGAGGGATTTTACATGCGCAGGATTTTATCATTCGTGCTTATAATAGCCGTTTTGTTTGTTTTTGCCGGCTGTGCTGCAGCAGACATTACCCGTCCTAAAGTAGATGCCGGGGCTACTATGGTAGATATTACCGGAGATATAAGTGTCACATTTGAAGGGGAAGACATTGTTTTAGACGTTAATTCTAATATAGATGACGGAGCCTTAATAAAGTTTTCTATTCAATCTGTAGAGGGCCTAGAGCTGGCAAAACAGATAGTAACTAAAGATGCAGATACTTTAACAGTTAAATTTGACGAATCTGTTTTAGGAGACAAAGATGAATTTTATGCTTTCGCATCGTGTGCACCTTCAGCTTACGGTGACCAGCCGGATAGCGTTATAGAGCATTATGGTGAAAGTTTTGAATATTTGCAGGGAGACTCGGTAATTTGGGATTCTACAGGAGTTGTAGTGGTTTATAATAGTGGAGTTATACAGCTTAACAGTTAAAACAAGAGGTTTTATTTTATAAAACTGCTTTAAAGCGCATCCTGTCCTTAAAAAAGGATGGGGTGCTTTTTAAAAATATTGTAAAGGATGTGTTTATAAATGGAAGACAAGATAAAGTTGATAGCTCAAAGAGTTAAAGACTTAAGAGAAGTCGTAGAAGTAAGTGTAGACGATATGGCGAAAGAACTTAACATCTCCAAAGAACTATACTTAGAATATGAAAAAGGGAAACACGATTTTACGTTCAGTATACTTTATTCCATTGCAAATAAACTAGGGGTCGATATCGTAGATTTGATGACGGGCGAAACGCCGCATCTAAAGGTATGTTCAGTTGTCAGAAAAGGCGAAGGACTGCATATGGAACGCAGAAAAGAATATAAATACGAACATCTGGCCTATATATTTAAAAACAAAATCATGGAGCCGTTTTTAGTAACGGTTGAACTTAGTGATGTAGATGCTAGGACACATCAAAATACACATGACGGGCAAGAGTTTAATTATGTCTTAGAGGGAAGCATGAAGCTTTTGATAAAAGACAGTGAAATAATTTTAAACAAAGGAGATGCAGCGTATTACGATGCAAAAACTCCGCATTCGATGGAAGCAATCGGCGGGCGATGCCGGTTTTTATCTGTTATAGCAAAGTAGGGGAGAATCAGCATGTATGTATTTGAGAAGTTTACGGGGCCTAAATGTACTTCGTTAAAGGAGTATGAGGAAACGTTCAAAGTAAATGTGCCGGAGCGTTTTAATTTTGGATTTGACGTTTTAGATGAAGTAGCTAAAAAAGATCCTAATAAGCTTGCGCTTGTATGGACCAATAACAAGGGTGATGAGAAAAATTTTACTTTTGGGGAGATGGCGGCTTTATCTAACAAGGCGGCTAACTATCTACTATCTATCGGGATAAAAAAGGGCGACAAGGTAATGCTTACCTTAAAGCGCCATTATTCTTTCTGGTATACTATGTTAGCTCTTTGTAAAATAGGGGCTATTGTAATACCGGCAACACATCTTTTAACTAAAAAGGACATTATATACCGCGCAAATGCGGCTGGTATAAAGATGATGATATGTGTGGCGGAATCCGAATGCTGTGAGCATATAGAGGCGGCTCAACCAGAATGCCCATCTGTTGAGTTAAAAGCAATAGTAGGCAAAAGGGATAACTGGCTAGATTATCAGGCAGGTGTTGAAGCGGCAAGCGATGTGCTTGATTTAGCAGATGACCAAAAATCTGAAAATGACGATATAATGATACTTTATTTTACTTCTGGCACAAGCGGCATGCCAAAGATGGTGGCCCACTCGTTTACATATCCTTTGGGGCACATCCCGACTGCTGTTTATTGGCATAACTGTGCTCCAGACGGGCTTCATTTAACAGTGGCAGATACTGGATGGGGCAAAGCTGTTTGGGGAAAGCTCTACGGCCAGTGGCTTAACGAAACTGCAGTATTTGTATATGATCACGATAAGTTTATTCCGGATGAAATGTTAAAGGTAATTGAAAAACATAAGATAACAACGTTTTGCGCTCCACCGACTATTTACCGTTATTTTATAAAAGAAGATCTTGATAAATACGATTTATCCTCAATAAAGTATGCAACTACAGCCGGCGAACCACTTAACCCAGAGGTATTTACCAAATTCAAATCCGCAACAGGGCTAGATATAATGGAAGGGTTCGGGCAGACGGAGACAACACTTACAATAGCCAACTTTATTGGCTCAACACCAAGAACAAGTTCAATGGGCAGGCCGTCACCTCTTTACGATATCGATATAGTCAACGACGAAGGCGAGCCATGCAGCCCGGGTGAATCGGGAGAGATAGTAATAAGGACGGATAAAGGCGTTCCGCCAGGGATGTTCCTTGGATATTACCGCGATGAAGAGATGACAAATAATGCATGGCATGATAACATCTACATACCGGAGATGTAGCGTGGAAAGATGAGGACGGATACTATTACTATGTAAGCAGGAAGGACGACGTAATTAAAAGTTCAGGTTACAGGATAGGGCCTTTTGAAGTTGAGAGTGCACTTATGGAGCATCCTGCTGTACTTGAAGTTGCCATAACGGGAGTCCCGCATCCGGAACGCGGACAGGTGGTAAAAGCTACGGTAGTTTTGGCAAAGGGCTATACTCCCTCTGAAGAACTTAAAAAGGAGCTGCAAAACCACGTTAAAAAGGTAACTGCTCCATATAAGTATCCAAGAGTTATAGAGTTTATAGATGAGCTGCCAAAGACTATAAGCGGCAAGGTGCGCCGAGTAGAAATAAGGGAAAAAAGCAACAATTAGCTAAATAAAAAACATGGCCTGCCGACCATGTTTTTTTATTTTAAATTTATCGTTCGTTTATCGGCTCATATTTAGAATGCTTTTTTACATTTTTATATGCAGGCCGGATTATTTTACTTGCATTCATAATCTCTTCAATCCTATGCGCACTCCAGCCGACGATACGTGATATTGCAAAAAGAGGAGTGAAAAGCTCAACAGGTAAGTCTAGCAAGCTATAGGCAAAGCCACTGTAAAAGTCGACGTTGGCGCTGACGCCTTTGTAAATCTGGCGTTTTTCAGCAATGACTTCGGGAGCCAGGCGCTCTACTAATTCGTAAAGTTCAAATTCCTTTTCCAAATTCTTTTCCTTAGAAAGGCTTTCAACAAATTTTTTAAGTATCTTAGATCGGGGGTCTGAAATAGAGTAAACCGCATGGCCGACGCCATAGATAAGGCCTGCTTTATCAAATGCCTTTTTGTCCAATAAATCAGCAAGGTACTGCCTGACTGCTTTTTCATCTGACCAGTCTTTAACGTTTTCCATTAAGTCCTCAAACATTTTAACTACTTTTATATTAGCTCCACCGTGTTTTGGGCCTTTTAGAGAACCTAAAGATGCGGATATTGAAGAATAAGTATCTGTTCCAGACGACGAAACGACGTGAGTTGTAAACGTAGAATTATTTCCGCCGCCATGTTCGGCGTGAAGAACTAAGATAAGGTCTAAGATTTTTGCCTCGAGTTCCGTATACTTACTGTCTTGCCGCAAAGTATATAAGATGTTTTCTGCAGTTGAAAGGTCTGGACTTGGAGCATGGATGAAAAAGCTCTGCCCGTTCATATAATGGCTGTATGCCTGGTAACCGTAGACGGAAAGCAGAGGGAAAAGCGCGATTAACTGCAGGCTTTGGCGAAGTACATTAGGTATTGATATATCATCTGCCTTTGTGTCGTATGAATAAAGCGTTAGTACGCTGCGTGAAAGCGTATTCATCATATCTGGGCTGGGTGCCTTCATTATTATGTCTCTTACAAAGCTGGTTGGAAGCTGCCTATACTCCGCTAATAATTTAATGAAATTTTCAAGTTCTTGTTTTGAAGGAAGTGTACCGAATAACAACAGGTAAGCTGTTTCTTCAAAGCCAAAACGGTTCTCCGATACAAAGCCGCTTACTAAATGTTCTATATCGATACCGCGGTAATAAAGCTTTCCTTCACACGGGATAATCTCATTATCTTGTATTATATAAGAGGATACCTCAGCAATTTCAGTTAGCCCGGCAAGGACGCCTTTACCGTTTACGTCTCTTAATCCGCGTTTTACTTCGTATTTAGTGTAAAGATCCGGGGTAATATTATAGTTATTCATACATGTGTTTGCTAATTCAATAATTTCTGGTTTGATTTCAGACATTTTGTTATACGGCATTTGTTTATCTTCCTTTCTTAAATTATTATAATTGTATTATAATTGTATTTAAAATTTTTTAGAAATAGCTAAAAACGAAATTAAAAATTACAAGAAATATAAAAAAGTTTAAGTTAAATAATATATATTATATAATATATATTTCTTCTACGGCAATAATATATCTATTAACATATTATTAATATTTGAAGCAGATCTAAAATAATATGACGGTAAAAATATTAATATTATATTTAAAATATATGTAATAAAAGAACTTACATATATTTTACCATGAACATGTCTTTTGGCAAATAGAAAATAAGCATTTTATTATAGAGTTTTTTCAAATAAAATGCTAAAAAATGTAGATTTGTTATTTGCGCAGCATATTTAATATCTGGTCCGGAGAGGCATTTTTCGGGAACATATTAAGCGATGAGAAAAGCATCTTAAACTGATCGCGTTTATCCGGGGGAAGTAGCATTTCAAAAAGGTCGAAAGTGTTGCCTTTTTTATTAGCATTTTTATAGTATGATATCTTATCGTAAAGGCGATCCATTTCGTGACGCGCAAAGGACATTTGCTTTAGGGAATTTAACATACCGATAGTCTGCGGTGAAGCATAATTGCACAAAATATTTATGATTGTCGAATACCGTTCGGCTTTTCCCATTTCCACGCTAAATTTATCAAATTTATGAAAATCTTTGTTGTTCAGCATCGCCTGAACATTTAGTAATTTTTCAATGGTACATTTGTCTACCTCATCTACATATGGATAGATTTTACACAGCATATCAAAAAAAGTCTTTTTTAAAAGGCCGTCTTTTAATATCAGAAGCATCAACATATACAATTCGGGTGAAAATTCTATAGCAGGATTATGTATATCTTTTGCATAAATTTTATCATGCTCCGGCTGCTGTTTTTGGTCGTATGCTTTATTTAAAAAAGGAAAGTAAAACATTTTAAAACCTCCACTTAAGTTCTTATCTATCTTAGATTATGCAATTAAAGTTAAAACCGTAACGTAACTTTTAATTTCTTTTTGAATATATATAAGATAAATTGAGTTTTGGAGGAAAGAATATGGCACGTGATTTAAGATCCATGAAAAATGGCGGAGCAAATACATACGGGACAAATACAGATAACAAAAAGGAGAACGATCAGATGAATAAAGATGATTTTAAGACAATACAAGACGCTATATTCAAATATCAGGGTAAAAGCGAAACCGAACTGTTTTCGGAACTGAGTAAAATGGCAGACAAAGAGAAAAAAGAAGGAAGCTTTAATATAGATGCTATCAAAAATTTTGCTAAAACCGCAGGACCTATGCTTAGCCCTGAGCAACGGGAGAAGATGAATGCCATAATAGAGCAATTAAAGTAATTTAAAAATAAATATTATTTGTAAATATTTGAGATATTAAGTATAATCTATAAATATAATGAAGTGGTTTTAGGTGTATTTGTGGCTAACAAAATTATAGATGCTTTAGAAAAAGAATATTGTGGACAAGGGTCTGCGCTAGTATATAAAAGCCCATTTGAACTTTTAGTTGCCGTTATTCTGTCTGCTCAGTGTACTGATGTCAGGGTGAATAAAATTACCAGCGAGCTGTTTAAATGCTATAATACGCCGGAGGCTATGGCAAAAATAAAAAAAGAAGACTTGATACGATATATAAAAAGCTGCGGGTTTTACAATACTAAATCAAGCAGCATAATTGCAGCGAGCAAGTCTATCGTTGAAAATTTCAACGGTGAGGTTCCGCAAACCATGGACGAGCTTTTAACGTTAAACGGCGTTGGAAGGAAAACCGCGAACGTCGTTTTGGCAAATGCTTTTAATAAGGATGCCTTTGCAGTAGATACACATGTATTCAGAGTAACGCACCGCTTGGGGCTTTCTAAAGGGAAGACTCCGGATGCCGTTGAAAAAGATATGACAAAGCTAATACCAAAGGGAAAATGGAAGGATGCACACCACTGGTTAATATGGCACGGAAGGCGGGTATGCAAGGCAAGGAACCCGCTTTGTGAAGACTGCGTATTAAAGACGATGTGCCCGTACAAAAATAAGATGGATGAAAAGAAAAAATGTTTGTAGACAAAGTTAGGATTTTTATAAAGGCCGGCAACGGCGGAGACGGCTGTGTTTCCTTTCACAGGGAAAAATATGTCCCAAACGGAGGACCGGACGGCGGAGACGGCGGCAACGGTGGGAACATAGTTTTTCGTGCATCAAAGGATATGCGGACATTACTTGATTTCAGGTATAAAATAAAGTTTGCTGCGGAAAACGGTATGCCGGGCAAAAAGAGCAATATGCGCGGCCAGTCCGGCGCAGATCTTATTATAGATGTTCCGCCGGGAACTATAGTTAAGGATTATGATACCGGAAAAGTCGTTGCAGATATCAGGACAGATGAAAAGAAGATACTTTTGTATGGCGGGACGGGTGGAAAAGGCAACTCCAGGTTTAAAACCGCTACGAGGCAGGCCCCCAGTTTTTCTACGCCGGGAATTGAGAAAAAAGGGCATTGGGTAATACTTGAGCTTAAGTCCATTGCCGATGTTGGGCTTATTGGTTTTCCGAATGTGGGGAAATCGACATTTTTGTCTATGGCAACTGCAGCAAAGCCGAAGATAGCAAACTACCATTTTACAACTTTAACGCCTAATTTAGGCGTTGCATCTGTAAATAATTTTAGTTTTATAATAGCGGATATACCCGGCCTAATAGAGGGAGCCCATGAAGGAGCAGGCCTAGGGCATGATTTTTTACGCCATATAGAGCGGACAAGGATGCTTTTACATGTAATAGATATATCTGGAATAGAAGGAAGAGATCCAATTAAGGATTATAAGAAGATACGTGAAGAACTTAAACTTTATTCACCTGAGCTTTTAAAGAAGCAGGAAGTGGTTGCCGCTAACAAAACTGACATACCAGGTGCAGAAGATAACCTAAATCGGCTTAGAGAGGCCTTGAAGGAGAAGGGTGTAAAAGTTTTCCCAATATCGTGTGCAACAGGAGAAGGTATTAAGGAATTATTAAGTACCGTTAGCAATATAGTAAAAGAATTGCCGCAAAGTGAAATAATAGGTGACGAGGGCGTTATAGAGGAGTGGAAACTAGATGATGAACTCAGCTTTGACATTGAGGTTTTGGATGGCAGATTCATTGTTACAGGTAATTTGGTAGACCATATATTTAAACGTACAAATCCTAATGATGAGCGCTCCATGAGGCATTTCCAAAAGCTTTTAGTAGATTTTGGGATAATTAAAAAACTTAAAGAAAAAGGCATAAAAAATTCTGACACAGTCCAATTAAATGAAGTAGAATTTGATTTTTATGATTGAGGTAGTATATGAATAGCAGCCAGCGTGCAAAACTTAGGGCAATGGCTAATACCATTGACACGATATTTCAAATAGGGAAAGATAAAATATCGGACAACATGATAGAAATGTTGTCCGATGCACTTGAAGCAAGAGAGCTTATAAAAGGCACTGTATTAAAAACTTCTGGTTTAACTGCAAAGCAGGCAATAGACGAACTATGTTCAAGGCTTGAAGCAGAGCCAATACAGGCTATTGGAAGAAAAGTCGTTATATACCGTGAATCAAAAGAAAACAAGAAAATATTTATTTAGCTTTTGCTGTAGATATGCTTTTTCTATATGAGAAAAATGCCATTATGAAACTAGCGCAGGCTATTATCGGGAAGATTACGTTAAAGCCTACGATATAAGTCCACAGCATAGACACTATGCCGCACAGGATGTATGCGCGGTATTTGTTTGGGCTTAGAGCTTGGCGGCGCAAGTCCTTGGCATGTAGGGCGTCCTGATACAGCATTTCCTTGGCTTTTTCCTGTGCGGTCTGCTCATATGGATACAAGTTGGTTTCTTTCGCCATAGATAAAAATTCATCTATAGGCAGTGCGCTAATTGACAGTTCCGGTATCCTTTCTAAAAACTTCTTGGCATCGTCATCTAATTGCGAGGTAGAAATTATAAAAAGTTCGCTAAACTTTTTTTCCTTTGCTATATTTGCGCTCTTTAATATTTCACTTGCACTTATTTTATTTGTAGGGTGGTTTTTAAACACGAAGATAATTATGTTGTTATCTTCTTTTTTAGCAGTGAAATAACAAAAACTGAATTTAACTTCCGTAATACCAAGTTTTGATAAAATTTTAGATATCAGTTTTTTAAAAGACTTTTCGTCTGATAAAACTATATGTTCTAAAATAGCATCGTTTAAAAGGTTGTCTAGTTCCTTTTCCATAAACTTTGCTATACGTTTGTCTGTAAACAGCTTATAGGTTACAAGTATGGAAGCAGTTATTGAAAGAGACAAAATTAAAGACAGCCACATCTTTCTAAACTTGAATATAAGCAGCATATAGGTCAATATAAATATTAATAAAAAAGCTGAAATAAAGTCTAGAATCCTTGCAACAATCGACTTGTTTTTATAGAATTTTTTTGTACAGTATCTATACACTTCTTTTTCATATTTCATATGTTTAACCTCAAAAAGGATTATTGACAAATAGCTTTGATTTATACCTTTTAAGAGTATTTTAACAAAAAGTATGATATAATATCTGAAAAGGACAGAGGTTTTTAAAAGTGGAGTTTACTGTTCAGATCTACAGTTTTAAAAATTGTGTATCCGCCAATTTTAAAAGAAAAATAGGTATTTTAGGCGGAACATTTAATCCGGTACATGTTGGCCATATCTATATGGCAAGGCGTGCATATCAGGAATTTTCATTGGATAAAGTCATATTCATACCGGTGGGAGACCCTCCGCACAAAAGGGATATAGAAGTTACGGATAAAGAACATAGGTTTACTATGGTAGAAATTGCAGTAGACGGTATTGAAGGCATGGAGGTGTCGCGCGTTGAGGTAGAGCGACAGGGAAGTACATATACGATAGATACGCTTAGCGCACTAAAGCAGCAATCAGATGATGAGTTTTATTATATCATCGGTACGGATACGCTGTTTGAAATTACCACTTGGAAAAGATATGAAGAAGTGCTCAAATTAACGGAATTTATTTGTTTTTCACGGCCAGGATATGAAACTGAAAAGATACTTAGGTATCTGGAATTTTTTAGAGAAGAGTATTCAAAGCACATACATATGTCTGAGTATAGAGGGATTGACGTATCGTCGCATGAAATAAGGAAAAGAGTTAAAATGGGCCTTTCTATTAAAGGACTTGTACCAGATGATGTCGAAACTTATATTAGGGAGAATGGACTTTATATTTTATGAAAACAGACATTATCGAAATTTTAAAACAATATGTAGATGATATACGTCTTGCACATTCCACGAGTACGGCACAAACAGCAGTCATGTTAGCTAAACATTACGGAGCAGATGAAGAAAAAGCATATTTAGCAGGATTGCTTCACGACATTGCAAAGTGCCTTTCAAAAGAGCAGTTACTATCGCTATCTAAAAAATATTCCTATGATTTATCCGAGGTAGAAAAGAAAAATACAAAGCTTTTACATGGGCCTGTAGGTGCCATTATATTAGAAAATGAAATTGGCATAAAAGATGAGGAGATATTATCGGCTGTTGGATGTCACACTACAGGTAAACCTAACATGAGCTTACTCGATAAGATAATATATATAGCCGATTTAATAGAACCATTGAGGAAATTTAAAGGGACAGAGGAGATACGCGAAATCGCTTACAAAGATATCGATTTAGCAGTTCATTTAGCATCTAGACGTGTTTTAGAATATATATTAAAAAAGGATTTAGCGATTCATGAGAATACGGTTTTAGTATATAATGAGTTTATTTCAAAGGAGGATATTTAATGAATCAAGAATTTAGCGGGATGGTTATGGATTTTGCAAGAATATTATCTTCAAAACAGGCAGACGACATAGTCTGCATTAACGTATCCGGCTTAACAATAGTTGCAGACTATTTTCTTATAGCAACTGGCCGCTCTTCGGTACACGTTAAGTCTCTTGCCGACGATTTGGAGGAAACACTTGCAAAACAAGGCATACTCCCAATACGTAAAGAAGGATACAGCGAGGGAAGATGGATAGTTCTTGATTTTGGCGATATACTTGTTCATATTTTTCATAAGGACGAGAGGGAGTTTTACAATATCGAAAGGTTATGGACGGACGGAAACAATATAATGAATTATAGTGATGAAGATAAAGAGTAAGATAAGATATTTAAAATTAACTTAAAAAGGGAACGGCAAAAACGTTCCCTTTTTTGTATCTGTTTTAAATATTTACAGGCTTTGTATACTCATCCAATCGTGAAGATAGCTTGTTATACGCTCTTTTTCTTCGCTTCTGATGTTTTTAGGGTTATATTTAATACCTGTTCCAAATGTCAGTGTATGCTTTTTCTTATCTACATAAATCGGATAAAAAGTAGTACATTTTTTTGCCCGTTTATAATACTGCTCGGCAATTGTAAAAAAGCCTGTATAAAATTCTGCCACTCCGTATTCGGGAAATTGGCTGTTTGGATCATTAATTGTCGGGTTTTCCGGGAAAATCAAGATATTATCTTCAAATTCCATTGCATCGACAGTCAGGCGGATTGTTTTAATGATATCACGGCCGCTGTCACGATATACGGGTATTGGTTCTGTTGAATCCATTATCTTTAACATCAACGGTGCGATATATTTGGGGATTTTTGAAATAAGACGTTTAGGCAAAAAACGAAGGACACGTAAGACCCCGCGTTCGAGTTGGTTGGCTATTTCATCTTTATTGAGCATTTTAGATATGACCCAGGGCCTAAAATAAAAGGGCATATATAGGTTTGTTATCATAGGCCCGTATACTTCTAAATGGTTGCAAACAAACACCACCGGACCGTTTGATACGTTTACGAACTGTTTATTTACTACACGGCAGCGAAGAAATGGCCTTATAAATATCCTTAAAAGCCTATATCCTGCCCGTTTAGTTCCCTTCACAAGTTTATTTTGCAGCCTTTCGTATAAAAGCATATTCGGCTTGCCGCTTTGAGCCTGCTCGTTATATAGTTTCAGCTTTTTTAAATAGTTCTTATCGAGTGGCTGCATAAGAGCGTATATAAGTGCTGACAGTACTGATATCATAGGTATCCATAACATGATAGTATGCATAAAGTTACTTGCGCCAAGGACGGCGTATATCATATCTAGTTTTCCATCCATTATAAATCCGGCGATCGTAAACATAAGAACCATTAAAAGAGAAGAGAGCAGCCATGACCATTCGGTTACTATTTCGGTATTGCGCCTGTATGCAAGTTCGTTCATTTTCCCAAGGCCGAATTCAAGTACCTTTTTCATATCTGAGCCAAGGCTTACTATTATTGAAAGCATACAAGCAAGGCCTATGCACCAAAGAGCATTGGTCAATAAAATAGACGTTAGGCTTATAGACAGTAAGTTCCATGTGGTGATTATAGTAGCTGTAGACCAAAGTACAGCTCCAAGTACGAAAACAGAAGGCTTATCGTATTTATTTATAGAAACATTTCTGTTTAAAAAAACGTAACATATTGCAATCGTTCCGCCCATCAAAGCCATCCACATACATAAATAAAGAAATCCTTGAATAGCACTGGTAAACGGTTGAAATCGCAAATAACATATGTAGGACAATATAGAAATGTTAACTGCCATAAAGACATGCGCCGTCATCTTATTATATATACGGTATGAACTTACATTTAGCATGGAATCATCGGGGGTTAAGTCTGTTTTAGGCACAGGTATTAACGATATGATAAGCTGGCCTAACACAGACAGCAGCGTAGACGCTGCTATTAACCCTAGCATTACATTAAACTCGTATGTTGTAAATACAGGATAAAGAATTATTAACATAAGCGCTGAAAACAAACAGTGAATTGAAAAAAGTATTAGAATACGTTTTATAATACAAGATTTCAAACGGTTTGTTAATATGCTGGTTAACATCTGCCTCAACATAGATATGCCAAGAGCGATTATAAGAAATAGGAACCCTGGTTTGTAAGCAATCGTAGGATATAATATTATAAGTGCTGCATTTAAAAGTATCGCTACTATGAACAATACTACACCAGCTGCTTTAAATTTAAAAGGCATAAAATTATATGCATGTTTACCATATAAACGGGCAAAAACAACCCAGACTTGCCCCATTAAATAAAGCGCCCCTCCAAACACTATATTCTTTAAAAGATATTCGGATAATACCATTGCTATAAAGAGGTTAAAGAGGTCTAGCATTTTCCCAAGCAAGTTGGCGATAATCAGCTGACTTTCAGAACTAATTTTACCAGAAATCCGCAAATTTTAAGCTCCTAAACTTACAATACGATTTAATTATATACCAGTTTATATTTTGGAACAATTATTTATGATATATAAAAAAAGCAAATTTATGATAGAATATATTGAATAACAAGGTATAATTTAAAATATAAGTGGCAATAATATTAGGTTATACATTTTTTTGGAGGACATAAATGAATAGTGAAAAAGAATTTGAATACAGCGTTCAGCTTTTAGCAGACAATTTTAACGAGACAGGAAAGTTAAAACCAGTCTCTTATCTAAAAATGATGCAGTATGTGACTGAATGCCATTTAAAAAAGTTTAATTTAAATATAGATAAGATGGCTTACAATAATCTGGCGTGGGTGTTGGCAACCATAATAGTCGATATAAAAAATCCACCTACAGGCTGTGATATTATAAAAGGAATTACATGGCATTCAGATACAAGCTGGCCTTATTTCCGCCGAGAATTTAAGTTTTTTAACGAAAACGGGCAAGAAGCCTTTAATGCTGTTAGCTTCTCTGTCCTAATTAATTTACAAAAACGTTGTGTGCTTAGGCGCTCAAATGAAATAGATATAGGTCAGGGTAATAAAGAGTTCACCATTAACGATGCAAAACCTGTTTTAAGAGACATAGAAGAATACGATTTTATTGAAAAGCGTAAAGTATATAACAGTTATATAGACATTCTAGGCCATGTAAACAATACATATTATTGTGACTTTGCTTTTGATACACTTACGGAAGACGAAAAATTAAAAGATATAAAAAGAATAAATATAAACTTTAAAAGTGAGCTTAGACAAGGCGATGTCTTTAGCATATATAAAGGCAGAGATGGCAACGTTACCTATTTTAGAGGAATACGTGAAGAAGATGAAAAGAAATCTTTCAGCATAGCTTTTACTTTTGCGTAAGGGTATTTAGGAGGATATGAATAGTACATTTGAATATCAAATGCAGGGCGTTAAGTTTTATTGATAAATGCCATTATAAGTCGTATAATTAAACAGTGTGAAGATGGTAATCAGTAAAGGCAGCCTTTTGAACGTGGACTTTTATCTTGATATTATCATATGCCCTATATCTTGCAGGATATGTAAAAATGGCTATGATTTAAGTCAATAATACTATTGTAAAATACGGGTTACAGCCCGTTTAAAAGATTATATAAAGGTGTAGATTATGATAATATGTATTACTAATAGGTCTATTTGCAAAGGAGATTTTTTAAAGAGAATCGAGGAAATAGCTAAAGCAAAGCCACATGCCATTGTGCTTCGCGAAAAGGATTTGTCTCACGAGGAGTATCAAACCCTTGCTGAAAAATGCAAAAAAATTGTAGATAAGTATAATACGTCATTTATAGTCCACTCTGATTTAGAAGCAGCGAAAAATTTAGGTATTAAGAAGATTCATCTTCCTATGAACATGGTATTTAAGCATCAAAATGAGATTAAAAATTTTGAGACAGTCGGTGTTTCCGTCCATTCAGTTGAAGATGCGAAAATAGCTGAGAAGCTGGGTGCAACTTATTTGATTGCGGGACATATTTTTGTTACAGGTACAAAAAAAGACGTTGCACCAAGGGGAATAAAATTTTTGAAAGATGTTTGCAGCGCCGTTTCTATACCGGTGTTTGCTATAGGCGGGATTACTAAAGAAAATATTGCACAGCTCAGAAAAGTAGGAGCTGCCGGAGGAGGTATAATGTCTGCTATCATGACATGCGATTCTGTTGAAGATACGCTTAAGAAATTTATAAGTGCGTCTAGCATATGTTATGTTGTCGGTGCGGGGTGTTTTTTCAAACACGATTTTAAACCGGAAACAAATGATTATATAATCGCTGCAGATGGCGGTTTTAAATATCTAAGCGAGATAGGAATACATCCAGACCTAATTATCGGGGATTTTGACTCTGTGTCTAAAAAACCAAAACACGATAATATCATAACGCTGAAAGCAGAAAAAGATGATACAGATATGATGCTGGCTTTAAAAGAAGGTCTTGCCAAGGGCTATAAAACGTTTCATATATACGGTGGGACAGGGGACAGGCCGGAGCACACGCTTGCAAATGTTCAGGCACTCGCATACCTTTCAAAAAAAGATGCCAGAGGGTTCTTGTTTGGTGAAAATAGGGTAACTACTGTAATTACTAACGGCGAAATTAACTTTGATGATGATAAAGAAGGCTACATATCAGTTTTTTCGTATTCTGACAAATCTAGAGGCGTTAACTTAAGCGGGCTTAAATATGAACTAAAAGATAAAACTATTTTAAACGATATGCCAATTGGCGTAAGCAATGAATTCATAGGCAAAAAAAGCAAGATTTCAGTTGAAAACGGTACTATACTTGTAATCTGGGGCACAGATAGCGATGCCTGATTTTAAAGCAGCTATTTTTGACCTGGATGGAACGATACTAGATTCAATGTGGCTGTGGGATAAAATAGATGTAGATTTTTTTGCTAAACGCGACATAACGATCACTGATGATTACTCAAAGGAGATAAGCGCTAAAAGTTTTAGAGAGACGGCCGAATACACAATCAGGTATTTCCATTTAGATGAAACGGCAGAAGATGTAATGGATGAATGGGCTAATATGGCTATTTATGAGTACACTCATAATGTGAGGCTAAAGCCATATGCAAAGGATTATCTGCTTTTCTTAAAGAAAGAAGGCATTAAATTAGGAGCTGCAACAAGTTTAACCAAGGCATTATACGAAGTGGCACTTAAAAACAACGGAATACTTGATTTATTCGATGCGATAACCTCGGCTGACGAAGTAAAACGCGGTAAAGAATTCCCAGATATCTATATACTTGCAGCTAAGAAGATAGATACTATGCCTAAAGACTGTATAGTATATGACGACATTTTAAATGCCATTGCTGCGATAAAAAGTGCAGGCATGAAAGCGTGCGGGGTTTACGATAAACTGTCTAGGCAGGATATAGATCTTATGAAAAAAATTTCAGATATGTTTATTTACAGCTTTGAAGAGCTTTTGAATAATTAGTTTTAAGTGAAACAGGAAACATTTGCTTTTCTGTTTTTTTTTGAGTGAATCATATTATAAAGTCTTGACATTGGCCAAATTATTCCCTATAATACCATACAAAGGGAATGATAAGGAGTATTTATGAACGAGAAATATTATACTGTGGATCAAATATCAAACATGCTAAACTTGCATCCAAAAACTATTAGGCGGTATATCAGGGAAGGAAAATTGAGGGCAAACAAGGTGGGGAAAAGCTGGCTTGTTACAGGGCATGATCTAAGTATATTTACAGAAGGCAGCAATGTTTCAAAAAGAACGGAGGCTAAGACATATAGGATAAAGATATCGGCCGTGGCAGATATAGACGTTTACGATATGGATGAGGCTATGGACTTAGTTAATATGCTAACAGCATCTTTGAATTGCAAGCCTGCGGAATATGGAATGTCTACTATGAGCGCTCAATTTATAGAGACGGAATCAAAAGTCAGGATAATGCTTTACGGGAATGTTAAATTTATTGAAGCGATGATGGGATTTATAGCTGCTTATAATGAAAAAGGTGAAGGAGAATGAAAATAAAAAATATAAATGATATATTAATAGCCGTAATAGAAAAAAATGAAATGATAAACGGCATACAAGATATTCTAGATATAATGGCGACGGCACAATATAATGATTGCACCGGTATAGCTGTTTATAAGGAAAGCTTAGGAGAAAAATTCTTCGAGTTAAGGACGGGATACGCAGGGGAGATTCTCCAAAAATTTTCAAACTATAATATGAAAATAGCGATCATAGGTGATTTTAGCGTTTATAAAAGCAAAAGCTTAAAAGATTTTATCTATGAAAGCAACAAGGGCAACAGGGTATTTTTCAAAAGCAACTTAGAAGAGGGATTAAATGCATTTTAGAATGTTTTTATAATACGGTTGGTTATACTTTAAATTAAGGCTTAAAAATTTGGCTGTAAAAGTATATGGACGGGCACCAATTTTTGCATTCATTAATACAATAAATTAGAAAATAATTAAAAATAGGAGGCACCTGGTTTATGCTACCTAAAAAAGAATTGCAAGAACTTGCCCGTGTGCTCAAAGTAATGCCCGAATATACCGGCATGGTACAGCAAAGAAAGAAAATAATGTCTGACCAAAGGCTTAACAGAATGATGATAAGCTTCGAAAGGGAATACATATGGCTTTTAAACGCTAATTTGCCAGATGAAGACAAGGCGGCCAGGTTCAAAAAGCTATATTTAAATTATAAGGACTTCCTTAAACAAGAGGAAGTTACAAGCTTTATTGAAGCGACTCATAAATATCAAAAGACTATTTCAGAGTGCATACACTATTTAAACGTATTGCTTGATGTAAGCAATTCAGGAAGAGTATATTAAAAATTTTTCAGTTTACAAAAGAAACAACTACATTACTGATATAAATAAAATGCCCTGCCAGTTAAACGGCAGGGTTTTTTATTTTAAACATTGTTTTTTAAAAGGGCGATGCTATGTTTTCAGCAGCTTCATCGATTTTTGAATCGGCATTTTCTTTTGGCCAATGCAAAATACCCGTTGATATAACCGTGCCTCCTTTTGAGTCGCATAGCTTTTTCATTTGTTTTATAGATCTGTTACCGCCAGTCCAATTATTTGCAAGCGTTTTCGTTACAAAACAAGCAACTTTTTTACCGTTTAAAGGCTCTATCTGATTTAAATAAGCATTAAGCACAGGTGAGATGGAAAAACCTCTTACAGGGGCACCGAAACAGACTGCATCATACGAAGCTAATTTTGGAGGAGAATCTAGTTCGAAGTCTCTTCTTTGGGGATCTTCTTTACCTACCACATTTATTTTTTCCAAGGTAACTGAATGGCCCTTTTCATTTAGTTTTTCTTTCAGCTTTTCAGCCAAGGTGTAAGTGTGCCCTGTTAGAGAATGTACAATTATACCTACATTCATAAAATAAACCCTCCTATCAAAATATATATTTATTATAGCATATCACTTAAATGTATAAAATTTAAAAAAACGCCGACAGAAAAAATATCCATCGACGTTTAAGTTTAGAGCGGGATCCCTAAATTTGTGGTTTATCAGAGCTTGAAGTTAGCTGCATTTTCACCTGTTTTACTACTGTATCGTCAGCCATTGCCGCTGGTTGATAGAAACCTTTAGTCTGAGCAATTTTATAAAGCTCATACTGTGAAGTTTCATCGTTATTTCTGATCTGCTGAATAGTTGACCTAAGCTGTAGATTTGCACATTCAGATATAACCTGAGCATAACTAGCAAGGCTACTTTTCATCATTGCTAATGCGTCGTTTACCATAACTTTTTCTTGCATATTATACCTCCTAACCTAAAAAAGACAGCAATTGCTGTTTAGTTTTTTGAGCATCCTGTGCAGACTTTTGAAAAAATGCTTTTATCTGTGGATCAACGGATTGCTGTGCATAATCCTGCATTTTTTGGTAAGCCGTATCGTGCGCTCCGATAAGGTGCCTTAAACTCTGAAGTTCCATTTGATTTAATTGTGACATAAAATAAGCTCCTTTCATGTTTTTCACATAATTATTATCTTCAACTTTAAATTTAATTATGCAAAAATATCACTGCCGATAATATTTGATAGAAATTAATTATATATATATAAAAGAGAGATAAACCGTAATATTAAAAGATATTTTAAATATTTTGAGATTAAAATTAAAAATTAAGTATTTTTAGAATAATATGCTTTATTAATATAAAAAATATATAATAGAAATTTTAGAAAAAAGGTTTTAAAATTTTTATGTCGAATTATTTTGTTAAAGCTATTGCAAAGTTAGAATTAGCAATGCTATCTTATGTACATACATTTAAATAAAATGTTTTTATTATAAGGGCTTTAAATTTTCAAGGACCCTTATATATTGATGTGCCTATTAGTTTATGGCTTGTTTAAAGATTTGGGGAATGACATAGGTAAGGAGAAAAAGCATGGATTATGATGTTATAGTAATAGGTGCTGGACTCTCGGGTTTATCAGCAGCCAGTTTGCTGGCGAAAAGGGGCTTAAAGGTAATAGTTGTAGAACAATCTTTTAAGCCGGGAGGCTCCTGCGGGACATTTAAAAGGCAGGGGGCAATGTTTGATACTGGGGCGGCAATGCTTTTTGGTTTCGGAGATAAAGGTTTTAATGTACATAGGTTTTTATATAATGTCTTAGAAGAGCCAATTAACGTAATAAAACATGATTTGCTTTTTAGCATATATTATAAAGGCAATAAAATAGAATTTTTTTCAGATATAGATAAGCTTATAAAAGAACTGACGAAGGCCTTTCCAAAAGAAGAAGATAATATAAGAAGATTTTACTCAGATATGTTAAAGATATATGATAAGGTTGTTGCGAAAAAACCAGTTTTTACAACGCCGGATCAAGTAAGCAAAATAAGCAAAACATTCAAATTAATTAAACATCCAATATCATACACAAAGCTTTTATCATTTATGAATTTAAGCACCAAGGACCTTCTTAACAGATACTTTGCAAATCCAGATATATTGAATTTATTTAACAAGCTAACTTTATTATTCTATCATACAACCATAGAAGAGCTGCCGGCAGCTTTAGTTGTAATGTTTATAGGCAATCAAGCAGAAGGGAGTTATTATCCTGCCCGGTCTACGGTGTTCCTGTCGGGTATACTTGAAAAGGCGATCGAAGAAAACGATGGAGAGATACTCTATAACAGGCGCGTTAATAAGATAATTATTGAAGAGAACAAAGCCAAAGGAGTTAAATTAAATACCGGTAAGATATTAAATTCTGATAATATAATATACTCAGGTACAATATGGAATTTATACGAAAAATTAATAGACGACTCGCTTATTGCGCCGGATAAGAAAAAACGTGTTTTAAACATGAAGGGCACGAACTCCAGCGCCATTTTATATGCACTGGTCAAAAAGGAAGTAATACCAAAAGATACAACACCTATAACTCTTTTTACAGAAGATGGCTCTAAAATAGATGAGAATGAAATTACAGTTTATATTCCTAGTATTGACGATAAAACTTTATGTGATGAAAAACATCACATTATTATGGCTATAGCGCCGACTTTTAGGAAGTGGCCCGCATATTTAAAAGGTTACCATTCGTCTGCAACATATAAAACTATGAAAGGCGAAGAAAAAGACAGGCTAATGAAAATGCTTGAAATAAGGTACCCGGGGTTTATAGACGGAACTGTTTTTAGTGAGCTTTCAACCCCGCTCACTATGGAGCACTATACATTGAAAAATAACGGCAGTATAGCAGGGCCAACGCAGTCAATAGGGCAGCATATGCTAAAAAGGTTACACACAAAATCCGAGTTTAACGGGCTTTATTGCTGTGGGGAGTCTACAGTCATGGGGACGGGGGCATCTTCCGTAACGGTTTCAGGCGTAGCTGCCGCTAATGCCATATTAAAAGAGAAAAAGCTTTCTGAATTTAAAAATTCAAAGAAATTTGAAAATTATGTGCGTGAATGCAAACCGCCATTTTTAAATAATGTTAAAGGGGAGGGGAAAAGTCCTGAAAAAGCTTTGCAGTTAAAGGCAAAAAACTGTCAGTATTGTGAAGAACCGTATTGTATGAATGAATGCCCGCTGGATATAAGAGGCATAAACCGAAAGATCACTGTTGGAAATTTTCTGGGTGCATATAAAATCGTATATGATTCCAGATATACTAAACGGGAATTATTAAATGCTAAAGAACATTGCATATTAAATCAAGACGATAAGATTTTAGTAGATATTACAGATATAGTTGATGGTTTAAAGAATCTTTACAAGGGTGAGGTATAGTTTATTTTAGTAATTTAATAAAGGAGACAATCAAATGAGGGAAAAGGGTATTGGAGTAATATATAAGCTTATTAATACTATCGCATTTATTTCAGTAATCGTAGTAAACGTTTTAGCTGAAACTCTACCTATTAATGGTGTTACTAATGGGCAAATTGCTGAACTGTATCCCAATCTTTTTACTCCACCGGGATGGACATTTTCTGTTTGGGGTGTGATTTATTCATTGCTTGCCTTATTCATTCTCTATCAATGGGGTGTTTTTAAGGGTAAAAGCGGGTATAATAAGGTAATTCTTAAACGCATCAGCCCATATTTTATCATTTCTTCATTGGCTAATGTAGCATGGATATATAGCTGGCATTATAACATGATAGCGCTATCAGTAGTTATGATGATCGTTATTTTCTTCTCACTGATGCTGATATATACTATTTTAAACGAATATAGGCTTACCAAAAAAGAAAAGGTTTTTATAAAATTGCCAATTAGCTTTTATTACGCGTGGATAACTATTGCGGCAATTGCAAATGTTACTGTTTTATTAGTAAGCTTAGGATTTGACGGACTAGGTATATCCGAAGAAGTGTGGATGGCGATGATACTGGCTGCAGGAATGATAATCGGAGTTGTAACGACGATAAAAGAAAGGGACGTAGCCTACGGTTTAGTTATATTATGGGCATATATCGGGATATTCATTAAACATGTTTCTCCAAGTGGTTTTGATTCAGCATATGCAGGTATAGTTATATATTTAGCTATTGCTATAGTAGTGATATTAATATCAGTTTTAATAGCTGCTGTAAAATCGAAAAAAGAATTAAAGCCGAAAAGTTAAGATAAAATAAAAATAAGAAAGCGTCTGCGCTTTCTTATTTTTATATTTAAATTATTGATAAAATTTAGTATAATCTTATCAATATAAAAACTAAGGAAAGCATCTGAATTGAAATTAAAAAAAATAATTGAGCTTAAAGATATTCCAGAAGAATTTATTGGTACCCCAATAGAGAGTTTAATTAAATATCAAAATTTTTCTATGCCGTTTAAAGAATACAGCGCGGCACAACTGCTTATAGCGATGTGTATGGACAATAGAAAACAGTTAAAAATACCCGAGAATTTTGCATTTATAATCAGAACGGGCGGTGCCAACTTAAGGTACAGTGAATTTAAAGTGTCTTATGCTATTGCAATCGGGAAAGTAAATTATATCGTTTTAATTGCGCATAATCAGTGTGGCATGGTGAACTTAGCATCTAAAATGTCTTTATTTATAAATGGCTTAAGTAGATTGGAAAATTGGGATGAAGACAAAGCAAAAGAACATTTTTTTAATTATGCACCTATTTATGAAATAGAGAATGAAATTGAATTTGTAGTAAACGAAAGCAGAAGGCTTTCGGAAAAATATAAAGGCGTAATGGTAGTGCCGCTTTATTATACCTTGGAAGATAACAGATTAAACTTAATAGTTGAATAACAAAGCTAAAACTCTCTATTTTGTCCCTATTAATCATATAGTTATATAAAAATAGGATTGGGGGCAATTAAATGAGAATAATTTTATCAAACAGAGCAAAGAAATTTTGCTGGGTTCTTTTTAGCATATTTATGCTGATATTGATTTTAATAAACGTAATCGGAGGCCTTTTTAACTGTAAATATATAAGCGTTATTGCGGCTGTAGGAGAGGTTAATACTTATGAGGTGAGAAGCCAGCTTTTGATGGACGCAATTAAAAACTTAGGAGTTTGTAAACCGCAAGAGGCGGCCGATATTTGGGCCAGCGGCCTTAAACTTAAAAGCGCTGCCATACAATACTCTGTTATGGGCGAGAAACTCAAAGATGAGTATGCAAGCCAGCTCGATGAAAGCGCCCAAAACTGGGCAACCGGTATTTCCAGCCCGTGGGTAGACAGTTATGAAATAGTAAATACTAAAATACCGGCTAATGACAAGTATATTTTTGAAATAAGTTTTTCACTTGCTACCTCTGCCGGCCCTTCAGGGGATTACAATGCAGTACTTACGGTGGAAAAAAAAGGCGATTACTGGTATATTACAAAGATCGAGGCGGATGAGGATCTTTATCCTTATACGCGTTTTAAAGTTTAGTGTTTATAAAACAAAGTTAAGTGAGGTTTTAATATGGCTGATAATAAACTGGATTATAAAAAGGAATATAAGGACTTATATCTGCCAAAGGAAAAACCAATGTTTATTAAAATCCCGCCTATTAATTTTATAATGGTAGATGGGAAGGGGGCGCCTGAGGGAGAAGAATATCAAAGTGCTCTTCAAATTCTATATTCGCTTAGCTTCACTATCAAAATGGCAAAGGGGAGTAATCGCCCTGATGGATATTTTGAGTATGTAGTGCCTCCGCTTGAAGGCCTGTGGTGGGTAAAGGGAGATGATTTTTATTCAGCATCAAGATCTGAATGGCTTTGGACTTCTATGATAAGGCAGCCGGAATTTGTAACGGACAGTGTCTTTGAATGGGCGATTAACGAAAGTTTAAAGAAAAAACCTGGGCTGGAAGTAAAAAGAGCCAGGCTTCAAAGTTTTGACGAGGGGACATGCGTCCAGATAATGCATATAGGATCTTACAGCGATGAAAAACGCTCTATCGATAAAATTCTTAAATATATCGATGAAAGCGGATTTGTTAACTTGACGGGGAGCGTACATAAGCACCATGAAATATATTTATCCGATCCTAAAAAAACACAGGCGGACAAATTAAAGACGGTGATACGCCTTCCTGTGAAAGTTAAATGAGCAGGCAATATAAAGATTGAAATTTTTATAAAAATATTGACATAAATACATATTTTATTTATAATGATTGAATCAAGATTCAGCCATTATATTTAATTGAGGTGGATTATGGCGAGAACACAAGAGCAAAATAAAAAGATAAAGGAAGACAGAAAGGCGCAGATATTAAAGGAAGCGCTGCATCAGTTTTCCACTAAGGGCCTGTTTGCAACCAAAATCAGTGATATCGCAGAAGCTGTTGGAATGTCGCAAGGCCTTATGTACCACTATTATAAATCTAAAGAAGAGGTTTATACAGAACTTGTAAACAACGCACTCGATAAGTTAAACGAGGCGGTGTTTGCTCTTAGGAAAATGCCAATTCCAGCACATGAAAAGATAAGCAGAACTATCGAGGGCTTGCTATATACAATGGAAACGAGCGACGATTTTATACAGACCTGCAGGCTTATAGCGCAGGCGACAAACTCAACCGCAATACCTAATGAAGCAAAGAAACTGATAGAGGAAAAAAGGGATATACCGTATAAGGAGATAGCAAAGATAATCACAGTTGGGCAAAGTGAAGGCACTATAGTAGAAGCGGACCCTAATGAATTATCACTAATATTCTGGAGTTTTTTAAATGGGCTGTCTATTTATAAAGACGCCTCAAAAAAAGAGGTTAAGATGCCTGATGCAAAAGTGGTTATTAATATGTTTTTAAAAGAGAATTACGATATATAAAATAAAGGCAGATTAATGCAATCAATATAAATAGGTTTTTTGCCATATTATTAAAGGATATGAGAAGGGCAAAAACCTTTTTTATTTTACAGTTTAAGGGAAAATATATTGACAAATTTCGATATGTAGTACATAATAAAATAAATCGATGAATATAGATATGAGGTGAGCGTATGGATAATAAATACGAGGAATATGCTAACGTATTCAGGGCGCTTTGCGACCCAAACAGGCTTATGATAATTGACATGCTGAAAAGTGGGGAAAAATGTGCTTGTAAGATATTAGCTGAGCTAAATATCGTACAGTCAACGCTTTCGCACCATATGAAAATTTTATGCGATTCGGGCCTTGTAAACGGGAGAAAACAGGGGAAATGGATGCATTATTCACTTAATAAACAGGGATTTGATATAGCAATGGAAATTCTTTTAAAGATTGAGGAACCAATTAAACAAGTTGAGGATAAGTGTGCATGTTAATAAAAACGATGTGGGACTTTTTTCAATATCAGATATTAGGTATGAGATGGCTGAACGAGTTAATCGGCAGCCTTCTTAATACTATTGGGTTAGACGTAAACGAAGACGTCGGTGGAAGTATTCAGTTTTTTATTTACGACATGGTAAAAATCATGGTGCTTTTGTCAGTGCTTATATTTATCATTTCATATATACAAAGCCACTTTCCGCCTGAACGTACCAAAAAGATTCTAGGGAAATTCAACGGTTTAACGGCGAACATATTAAGTGCCCTGCTCGGAACGGTAACACCATTTTGCAGTTGTTCTTCTATTCCGCTTTTTATAGGCTTTACAAATGCAGGGCTGCCTCTTGGAGTCACATTTTCGTTTCTGATTTCTTCGCCGCTTGTAGACTTAGGCGCGCTTATACTTTTGATGAGTATATTCGGGGTTAAAATCGCAGTGTCATACGTTATTGTAGGGCTTATTCTGGCGGTAGTTGGCGGTACTATGATCGGAAAGCTAAAACTTGAAAATCAGGTCGAACAGTATGTATATGCAGGAAAGGGAGTTGACATAGAATCGCCTACCCTAACTCGAAAGGAGCGGCTAGTCTATGCCAAAGACCAAGTTGCCGCTATAGTAAAAAGGGTATGGCTTTATGTAGTCTTAGGCGTTGGCATAGGGGCTATAATTCACAACTGGATACCGGCAGACGCGATCAATGGAATATTAGGAGATAAAAACCCATTTTCGGTATTGCTTGCGACCATAGTCGGTATACCTATGTATGCGGATATCTTTGGTACTATACCGATAGCAGAGGCTTTGTTTGCAAAAGGAGTGGGCATCGGAACCATACTTTCGTTTATGATGGCCGTAACCGCGTTGTCCCTACCCTCTATAATAATGCTTAGAAAAGCTGTAAAACCAAAATTACTTGCTATATTCATTTTAATCGTAACTATTGGAATTATAATAATCGGGTATGCCTTTAATGCCTTTGGATATCTTTTAACTTAATTAATATTTAAATTTAATCATAAAAGGAGAAATGTTACTATGATAATCAAAATTTTAGGTTCTGGATGCAAGAATTGTGTAAAACTTGCGGAAAATACTGAAACAGCTCTTAAAGAACTTAACTTAAGTGCTGTAATCGAAAAAGTCACAGATTTTGCAGAGATTTCAAAATATGGGGTGATGTCTACACCTGCACTTGTTGTTGACGGGAAGGTAAAATCATTTGGCAAGGTACTAAAACCTAAGGAGGTTGCCAAAATTTTAGAAAAGGCTGGTGAGTAACTTGCCCGGCTGCTGTAAAGAATGCGGATGTACCAGTAATTGTAATGGTGAACCTGAGAAAAAGGAAATAGTTATAGATTTTTTATATCTTGATTTAAGCGTTTGTGAGAGATGCCAGGGAACGGAAAATAATCTTGATGAAGCAATAGATGAAGCAAGTAATATCCTAAAGGCAGCAGGATATGATATCAAGTTAAATAAAATTAATATCATATCAAAAGATCTTGCAATGAAGTATGAATTTATGAGTTCGCCAACGATTCGTGTTAATGGAAATGATATTGCTTTTGAATTAAAGGAATCTGCATGCAAGGAATGTGGAGACTTATGCGGTAGCAGCGTTGAATGCAGAGTATGGAACTACGAAGGGAAAGATTACAACTATGCACCGAAAGAACTTATAATAAATGCTATTTTAAAGGAAGTATACTCAAATAACGATATATCACATAAAAAAGAAGAATACAAACTCCCCCAAAATTTAGAAGTATTTTTTGAGGGCTCTTCAAAACTAAAATAAGTGGGTAAAGGTGTATGCGTATAGTGGTTATTGGTGCTGTAGCAGCCGGAACGTCTGCTGCGGCAAAAGCAAGGCGAAATAATGAAAATGCACAAATAACTGTCTATGAAAAAGACAGCTACATTTCATATTCTGGTTGTGGAATGCCGTATTATATTGGCGGAGAAGTTAAAAGTGCAAGCGAACTTGCTATTCGTGATGCTGTTTTTTTTAAAAGTAGATACAATATCGACGTGATGGTAAAGCATGAAGTTAAAAAAATATATCCGGATGAAAAAATCCTAGAAATTTTAAATCTTTTAACAGGTGAAATATTCACAGATAATTATGATAAACTTATAATTGCAACGGGAGCCTCCGCAGTTATCCCGCCGATAAAAGGCGTTGACAGGCCCCATGTGTTCACACTTAGAAACCTAGGTGATATGAATAAAATCAAAAAGTTTGTAGACTTGAATAACCCTAAAACAGCCGCTGTCTTAGGCAGCGGATTTATAGGGCTTGAAGTATGCGAAAATTTTAAAAAACTAGGTATTAAAGTTACTTTGATTGAAAAAATGCCTAAAGTGTCGCCTAACCTAGATAACGACGTTTCGGTTTATTTAAAAGATGTCCTAATTAAGAACGGTATTAGCGTTTATACCAATACGTCTGTTAATGAGATTACAGCCGGTAATGTTATTACGTCTGATAAAACCAGTATACCTGCCGATATTGTGCTGCTAGCCGCTGGAGTTAAGCCAAATATACAACTTGTAAAAAATTTAAGGTTGGAATTTGGAACCTCAGGAGCAATCATAGTTGATAGTAAAATGCAGACAAGCATTAAAGATATCTATGCCTGCGGGGACTGCATTGAGCAATATCATTTAGTATCGGGCAAAAGATTATATAGGCCGATGGGATCTACTGCAAATAAGACGGGCAGAATAGCAGGAAATAATGCTACCGGTGGTAATATGGAGTTCGGGGTATTCTTGGCACAAGTATTTTCAGTGTTTTTGAAACGGCAGTAGCACAGACGGGGCTTAGCGAGAAGGAAGCCAAAGACCAAGGTTATGATGTAGCCGTTTGCTACAATATAAAGCCGAATAAACCAAAGTATATGAACGGCAGTGAAATGGTCATAAAAGGTGTTGCGGATAAAAAAACCAGCTGCCTGCTGGGCGTTCAGATAATTGGACAAGATGGGGTAGATAAAAGGATAGATGTATTTGCAACTGCTATTTCATTTAAGGCAAAAGTAAGTGATCTTTTTCACCTGGACCTTTCTTATGCTCCGCCTTTTTCAACGACCAAAGACCCTGTTGCATATACGGGGATGATACTGGATAATGAAATCAATAATGGCAGAAAGCTCATTACGCAAAGTGAGCTTGATTTGCTTATGGAGTCTGGCAAAAGATATGAGTTGATTGATACAAGGGAAAAGGAACAATATAATAAGAAACATATTAAAACTGCAAGGAATATTCCGCTTAGAGATCTAAGAAGCGAACTTGAAAAACTTGACAGGAACGTTATTACCGTTACATATTGCAATAAAGGAATAACAGGTAATGCTGCGCAAAATATTCTTATAGGAAAAGGGTTTAAAAAAGTTTATAACTTATCCGGAGGGATAAGCCATTATATGAAAGCCCATGGGGAATAATAAAAACTGCCCAAGAAGCTTACGTCTTGAGCAGTTTTTATATTATACAAAATCCACTTTGTATTTATAAAACCAGTAATCAAGCTGTATAAGCCAGGCAATCATTTGCGGCCTAGACATAAGCTGGCCAAACCAAGTTGTATTTTCCGAAGAGAGAAATTCTTTAAATGCCTTTTTATCTATAAGCCTTGACACAACTGAATCAGGTGATGAAAGCCTTTTTTCGAGCATTGAGAGTACGATGGTTTCATACTCGGGATTATGAGTTTTTGGATAGGGGCTTTTTTTACGGTTTAATATTTCGTTTGGCAGGTAATCTTTCATAGCATTTCTAAGCAATGCTTTTTCGACGTTCCCTTCAAAACGTATCTCCCATGGAACGTTAAAAACGTACTCCATTATTCGGTGGTCTGCAAACGGTACACGCACCTCAACTCCACTGGCCATGCTCATTCGGTCTTTCCTCTCTAAAAGCGATGTCATGAAGTAATTTACAGATAGCCAGACGGCCCTTCTGCTCTGTGCCATAGAGGGGGTGTCAGAATCTAAGACCGGGCATTGCGAGAGGCTCTTAGTGTAAGCGTTAGAGAGATATTCAAAGCCCTCATTTGATTTTACAATACTGTCGTCAAAGAGGTTTATACGTTTAAATGGATCATGGATCCATGGGAAGAAATTCTTTTTAAGCATTTCTTCACGGTAAAACCACGGATACCCGCCAAAAATTTCATCCGAACATTCGCCGGAAATCGCTACGGTATGGTTTTCTTTTACTTTTCTGCAGTAATAAAGCAGCGAAGAATCGATATCCGCCTGCCCAGGCATATCTCTTGCAGTCGTAGCTTCAAAGAGGGCATTTGCCACTTCTGCAGTTGGTGCTGTCAATACTGTATGGTTTGTTTTCAGGTATTTGGCAAGCAGTATGGCATATTGGTCATCTCCCTGTGGCTGGAAAAGGGTGCTTTTGAAGTTCTCTTTATTACCTTCATATTCAAACGAATAAGACGACAAAACCATACCGTTTTTTTGGTATTCTTTTGCTGCAACAGAGGTTATTACAGAGGAATCCAAGCCTCCTGATAAAAATGTACAAAGCGGAGCATCGGAAACAAGCTGGCGCTTAATAGCATCTATAAGAAGCTCCCTTGTATGTTCAATTGCCGTATCTCTGTCTTCGTTAAATTCTTCCGCCTTAAAGGACCAATATTGGGTTATTTTAAATTCTTCGGCAGTTAAAACCGCGTAGCAGGCAGGTTTTATTTCGTATATATCTTTAAAAATGCTTATACCATTTAACCGTACAGGTGAAAGATATAAAAGCTGCCAAAGCCCGTATTTATCTATTTTAGGTGCAACATCCGGATGTTTAAGCAAAGCCTTAACTTCTGATGCAAACAGGAACGTAGTGTTAAGTTTAATATAAAAAAGCGGCTTTATTCCGAATCGGTCCCTCGCTATATAGACTTTTTTATCGTCTTTATCAAGTATGGCGAAGGCAAAGATGCCGTTTAATTTTTCCGCACATTTTTCTTTGAATATGATATATGTATAAAGGACTATTTCAGTATCGCACCGTGTTTCAAAGGTGACACCATACTTTAAGAGCTCGTTTTTCAGTTCATCCATGTTGTATATTTCACCGTTATATACAATTGTGTATTCTTTGCCGTTAAAAATCCTGGTCATTGGCTGGAGGCCGTTTTCGATATCGATGACTGCCAGACGGTTATGCTGGAAAACTGCATTTTCATCTACAAAAAGGCCGTTTTGGTCCGGCCCTCTGTGAGCCATTACGCTTCCCATCTTTAAAACTATTTCTTTTGAAACCTTCTCTCTTTTTGAAAAATCAACAAGTCCGCAAATAGAGCACATATGAATCCTCCCTAAACAGGCACAAAGACGCCAAAATGCTAAGACGCCTTTGCCAAAGTATTTTTATTATTGCCCGCCAATCAAGTTTTGATGAGTTTAACCGGCACCAATATAATAAAGTTTGTGTTTAGCTTATTAAAAAGCTAACTCCATATATTTAATATATGCTTGAAGAAGAAAATAACACCACAAAAAACTTAGTTTTAATTTCATTAGAACAAAGGTAAATAACAACGTTTAAAAGAATTGCATATATTTATAGTGCAACTAAGCATATATTTTCAATAAAACAACTTACAAATTATAGTTTTAGAGGGAAGAAATTTTATTGACAAAGAATTTATGCTATGTTAAACTGATACAAATAAAATTTGATTTGGAGTTTTTGTCATGACGAATTTTCTGTTTGCAGTCGTCAACGTCATAATTATTATCAGCATTATCAATTTCGTCCTTGTCATTATAGGCAAAATTGGTAGTGTAAATTGGCGCTTGCATAAAACAGGAAAATTCGAATGATATAAAGATATATTTAAGTCCGTATGAACATACATTCAAAACTAAGCCCTGTTGTGCAAAGCGCCGCAGGGTTTTATTTTTTAAAGTTTAAGAAAAATATTTTGACTTATGTCACATAACAGAAAGGAGAAAAAATATGAATGGTGCAGCTATCATAGTAAATACGCTGATAGAGCAAGGTGTAGATACCGTTTTTGGTTATCCAGGCGGAATGGTAATAAACATCTATGACGAGCTTTACAAATCATCATCTAAAATCAAACACTATCTTTCCTGCCACGAGCAAGGAGCCGCGCATGCCGCTGACGGATACGCGCGTACTACGGGTAAGACCGGCGTCGTAATCGCTACTTCTGGCCCGGGTGCAACGAATTTAATTACGGGTATCGCAACTGCATATCTCGATTCTACTCCTATGGTTTTTATAACAGGCAACGTACCTTGCGGTTTAATCGGCAGGGACAGCTTCCAGGAAGTGGACATATTCGGCATTACGATGCCTATTACAAAGCATAACTATATCGTAAAGGATATTACAAAGCTTGCCGATACGATAAGGCAGGCATTTAAAATAGCTAATGAAGGCAGGCCGGGGCCGGTTTTAATTGACGTGCCTAAGGACATTCAGGTCACTGAATACGATTATAAAGAAGCTAAAAAATACGAAGCTTCACACTCTAAAGTCATTGACTTAAGTATGATGGATGAAGCCACAAAAATTATAGAAAAAGCCAAAAAGCCGTTTATCTATATCGGCGGCGGGGTTGTTATGTCAGATGCAGGTGAGGAAATAAAGGCACTTGCAGAGAAAATAGACGCTCCGGTAGGCTCAAGCATGATGGGGCTAACCGCTATTTCAAACAGCTTACCAGAGTTCTTAGGGATGACAGGGATGCATGGGAAATACGGTGCTTCAAGGGCAATGGCGGAATCAGACCTTATAATTGCCGTCGGGACACGTTTTTCCGACAGAGCAACAGGCAATACAAAGGAGTATGCAAAAGGCCGCAAAATCATTCATATTGACATAGATCCAGCTGAAATAGGCAAGAACGTTCCGGCTTATGTTTCACTAGTTGGAGACGTAAAGGAAGTTCTTGATAAACTCTTAGCGGCGATAAAGAAGCAAACGCGTAAAGAGTGGAAAGAAGAAGTTGCCAAAATTAAAAATTCATATGAAAATACTGTTTGCATGCCTAAGAACGAACTTAATCCGCAATGTTTGATAGAAACAGTGCGCGGCATGACAAATGATGATACAATAATAGTTACAGACGTAGGACAGCACCAAATGTGGGTAGCGCAATACTATCGTTTTGAGAAGCCACGTACATTCATAACGTCCGGAGGCCTTGGAACCATGGGCTTTGGATTAGGGGCTGCGATAGGTGCATGTATTGGTTCTGACAAAAAACGTACAGTACTATTTACGGGAGACGGAAGCTTCCATATGAATTTTATAGAACTTGCGACTGCTGTTACAAATAAACTGCCGATAGTTGTTATAGTCTTAAACAACCGTGTTCTTGGTATGGTTCGCCAGTGGCAGGATATTTTCTTTGGAAGCCGTTACTCAAATACTGTTATAGACAGGAAGACAGATTTCGCCGAAGTTGCAAATGCCATGGGAGCAAAAGGCATACACTTAAATGATTTCACCAAACTAAAAGACGTTTTAAAAGAAGCGTTTGACCAAAACGGCCCGGTGGTTATTGATGCTACGATAGATAAGGACGAAAAAGTTCTGCCGATGATTATACCAGGCGGGACTATAAAAGACATTCTTTTAAGGAGGTAGTATGATGAAAAAAGAAAGATTTGTAATCTCAGCCATTGTGAATAACGAATCTGGGGTACTCACAAGAGTGTCTGGGCTGTTTGCCAGAAGAGGCTTTAATATAGACAGCTTATCTGTCGGTGAAACGGAGAACAGCGAGTTTTCCCGTATAACGATAACTGCGACGGTTGAGGACTATATAAAGGAACAGATAATAAGGCAGCTAGAAAAATTGCACGACGTTAAAAAAGTGGAGCTTATGGACAGAGAGAGGACAGTTTTAAGGGAGCTTTTATTAGTGAAAGTAAAAGCTCAGCCGAGTAAAAGAAGCGAAATTTTTGAAGCCGTCAATGTTTTCAGGGCAAAAGTCATTGATATGTCACCTGCATCGCTTATTATTGAAATAACGGGCGAGACAGCTAAAATCAATGCATTTATTGAGTATATAAGCTCATTTGGTATAACTGAACTTTGCAGAACAGGCGTTACCGCAATGGGCCGAGGAGAATATAAATTAAAGGATAAGAAAACCGAGGAGGAAAATTAAAAATGGCAAAATTATTTTATGAAAAGGACTGCAATCTTGACGTCTTAAAAGGAAAGACAGTGGCTGTCGTAGGCTATGGAAGCCAGGGGCACGCACATGCGCTTAACTTAAAAGAAAGCGGAGTAAACGTAGTCGTTGGGCTTTATGAAGGATCCAAGTCTGCTAAAATAGCCAAAGAGGCAGGACTAGACGTTAAACTTACGGCAGATGCAGTTAAAGCAGCGGATATAGTTATGATTTTGGTTAACGACGAAAAACAACCTGATCTATATAAAAAGGACATTGCACCAAACCTTAAATCCGGTATGACATTGGCTTTCGCACATGGATTTAATATCCATTTTGGTCAGGTTACGCCTCCTGAAGACGTTGATATCGTTATGATCGCTCCAAAAGGCCCGGGACATACAGTCCGCAGCCAGTATCAAGAAGGAAGAGGAGTTCCATGCTTAGTAGCAGTTCAGCAGAACTATACCGGAAAAGCATTGGAAACAGCGCTTGCATATGCCGCAGGAATCGGTGCTGCAAGAGCGGGAATCCTTGAGACCACATTTAAAGAAGAAACAGAAACAGACCTTTTCGGTGAGCAGGCAGTCCTTTGCGGCGGTGTTGCAGCTCTTATGAAAGCCGGATTTGATACACTTGTAGAGGCAGGATACCAGCCTGAAAGCGCATCCTTTGAGTGCGTTCATGAGATGAAGCTTATTATAGATTTAGTTAATGCAGGCGGGCTTTCATATATGCGTTATTCGATAAGCGATACAGCTGAATACGGTGATTATATGATAGGGAACCGTATTATAACTGATGAGACGAAGAATGAAATGAAAAAGGTTTTAAATGAAATAAAAGATGGAACATTTGCCCGCAACTGGATACTTGAAAATAAGGCAAACCGTCCTAACTTTAATGCCAGAAGAAGAATTGAAAAAGACAGCCTTGTTGAAAAAACAGGAGAAAAACTTCGTTCCCAGATGATCTGGCAGAAGAAATAGTTAGGTGTTTAAGCCATCTTTAATTAATGAAAGGTTTTAATAAATTGATTTCAGATAATATAAAAAAAGGCGCAGAACGCGCTCCGCACCGGTCTTTGCTCAAGGCCTGCGGATTAACGGATAAACAAATAAGAAAACCCATAATTGGCATCGTAAATTCGTTTAACGAAGTTGTGCCCGGGCATATACACTTGCAGCAGATTTCACGTGCGGTTAAGGACGGAGTCTTAGCAGCAGGTGGTACCCCTATAGAGTTTAATACTATAGCTGTATGCGATGGTATTGCAATGGGGCATACCGGCATGAAATATTCGCTTTGCACACGTGAGATAATAGCGGACAGTGTTGAATGTATGGCAAAGGCACACAGCTTTGACGGGCTGGTTTTTATACCTAACTGCGATAAAATAGTGCCGGGTATGCTTATGGCTGCTGCAAGGCTTAATCTTCCTTCCGTATTTGTTTCGGGCGGACCTATGCTTTCCCTCCCGGATACTAATGGAAATTACCGCGATTTAAACAGTGTTTTTGAAGCGGTAGGCGCATATAAAAACGGAACTATAAGCGAAGAAGAATTATGCGAAGTTGAGGGGAGTTCCTGCCCGGGATGCGGATCTTGTTCCGGCATGTTCACGGCTAACTCTATGAACTGCCTGACTGAGGTCGTAGGGCTTGCGCTTCCAGGTAACGGGACTATACCTGCAGTCTATGCCGAAAGGATAAGGCTTGCCAAAGACGCCGGAGAGGCGGTAATGGATCTGGTTAAAAACAATACATGCGTACGGGATATATTATGTGAAAAATCAATCCATAATGCTTTAGTAGTGGATATGGCGCTTGGATGTTCTACAAATACAGTCCTTCATTTGGCAGCTATAATAAATGAGCTTGGATTAGATTTTGATTTACACACGATAAACGATATAAGCGCTAAAGTACCGAATTTATGCAAAATCGCACCAGCAGGCAACCACCACGTTCAGGATTTATACAGGGCAGGAGGCATATATGCAATAATGTCTGAACTAGATAAGGCAGGACTTATTGATACGTCTCTTTTAACCGCAAATGGAAAGACCATTAAGGAAAACCTGGTAGGCGTTAAAGTCAAGGATTATGAAGTCATACACTCGATAGATAAACCATATGCAAAGGTAGGCGGGCTGGCTGTATTGTTTGGCAACCTTGCTAAAAACGGTGCAGTTGTAAAGAGAAGTGCTGTTAAAGAAAAAATGCTTTGCTATACGGGCACTGCAAGGGCATTTGACAGCGAACAGGAGGCCATAAAGGCTATTTACGCAAAAGAGATAAAACCGGGGGATGTAGTAGTCATACGCTATGAAGGCCCGGCAGGAGGGCCGGGAATGCGCGAAATGCTGTCCCCGACATCTGCACTGGCCGGTATGGGATTAGACGACTGCGTCGCCCTTATAACAGACGGGCGTTTCTCAGGCGCAACGCGCGGAGCTGCCATTGGGCATGTTTCGCCGGAAGCCGCTGCCGGAGGTCTTATAGCTTACGTTAAAGACGGAGATAAAATATCTATTGACATAAATAACTGTTCTATCAATTTAGATGTTTCGCCGTCTGAAATCGAAAAGAGAAAAGCGACGATGAGCCTTAAAAAGCCGGAGGAATTGAGCGGATACCTTAAACGGTATGCAAGAATGGTTTCCTCGGCGGACAAAGGCGCCGTTCTTAATTAGAATTTTTATAATTTAGATATAGAGGGCAAAAAAGTTACATTTTATAGTAACTTTTAGTTTCTCTTACAAAGAAAGGAAAAAATATGAGGCTGGAGATTTTTGACAGCACACTGCGCGACGGAGCACAAAGCGAAGGTATATCTTTTTCCGTGCAGGACAAATTGAATATCGTAAAAGCGCTGGACGACTTCGGAGTAGCATATATCGAAGCAGGTAACCCTGGCTCTAACCCTAAGGATATAGAGTTTTTCGAGAAAGCTTCGAAGATGAAACTTAAAAATGCCAAACTCTGTGCCTTTGGAAGCACCAGGCGAAAAAATCTTGCGGTTGAGGAAGATAAAAATGTTGTTTCGCTTTTAAAAGCAAAAACGGATTCTGTTGCTATATTCGGAAAAGCTTGGGATCTGCATGTTTTTAAAATACTCAATGCAACGCTTGATGAAAATTTATCTTTAGTTGAAGATACGGTATCCTTTTTCAAAAAACAAAGTAAAGAGGTTATATTTGACGCGGAGCATTTTTTCGACGGATATAAAGCTAACGGAAAATATGCTTTTGATGTACTTGATGCAGCGGCAAGAGCCGGTGCAGATGTGCTCTGCCTATGCGATACCAACGGAGGTGCTACACCAACAGAGGTATTTGAGGTAACTAAAATGGTTCGTGACAGGTTTTCAGACATCCGTATCGGGATACACTGCCACAATGATACGGGCTGTGCAGTTGCTTCTTCTATGCTGGCTGTAAATGCGGGTGCCAAACATGTCCAGGGGACATTTTTAGGAATAGGAGAGCGTGCCGGAAATACCGATTTAAGCGTTTTTATCCCGAATATGCAGTTAAAACGCGGATATACATGTATTGAGGGGGGGCTAACCAAGTTAACAGACACTGCGCATGTACTGTCTGAAATATGCAATATCGCTTTGCCTTCTAACAAACCATATGTCGGTGCAAGCGCTTTTGCTCACAAAGGCGGTATGCATATAGACGGAGTAACGAAGATAACATCTTCTTTTGAACATGTAGATCCGGCCTTAGTTGGAAATACGAGAAGGTTTTTAATGAGCGAAGTTGCAGGAAGGTCTATGGTACTTGCAAAAATAGCTACCATTGCACCGGAATTAAGCAAGGATTCACATGAAACTGCTCAGATAATAAAGCATTTAAAGGAAATGGAACATGAAGGATATCAGTTTGAATCGGCAGATGCCAGTTTTGAACTTATGGTTCTAGATGTTCTAGGCAGGTTTAAGCCTCATTTCAAGCTCAATATGTATAAGACGAGCGGTGAGTTTCCATCTCCAGACGGAGAGATGAGTGCTTCTGCTATGATAAAGATCATAGTTGACGGAAAAGATGAAACTACGGCAGCAGTCGGCAATGGCCCGGTGCACGCGCTGGACCTTGCACTTAGAAAAGCGCTTTGCGTATTTTACCCGGAGCTTAAAAAAGTGCGTCTTACCGATTATAAGGTACGTGTACTGACGGCGGAGCATACGACGGGATCTAAAGTCCGTGTTTTGATCGAAAGCTCAGACGGGGAGGACGTATGGACTACTGTAGGCGTATCTACCGACATAATCGCTGCAAGCTGGCAGGCTTTGGCAGATTCTATTGAATATATACTATATAAGAAAGCAGGGAAAATATAATGGGAATGACAATGACTCAAAAAATACTCGCCTTTCACTGCGGGGAGAAAAACGTTAAGGCGGGCGACATGATAATGGCAGATGTCGATCTCGTTCTTGGAAACGATATCACCTCTCCTGTTGCGATAAACGAGTTTAACAAGGCGGGCTGTTCATGTGTATTTAACGGCAGTAAGATAGCAATGGTCTTAGACCATTTTACGCCGAATAAGGATATAAAAGCAGCAGAACAATGTAAAAAAGTCCGTGAATTTGCGGCAGAAAAAGAAATTGTAAATTTCTTCGACGTAGGTGAAATGGGAGTTGAGCATGCGCTTTTGCCTGAAAAAGGCCTGGTAGTAGCCGGGGATTTAGTTATAGGGGCAGACAGCCATACATGTACTTACGGGGCACTGGGTGCGTTTTCAACAGGCGTTGGTTCAACGGACATGGCTGCAGCTATGGCATATGGGAAAGTATGGCTTAAGGTGCCGGCAGCTATGAAATTTAACCTTACCGGAAAGCTAAATAAATATGTATCAGGAAAAGACGTAATCCTTTATATAATCGGTAAAATAGGCGTAGACGGTGCACTTTACCGCTCTATGGAATTCACTGGCGACGGTGTTAAAAACCTGACTATAGACGATAGGCTTTGCATCTGCAATATGGCTATAGAGGCAGGTGCCAAAAACGGAATTTTCCCTGTAGATGATATAACTATCGATTATATAAAAGAGCATAGCAACAGGGAACCAAAAATATTCGCTGCCGATGCCGATGCAGAATATGAAAGCGTAATGGACATAGATTTATCTAAGATACGCCCTGTTGTAGCATTCCCGCATTTACCGGAAAATGTAAAGAACTTTGACGAAATTGGGAAAATAAAGATAGACCAGGTTGTAATCGGCTCTTGCACTAACGGAAGACTTTCCGATCTAGTTGCTGCTGCTGAGATCATAAAAGGCAAAAAAGTCGCAAAGGGAATAAGAGTCATTGTTATACCTGCGACACAAAAAATATATTTAGAAGCAATGAAGATGGGGCTTTTACAAACATTCGTAGAGGCAGGATGCGCTGTATCTACGCCGACATGCGGGCCGTGCCTTGGCGGACACATGGGGATATTGGCAAAAGGCGAGCGCTGTGTAGCCACTACCAACAGGAACTTCATCGGCCGAATGGGAGATACAAAGAGCGAAGTATATCTTGCGAGCCCTGAGACTGCCGCGGCCTGCGCATTAACCGGAGAAATAACTTCTCCTCAAGCTATATAAGGTAAAAACGAAAGGAGAAAGTAAATGAAAGTTAAAGGCACAGTTTTGAAATACGGCGATAACGTCGACACAGATGTTATAATACCTGCTAGATATTTAAATACTTCTGATCCGAAGGAACTGGCAAAGCACTGCATGGAGGATATAGACAAAACTTTTGTCACTCGCGTAAAACCAGGCGACATAATGGTTGCAGACAATAACTTCGGGTGCGGTTCTTCGCGTGAACATGCGCCGATCTCTATAAAAGAATCCGGTATTTCATGTATCATAGCAAAGAGTTTTGCCAGAATATTTTATAGAAATGCGATAAATATAGGGCTTCCCATCATAGAGCTTTCAGCGGACATAGATGATGGAGACGAGCTTGAAATAGACTTTTCTGAAGGGAAAGTATTTAATATAACAAAAAATCAGACTTATGAATTTACGGCTTTTCCAGAGTTTCTGCAAAATATAATAGACAACGGTGGGCTTTTGAATTCACTGAAAGCCTTAAAAAGAGGTGCAAAATGAAGTTTGGTATCGCAATTGTAGAAGGGGACGGAATAGGCCCTGAAATAATGTCATCAGCCATAAAAGTATTGGAAACTGTTGGTGAAAAATACGGGCACAGGTTTTGTTTTAAAAAAGCTGCTGCCGGAGGAAGGGCTATAGACTTATACGGCGAGCCGCTTCCGGAAGAGACCATGAAAATCTGCCTTGAAAGCGATAGTGTGCTTTTAGGCGCGGTTGGAGGGCCAAAGTGGGATACGCTTCCGGGGCATTTAAGGCCGGAAAGAGCTTTGCTTGGTATCAGGAAAGGTTTGGAGCTATATGCAAATCTGCGCCCTGTTAAACTAATACCTAATTTAAAAGATGCTTCTCCGCTGCGTGAGGACATTATCGAAAAAGGGTTTGACATACTGATCGTTCGTGAATTGACAGGCGGTATCTATTTCGGAGAAAGAGGACGGGCAGAAGGCAAAGACGGGCAGGAAGCTTTTGATACAGAAAAATACAGTGTTAAAGAAATTGAGCGTATAGGGAAAATTGCTTTTGAAGTTGCTGGAAAACGTCAGGGAAAAGTGTGCAGCATAGACAAGGCAAATGTTCTTGAGAGCTCGCGGCTTTGGCGCGAAACTATGCACGAACTTGCTAAAAATTATCCGGGCATTGAATACCGCGATATGCTGGTAGACAATGCTGCAATGCAGCTTATCGCTAATCCGGCACAGTTTGATGTTATAGTTACAAGCAACCTTTTCGGAGATATTTTATCCGATGAAGCCTCTCAGTTGACAGGTTCTATAGGGATGCTGTCTTCAGCGTCTCTGGGTGAGTCGAAGCGAGGCATGTATGAGCCGATACATGGTTCTGCGCCTGATATCGCAGGGAAAGATATCGCAAATCCAATAGCCACTATTTTATCCGTGGCAATGATGTTAAGGTTGTCTTTTGACCTGGATAAAGAGGCAAAATGTATTGAAGATGCTGTTTATAAGACCCTTGATAAAGGATATAAAACAAAGGATATTGCTACGCAAGGTGCAAAAGCTGTCTCATGTACTGAAATGACAGAGCAGATAATACGTGAGATCAACGAACTTTAATTTATTTTAAAGAGGCTGCTAAAAAGAGCAGCTTTTTTTATGTTCTTTAATAAAATTATTGACATATGACCATAATATAATTATAATAATTATGAGCATATGCTAATAATATATTTTTAAAGGAGGAAATAAAAATGCCAGGAAGAGATGGAACAGGCCCTGTTTTTGATACACCGGTGAGAGGCAGAGGTATTTTTTGTACACGTAATTTTAATCGTGGGTATACGGCCAGCCAAAGATATAGAGCTAGAAATTTTAATTATGAAAACATAAACGAAGATTTAGTAAAAACACCAAGATGGGTACACTTTGGATGTCGATATGCTGATAGTGATTTATCCGACGTACAGAGAAAAGAGCTGTTAATCCGGCAAGCGGAGTATTTACAAGACAGGCTTAAAGAAGTGAAAAACAGAATTTCAGACATTGAGAAAGAGTAAACTAAGTTTAACTATTAAGAGAAAAGTCTTCTAGACTTTTCTCTTAATTTAAGTAATGCAAATCAAATAAGAGGATATTATAATTGACATAAGCTAATAACGCTTGTAAACTTAACGTGTAAAAATTTTTGGCAGCATTAGGGAGATAAAATGGAAATATTTCTAGATTGCCTGCCCTGCACATTGAGGCAGGTTCTTGAGGCTTCGCGTATGGTAACTAACGATACCAAATTACAGGAAAAAATAATGGAGGAATCGCTAAAGGTTCTTTCAAATTATAAAAACTTTAAATGTTCACCGGATATGGGAAGGGCAATGCACAATATAGTTAAAAAGTATACGGGTGTTTTGGACCCATACCGAAAGATTAAGCTACGGGATATGGAAGAGGCTAAAAAGGTATACCCGATGTTAAAACGCTTTTTAAAGGAAAAAGATGGAAGCAATTATTGGGCACTTAAGGTAGCTGCCACGGGTAATATTATCGATTCTGCGATTATTAATATAAAGGACATTGAAAGTGTAGTTGAAGAAGAACTTGAAAGAAAATTTGTAGTATGTGATATAGACATCTTTGAAGAAAAGTTAAAGACAGCTAAAAGCCTCTTGATTTTAGGTGATAATGCAGGGGAAACTGTCTTTGACAAGGTTTTTATCGAGAATTTACCTGATATTAATATCACTTATGCCGTTAGAAGCGAGCCTGTTTTAAACGACACTACGGAAAAAGAGGCTTATGATTCCGGGCTTGGTGAATGCACTAAGATAATATCTACCGGATGCAGCGCACCGGGTTTGATCTTAAAAGAGTGCAGCAATGAGTTCCTAAATATATTTAATACCGCAGATATAGTAATAAGCAAAGGGCAGGGAAATTTTGAGGCTTTAAGCGATTATAACAGAAAAGTATTTTTCTTGTTAAAAGCAAAATGTCCCAAAATATCCAGTATGTTAGATGTTGATTTATACGAATACGTTTTTAAAAATAAATAAATTAAAAATCTTAAAACGGAGTAAATAATATGGCAAGACCTGTTAAATGGAGAAGGATAGAAAATGTTCCTTTATTCTCGCACTTTGTCCCATCTGAAAAAGGTGTATGCGATCTCCCTAAAAATATATTAAAACTAGAAGAATTAGAGGCGATTCGTTTAAAAGATTTAGAAGGCCTCGAACAAGAGGAGTGTGCCCAAAGGATGGAGGTTTCCCGCCCGACATTTCAGCGCATACTTATTTCTGCAAGGGAGAAGATAGCGGATAGCCTTATTAAAGGGAAAGCAATACATATTGAAGGCGGCAACTTTACACGTAATATATGCGCTGTCAAATGCCTTAATTGTGGTAATGTATGGACGGAAAGCTACGAGAATTTGGAGAAAATTAAAAACGGAGCATATTCCTGCCCAGAATGCAATTCAAATAACGTTGTATGCGAAAAGAACTGCAAAGGAAAAGCCTGCGGTAAAAATTGCCGGAGACGCGGACATAATGAATAACATTAAAAGATTTATGCTATTTTAATGGCGTTTTTTGTCTAATATCTTAAGACCGGTAACTAGAGATAATCACACTTCATATAATAAATTAACGCATGTAAAATTATTATAGGGGTGTGATAGGTTTTGGAAATATACATAGTAAAACCAGTCGACAGCGTCTATTCGATCGCTCAGAAATATGGCGTAACGCCGCAATCAATTATAGATAACAATGCTATAAGCGACGACAGCAGATTAATGGCCGGTCAAGCGCTTGTTATAGTATTGGAGGATATTAAGCACAGGGTTACAGCCGGGCAGTCGCTTTATTCTATTGCACGCATGTACGGAACGACCGTATCTAATCTGCTTGCAGCAAATCCTGGCATAACTAACCCGGCGCAGCTACAGATCGGGCAGATAGTAACAGTCCCAAGAGGCGCACAGCAAAAAAGGACTATAGATGTCAACGGTTATGCTTTCCCTAGTATTAACAGAGACGTTTTATCAAAGACACTCCCTAACCTTACATATTTAAGTATTTTCAGCTATACAGTAAAACCTAACGGTACCCTTTCAACGATAAATGATACTCCGCTGATAACGGCGGCACGGGGAGAGAATGTGGCCCCCATTATGGTAATTACAAATATAATTGAGGGTGAGGGATTTGATAGTGATCTAGCCCATGTAGTCCTAACGGACACGGGTACCCAGGATGTTCTTTTAAATAATATAGTTGAGATTCTTAACAGTAAAAATTATTATGGGTTGGATATAGATTTTGAATACGTATATCCGCAAGACAGAGAAGCGTATAATGCATTTCTTAGAAAAACAGTGGCAAAGCTTCGCCCACTTGGGTATGCGATCATAACGTCGATTGCTCCAAAATTAAATGCAAACCAGCCAGGGCTATTGTATGAAGCGCACGATTATCCGGTCCATGGGGCTTTGTTAGACCATGTGGTAATAATGACTTATGAATGGGGGTATACTTACGGCCCGGCGCAGGCGGTATCGCCTATAGATCAGGTTGAGAAAGTGTTGCAATATGCTGTATCAGTAATCCCAAGTAAAAAGATTTTGATGGGCATGCCAAATTACGGATATGATTGGACGCTGCCATTTGTCGAAGGATCGTCAGCGCGTTCTATGTCGAACCTGCAGGCTATCGAGCTTGCCCAGCAGGTAGGGGCGCAGATCCAGTATGATGAGAAATCCCAGGCGCCGTTTTTTAATTATTATGACAGCGAAGGCAGGCAGCATGTGGTCTGGTTCGACGATGCAAGAAGCATAAGGGCAAGATTAAGGCTGGTAGAAAAGTATAACTTAGGCGGCGTGAGCTACTGGACTATAAATTTTTACTTCCCACAAAATTGGATCGTTTTAAATTCCATGTACAATGTAAACAAGGTATTATAAACATAAAAAATTAAAGCCGGTTTCAGCCGGCTTTTTTATTGCTTAAATAAATCTAAAGAAATTAAGACTTATAAAATTGCAATTTTTTTAAAAAAAATTTCAAAAAGCACTATTATTTTTAATTAAAATATGATAGAATAATTACTTGCAAGGAATGAATATGACTTTTATCATCGCTTAAATATCTTTTTAATTATTAATAACGATATAGTAAATCTATTCATTAGCAACTTATATTATTGATTTGATAAAATTATCAATAAAAACGGTATAAAAAATTCACATCAGTTAAAAGACTCTTGTCAAAAATTACACAAATTTTAAAATAATTTAATAATATCAATTCTTTAAATAAAAACTAAACAAAAAACGATTGATTTTGGTATGCCGTTTTTTACAGATATAAAAATTTTGTATGATTAGAGAAATGGAAGGAAAATTATGAAAGTATTTCAAATAAAACTATCATTAACAAAAGACACAAAGGATTTTGTGAGGATAACAGCCAGGCAACCTTTTGATATAGACTTGCAATCTGGTAGGTATATCGTCGATGCAAAATCTATTATGGGAATATTTAGCCTTGATTTGACAAAACCCGTTCAAGTTACTATACATAGTGACGACTGTGATGAATTATTAAAAGAGTTAGAAGTTTATAAGGTGTAACAGCCTGCCTATATTTATAAGATCAGATTTTGTTTTGATTATATAAAGTGGATAGCTATTTAAGAATGATAGATTATAAGTTTAGTTTAAAATATTATACCATAGAAGGGAAACATCGAATTGTTTAATATAATTTTTACTGTAGGGTTATTTATTATTATTTATATAATGATTGCGTCTGAAAAGTTACCAAGAATGACGGTTGCTCTTTTCGGAGCGGCTATGTTATTATTATTTAAGGTTTTGACGCAGGATGAGGCAATTGAGAAAATTGACTTTAATACTATTGGCCTGCTAATAGGCATGATGATAATAGTTAATATTTTAAAACGTACAGGTGCGTTTGAGTATCTTGCAATTAAAGCCGCAAAGATGGTATCGGGCGATCCCTGGAAGATAATTGTTGCTTTTGTTATTTTGACGGCAGTAGCCTCTGCATTTCTAGATAATGTAACGACTATACTGTTAATAATTCCTGTAGCTTTAGTTATAACAGAAACTCTTGAGGTAAATCCTATTCCGTTTATATTGCCGTTGATTTTAGCCTCTAATATAGGCGGCACATCTACCTTGATAGGCGACCCGCCAAATATCATGATAGGTAGTGCGACGGGATTAGGTTTCATGGATTTTTTAATAAACCTGGCGCCTATAATTATAGTAATTACGATTGTTACGATATTCATATTAAAATTAATGTTTAAAAAGTCTATGCACGTATCATCTGATAAGTGTGCCAGTATCATGCAAATGGATGAAAAACTTGCAATTAAAGATAAAGTCTTATTAAAAAAAGGAATTTTCGTATTGGGATTAACAATGATCGGATTCATTTTACACCAATATTTAAACTTTGAATCCGCAACTGTTGCACTCATTGGCGCAGCTTTACTCCTTTTAATAAGCAGAATAGAGCCAGAAGAAATCTTGATTGATGTTGAATGGCCGACTATTTTCTTCTTTATGGCACTTTTCATTATGGTTGGAGGCCTAGAGGCAGTTGGCGTTATTGATGTAATAGCTGGCGGTTTATTAGATATAACAGGCGGGAATATGCTGCTAATGGTTATATTTATATTATGGGGTTCCGCTCTTGCATCTGCTTTCCTAGATAATATACCATTTGTTGCAACAATGATCCCGCTTTTAAAAAGTGTAGCAGTTATGTCTGGTTTATCTGTAACACCATTGTGGTGGGCATTAGCACTTGGTGCATGTTTAGGCGGCAATGGAACTATGATAGGAGCTTCTGCAAATGTTATAGCAAGCGGTATGCTCGTAAGACACGGCTATAAGCTGACTTTTATGAATTACTTAAAGGTCGGTATGCCAATTATGATAGTTTCCATTGTGTTAAGTACAGCTTACTTAATTATCTTTTATGTGTAGAGAGGTTTTGTTATGAAAAAGTATATTTCAACTGAGGTATCAGAATACACAATCAAATTGCAGCAATTAGGGGGCAAGGTACAGGCAATTAATAGTAGCTTATGTTATGTAATTTTTGATCTTGACGGATTTATATTACAATATAATTATAATGTAAATCGCAGGGGCAACTATTTTTTGGAAAGGACAAAGCCATATAGGCTTGCTTTGCAGGAAGTCAGCTCAGAAGCGGACGTTGTTAAACTCATAAAAAAGGATCTGGAGAAATTTAAAAATGCGCTTAAATCATCTCATATTGAAAAATTTATTTCAATAGCAAAACAGATATGTTCTACTTTGAATACATATGAGGATACTTTTTTAAATTACAATATACCAGACGAAAAAGTTAATAAAATTTATAAAAAAATCTTAGCACTCGAGATCGAAATAGATATTATTAGGGAAATTGCAAAGAAAGTAAATCAAGGGCAAACGAAATAAGTTTTTAATTTCACAAATCTATTTTTAAATTAAATGCTAATAAAGGCGGAGTTAAGCTTACCTTTATTAGCGGAAATAATTAACTATAAATATACTATTTTTAGTTAACTGGTTTATCTTACTCATGTTAGTATACTAATAAAAAAGCCGGTTGGACCAGCTTTTTTATTAGTAATTTCTAATTGTTTTTTAACATATAATTTTCTAAAAAATTTTAAAAATATACTACACAATTTTCAATTTATATGATACACTATCTGATTGTGAACTAAATATTCATCTGAAGGGGTATTAATATCTATGAACAGAATAATAAGGTTTGTTCCGATGATCAATACGGTAAAAACCTACTCTGGCAAGCTGTTTCGTGCAGATTTTGTAGCTGCGCTTTCAACGCTTGTCGTAACGATCCCGCAGTGCATGGCATGTGCCTTGATTATAGGGATTGATCCGGTAATTGGATTATACACTGCGGTAGTTTCGATTATAATCTCATCGATTTTTGGCAGCTCAGAATTTTTAATTACCGGGCCAACAAATGCAATAGGGCTTATGATAGCTATGGCTGTTGGAAAAATCATTCCTGGTATAACAGATGAAGCATTGAGGCTGCCAGAAACACTCCAAATTTTATGCCTAATGACTTTGATAGTAGGCATTATACAAATTTTATTCAGCGTTTTTAAAATTGGCAAGTTACTGGACTTTGTCTCCCATTCCGTTATGCTAGGCTTTACTACAGGCGCGGGGCTTTTAATAGGACTGAGCCAGTTAAACTCGTGGTTTGGGATAACTATTGCAAACTCAAATGAAATGATGCCTTATGAAAAACTTTGGCATATGGTAGAGCAGATAGGCCAAACGAATTTTTATTCGTTAGCATGCGGAGCATTTGTAATAATTGTTATTCTTTTAATGAAAAAGTTCTTGCCGAAGTTCCCTGGGCCATTCATTGCTATGATAGCCTCTGCCGGTATAGTGTATATTATGATGCAGACTGGAACGATACCATCGGACTCTATAAAACTTACACAGGAGATAACAGAAGCGCTACCTTCCTTTGCACTACCTAATTTCAGCTTTATTACTAATGGGGCGATGTGGTCTTCATCTCTTGCTGTTGCTATTATTGCCTTAATAGAGGCAATTGCTATTTCAAAAGCACTGGCGATAAAAAGCGGAGTTAAAGTCGATGTAAACCAGGAATTTATGGCACAAGGTTTTGCAAACGTAGGGGCATCGTTTTTTAAAGGTATAGTATCTTCAGGTTCATTTTCAAAGACTGCGACTAACTACCAGTCTGGTGCAAAAACACGTATGGCTGCTTTGTTTACCGGATTCCTTTTAATGCTGACGCTTGTCTTCTTTAAGGGCTATGCCCATTATATACCGACTCCGGCCCTTTCCGGTGTTATGATGGTAATTGCATATTATTTAATCGATGTAAAAGAGATAAAAAAACAGTTTAAGATGGGCGGGGCAGATCTTATTGTTGCTATTGTCACTTTTGCAGCAACATTGATTGCAGACCTTGATCAAGCTGTTTTCGTTGGTGTTGGTCTTTCGCTGATTCTTTATCTTAAAGATTCTAACCGTGTTACTATGAAAACACTTGTTCCGTCTGAGCGTTTTCCAGGGCAGTTTAAGGAAAGGAAAGCAGACTGGATATTGACACACAAAGCAGATATATTAGTAGTTCAGTTTGAAGGTAATTTATACTTTGGTGTGGCTAACGATATGGAAGAAAAGATGGAAGCTCTCCTCGGCCGTGCACATGGGTTTTTGCTTCGTATGAAACGGGTAAATAATATTGACTTAACAGCTATTGAAAGTATTAAGCATTTTATCATTGCTGCAAAGCAAGCGGGCGATTTAGTAGTAATTTCCGGGCTCAAACCACGAATTCATGCAATGCTAAAAAAAGGCGATATAGTAGACTTGGTAGGCGAAGAGAATCTATTTTTCTCAGAGGAGTATATGCTACAGAGCTCCAATGCTGCACTTATAAGGTTGCGTGATATTGTAAAGGAAAAAAAAGAAAATTTATAACTGATTGTTAGTTGAGTTATAGTTTAATAATAGGCTCCTTAAATGGAGCCTATTTATTTTTAAATATCGTTGACAATTAGATAGCCAGAGAATATAATACAGTTGAGCAGGTATTCAACTGATAAAGAAAGGAGATCATAAAATGTATGCATTAGTTGATTTAGACCGATGTGATTGTAATGTAATCCATGAAGATGTGGTCAACGAAGTCAGAGCGCACATGCCTAAAGAGGAAGAGCTTTTTAATCTTGCAGATCTTTTTAGGGTATTCGGCGATTCAACGAGGGTGCGTATTTTATGTGCTTTGTTTCGTTCGGAGATGTGTGTTTGCGATATCGCTGCGCTTCTTGGCATGACAAAATCGTCTATTTCACATCAACTGCGCATATTAAAACAGGCAAAGTTGGTTAAATACAGAAGAGAAGGAAAGATAGTTTTTTATTCTTTAGACGATGAACATGTGAAAAATATCTTTGATCAGGGGCTTCAGCATGTTACAGAATGATAATTAAATTTTTTTGCAAAAACAGTTGAACAAATGCTCAATAGTTCAACTGTATACTTAGATAATTATAGGGTTAAAAAATTAATTTATATAAAACTAAGTTTAAAATATTAAGGGGTAATTTATGGAGGAAATAAAAAAAGAAATAATTTTAAAAGGCTTAAGCTGTGCAATTTGTGCGGCTGAAATTGAAAAAAGAGTTAATAAAATTGAAGGGATAAAATCTGCAAGCGTTGATTTTCCGTCACAAATGCTTAAGATTGAAGTTTTCGATGAAATTGATATGCCGTCTATACTAGAAAAAGTTTTTAAGATCGTAACTGATATTGAACCGGAAATAAAAATATATTATTCAAACAAAGGGGTTAATGAACCTAAAAATAATTTAAAACATCTATTATATAAGATAGGGCAAGGTTTAGGAGCCATATTATTCATTGTTGGTATATTTTTTAACTTTTCAAGTAGTGTAAGGCCCATATTATTTATTATAAGTTACATACTAGTCGGCGGAGAAGTTGTATTTCGGGCGTTTACCAATATTTTAAAAGGACGTGTTTTTGACGAGAATTTTTTGATGAGCGTGGCAACTATAGGAGCATTTGCCATAGGCGAATTTCCAGAAGGTGTTGCCGTTATGCTTTTTTATCAAATCGGAGAAATATTTGAGAAGGCGGCCGTTAATCGTTCAAGAAAATCTATATCTGATTTAATGGATATTCGTCCAGACTACGCAAACTTAAAAGTTGGAGATAAGATTTCAAAGGTATCACCTGAAGAAGTTCAGATTGGAGATTCGATTATTGTAAAACCCGGTGAAAAGATACCATTAGACGGGGAAATAATTGATGGAAAGTCATCGCTTGACATGTCTGCGCTTACAGGTGAAGCAGTTCCTCATGACGTTGAAGCGGGCAGCGAGGTTCTTTCCGGCTCTATAAATAAAAGCGGGCTATTAACTATAAAAGTAAGCAAAATTTTTGGTGAATCTACAGTTTCTAAGATATTGGAAACTGTTCAGAATGCAAGCAGTAAAAAAGCGGTAACGGAGAAATTTATCACAAAGTTTGCAAGATATTATACTCCGGCCGTAGTATTTACAGCTGTTGCTTTGGCCATAATTCCACCGCTTATCGTTTCAGGCGCAACCTTTTATAGCTGGATAAACCGTGCATTGGTATTTTTAGTCGTCTCATGCCCGTGCGCATTGGTTATTTCTATTCCGTTAAGTTTCTTCGGGGGAATTGGTGGGGCATCAAGGAACGGCATTTTAATTAAAGGGAGCAATTACCTAGAGGCCCTTAATAATGTCGATACAGTGGTGTTTGATAAAACGGGAACTTTGACAAAAGGAATATTTAAAGTAACGAAAGTTGAAAGTTTTGGCGATATAACGAAAGACCAATTGCTTCATATAGCCGCTTATGCAGAAAGCAATTCTAACCATCCTATCGCTGTTTCCATAAAAAAAGCCTATGGAAAAGAAATAGACACTGGCAGGATTTTAGAATATGAGGAGATTTCAGGGCATGGAATACGAGCTGAAATAGATGGTAAAACCGTGTTAGCCGGTAATAGTAAATTACTTGAATCTAATAATATAGGATATGAACAGGCTGATACTGAAGGTACAGCCGTATACGTTGCAGTTAACGATAATTTTGCAGGGTACATAGTGATTTCAGATGAACTAAAAGTAGACAGTAAGCAAGCTATAAAAGGGCTTAAGAAATTAGGAGTGCGCAAAACAGTCATGCTGACAGGAGACAGCAGGGCTGTTGGGGAGAGGGTAGCAAAAGAACTTAATTTAGACGAAGCCTATACGGAACTTCTTCCACAGCAGAAGGTTGAACAGCTTGAATTATTGGAAAAAGAGAAGAAAAATAAAGGCAAGCTGGTATTTATAGGCGATGGGATAAACGATGCTCCGGTACTGGCCCGTGCAGATATTGGAATCGCTATGGGAGGGTTAGGGTCTGACGCAGCGATTGAGGCGTCGGACGTAGTTCTTATGACAGATGAGCCATCTAAAATTGTAACGGCAATAAAAATTGCAAGAAAAACTAAGAATATAGTCTGGCAAAATATCGTTTTTGCACTTTCAGTTAAGGGAGTTATCCTAATTTTAGGGGCGTTTGGTGTTGCTACTATGTGGGAGGCAGTGTTTAGTGACGTTGGCGTTGCGGTAATTGCTATTTTAAACTCAATCAGGGCAATACGAACTGTTAGATAAAGCCGCAGCTATTTTAACTTCTGAACTGCCAAGACGATATCATCATATATCGCGATATCAGCCTGAATGTCAGCAGCGGTGGCTGTTTTATTGATCAAAGCCAGCAAACTTCCTTTGAAATACCCGATAAAAGATGCAGCAGGATATACGGAGAGAGATGTGCCTAAGATTATCATTATATCGGCGTTTTCAATATAATTAAGGGCTAGATCTATTACCTTACTGTCGAGCGGTTCTTCGTATAAGACGACATCGGGCTTTACTATATATCTATCGTTTTCACATACTGGTATACCCTCTGAATTTATTATATAATCAAGATCATAAAATTTATGACATTTTGTACAATAATTTCTGTGTATATTGCCGTGAAGTTCAGCCACTTTTGTACTTCCGGCCTTCTGATGCAGCCCGTCTATATTCTGAGTGACGACTGTAATATTTTTTCCGGTTTGTTCAAGCTGTGCAAAAAATTTATGTGCTTCATTAGGTTTTGCATCCGGATATATCATTTTAGATTTATAAAATTTAAAAAACAGATCAGGATGAGAAACAAAAAAAGAATGGGATATCATCTCTTCAGGTGTATATTTGCTAAGGCCGTTCTGGCTGTATAGCCCGTCGGCCGAACGAAAATCCGGTATACCGGAAGGGCAGCTTATTCCAGCACCTGTAAATACACATATATTATTGCTCTTTTTTATAGCATTTTTTAAGATTTCAATATTGTTCTTACTTTTCATTATAATTTACCCCCTAAAAAAGTCCGCAGGTATATGTGCTTGTTGAATAATTATTTAAACTCAATAATTTATCAACAACATAATTATGGCACAGAAATACATAAATAACAATTTTGAAAAAATTTATAAATCTAAAAACCATAAGCTATTTTCAAGAGGAACAAGTTATAGATTTTATAAAGCATCTTACAGAATTTGAAAACGTACAGCTTGTATCGATGCGGTTTCTTCAATTGGAATAAAAGTGACCAAGCACTATATGAAGGAAATGGGCAAACAGGATGCACAAATGTTTTTTTCTATCGATAAAGTGGGCGAATTTGCCGAAAAAATATCTTCTGGCACAATCGTTATTGAGGAACGAAAATTTTATAGCTTAACCGATTTAAATTCCAAGATTAAGCTTGTCACGAAGTTTAAAATGGTTTTTTCCGATGTATTCAAAATGGTGAAAATGATACATTTAAGGATTAAATGACAGGAACAATAGATTTTTTTCGTCAGAGTTTAATTTCTTTATTAAGTTTAATAGCTTCGTTATAAGTTTGTTTGTATTCTTTATATAAATTTTCAACATTATTTGGCTCATATTGCAGACGTATACCTTGCTATTATTCGTTTAACCGCAGTATAATACGGCTATACCGATTACGAGGGCACTCATATGGATTATGTCTCTGTACAGGAAGCGGCGTTCCAATGGGGAATATCAGAGTGCCGCGTTCAAAAGCTCTGCAAAGAAAACAGAATTGCAGGGGTCATTCGTTTCAGCCGCGTTTGGGCGATACCCAAAGATGCGGAGAACCCGATAGATGGACGCACTTTAAGGGGAGGCGATGAGTATGGCAAGCAACCGGATTCGTGCGAACTATAATAAAACGATCCAATATATTCTGATTCTTCTTTGTTGTATTGCTGCGTCAACAGGCGTTGGCTGGCTGTTTCGCTACCTCAATTTTCCTAAAACCAATATTGTTGTGGTATATATTTTGTCAGTGCTGCTGACCGCCCGGTTTACAAAAGGGTATATCTACGGCATTGTGGCGTCAATCATTGCGACCGGCACGTTCAATTACTTCTTTACGCAACCATACTATACGTTTTCTGTAAATGATCCGACTTACCTGATCACCTTTGCGATTATGACGCTGACCGCCATTATCACCAGCACGCTGACTTCGAAAGTCAAGCAAAATGCTTTGGAAGCGGAGCAAAAGGAAGCGGAAGCAAGCGCTTTATACCGGCTGACCAATCGGCTGACAGATGCAAAAGATATTTCCGACATTGCAAGCATCGCAGTGAATACCATCAGTGATATATTGGGCTGCCGTGCGGCCTGCCTGTGTTTTGACAGGGATGGGGAGCCGGAGCACAACTTCATTCAGCAGCAGGATTCCAAAAGACAGATTCATCGCAGAGTGGATGATGCCGCCGCGCTTAAGCGCAGTATGGAGACACTGAGGACGGATTATGAGGCAGACCATGAATTTTATGACTGGCCTATTTACGGTAGAGAGGCTATTTTGGGTGTCTTGCGCATTCCAAAAAAAACCGCAGCAAACATGACTGCCATGCAAAATCGCTTATTGCATTCGATGCTCGAAAGCATGGCCTTGGCAATGGACAGGTTTAGAAGCGCCCAGCAGCGCGCCGAGTCCAATGAGGAGGCACTTAAAGAGCGTTATCGCAGTAATCTGCTTCGTGCAATCTCTCACGACCTTCGTACGCCGCTGTCCGGCATCATGGGGACGGCTGAGATGCTGATGGATATGACGAAGCGGAAGGATGAGAGATATGAATTGGCGGAAGGAATATATAAGGATGCCGACTGGCTCCATTCACTTGTGGAGAACATACTGAATCTGACTCGCCTTCAGGAGGGCAGGCTGGTACTAGATAAGCAATTAGAGGCGATTGAAGAGGTCGTCGGTGTGGCCGTCGCAGCCATTGCGAAACGAACACCCGGCCGGGAGATCACCGTGCAGATTCCTGACGAGGTTCTGCTTGTTCCGATGGACGCCCGCCTGATAGAGCAAACGCTCGTCAACCTGCTGGACAATGCCGTAAAGAATACGCCGCCCGATAAAGAAATCAGTATTTGCGTAAAAGAGGATAAGGAACATGCAGTTGCTGTATTTTCGGTAATGGACTTTGGAAGCGGAATATCTGAGGTGGACCTGCCACACATATTTCAGATGTTTTATACCAGACATGGCAGGAGGGCGGATGCACAGTACGGTGTTGGCTTGGGGCTTGCCATCTGCGAGTCGATCGTATCTGCGCACGGTGGCAACATCAAGGCGCAAAACAGGAGCGACGGGCAGGGAGCAGAGTTTGTGTTTACGCTGCCTATGAAGGGAGAGAGCGATGGAGAACAGAAATGAACATATACTCATTGTCGAAGACGATGTACAAATCCGAAACTTTATTGGTTATGCGCTTAAACAGGAGGGGTTCTCTTACATAATGGTAGACACGGCACAAAATGCGCTTTTACAGCTTGTATCGGGACAAACTGACTTAATGCTGCTCGATCTTGGCCTGCCGGATTTCGACGGTATGGAGGTGATACGCAGGGTTCGTGAGTGGTCTGAAATGCCAATCATCGTTGTTTCTGCACGTGATCAGGATAAAGAAAAAGCGGCGGCGCTCGATGGCGGCGCAGACGATTATCTGACAAAGCCGTTTTCTGCTACAGAACTTATGGCCCGCATTCGTGTGGCGCTGCGACACCTGTATAAACCAGGTACGAGAAAGGCGCAGGCAAGTATTTCCGTAGGAGGATTAAAGATCGACTTTGACAAGCGTCTTGTTTATCTGGATGAACAAAAACTGCATGTCACTCCGTTGGAATATGATCTGCTTGCACTTTTTTTCAAAAATATCGGCAAGGTATTGACGACGAATAATATACTCAAAGAGATTTATGGCGTCGGTTACGGTACGGATACGCAAGCGCTTAGGGCGTTGATGGCCGGACTGCGACGAAAAATAGAGAAATCCCCGGCTAAACCCCGTTACATTTTGACAGAAATCGGTGTTGGCTACAGGCTTATGGACGAATAAGCACAAATAACCAGCCGGGTTACTGACACACCTTCGCTGGAAACTTATACATGACACGAACCGTTTTGGAGCAATCCGGGCGGTTTTTTTGTTTCTCACACAATTCTCACAGTAAACGGTTTATTCTCACAACGCTCTCACAGAAATCTTGCTACGATAGTATTGCGGAAGTTCATATAAATGCAAAGGAGATGAAGTGATGAAAACGTCTGAATTATCCGACGAAAAGCAAGAACTTAAGGATCTTTGCAATAAAATCAGAACGCTTGCCGCAAACAGAAATGATGAGCAAGGATGGCAGCTCATTTTGTATGCGATGAGCAAATATCCCCATGCACCGCAGCCGCATAACCTGATCGGCATATTGCTTAAAAAGCGAGGCGATCATCTTAAGGCAATGAAGCATTTTCGTGCTGCCTGGGCACTTGATCCCACATATCTGCCGGCCAGGCAGAATCTTGATAGCTTTGGAACATTCTTTTCACGGGGAAAATACGCCTTCGACGAAGAGGATTGCCCAAGCGATAAGCATGATCAGTCCAAAATCGAATACGATGAGCATGGTATCGGCCATATAGTGAGGAGGGTATCAAGATGAGGTTGTTTACAACAAAGAGAACAGTAGATTACATTATCATTATTGGATGCGGTAGATTAGGCGCTAATCTCGCCAATGCACTGTCCAGTGAAGGCGGTGATGTCCTCATTATGGATAAAGACAAGGATGCTTTTCGCAAGCTATCGCCATCCTTCGGAGGGCTTACTGTCGTTGGAGATGGTATGGAATATGATGTTTTGCAGAAGGCCCAGATTTACAAAGCAAGTGTTATTGTCGTTGTCACAAACAATGACAATGCCAATGTCATGATCGCCCAAATTGCACGGGAGGTTTTTAAGGTCAAGCGTGTCATATCCCGTTTGTATGATCCAGAGCGGGAGTATATCTATCAGGAGCTGGGCATTGATACCATATGCCCGGCAATTCTGTCTGCTAAGGAAATAGACAAAATAATCTCCAAAGCAAATGAGTCGGTAAAGACAATGCCTGATTGTGGGGAGGAAGAAGAATGAAAAAGCATATTTTGCTTGTCGGCGGCAGAAGCAAGACCAAATCCCTTGCGTTGTCGCTTTTGAAAAGAGGTTATAAAGTGACTGTTATTAACGATACCTATGAGGACTGCATGAAGCTGGCTGAGATCGACAAGATAACGGTTATCAATGGGGATGGCACCAAGCCTTTTATTTTGGAGGACGCAAGCGCGGGTGATGCGGATATCGTCATCGCCCTAACATCAAAAGATGAAGATAATCTGGTGATCTGTGAGTTGTGCAAAAAACGGTTTCATGTTGGAAAAGCAGTGGCGCTGGTATCCGATCCCAAGAAAACGGAGTTTTTTTATAAGATGGGTATAGACAGTGTTGTATGCGCAATTTCCGCCGTGACGAGCATCATAGAACAACAGACATTTGTGGAGGAAATGGCAAACATTATTCCTATCGGTGAAGGGCGCATTCAGATCGCAGAAGTTCTTATTTCCGGCAACGCGCCTGTCATCGGTAAAAAGCTTTGGGAAATTAATCTGCCAAAGGAGGTCATCATCGGTTGCATACTTCGGGGCGATACGGCCATGATACCCCGCGGCGACACAAGAATACTGGCTGGAGATGAGCTGGTACTGATATCAGGCAATGGGCAGGAGATTGCGGCTATAAAGGAATTGACGGGACGGTAAGAGTGATGAAACGTAGGTTTTCCGATTGTTCAAGCTATGGAAAGCTTATGCTCCTTGTCGGAGCACTTGTTGCTGTGCCGTTGTTCGTTTTGCCCTTTTATCCGGAGGACAGCAGTTATGCACTGGCCTTTGCCATGCCCTCGCTTGGCTCCCTCATTTTGGGGACGATGATTTGCCTGATTGGGAAACACGATGCTGATAGCAGCTTTTTGGGGTGGGGACGGCAAACGTCTATGCGGCACAGCAGCTTGGCGGTGCTTTTTGCATGGGGATGGGGCTTTTTAGTGGGTGCTGTTCCGTTCATCATCGGCGGCCAGCTTACAATCCTTCAAGCCCTGTTTGAATCTGTCAGCGGCTGGACAACCACCGGATTATCCGTCATGGACGTATCGGCAACGCCGCATATCTTCCTGCTGCACAGGAGCTTTATGCAATTCTGCGGCGGCCTTGGCTTTGTCATGATGATGGTCATGTTTGTTCTGGGGAAACATTCCATGAATCTGTATAACGCCGAGGGACACCCCGATAAGCTTATGCCAAATCTGAAAAAAACCGCGCAAGCAATTTTTTTTATGTACAACGGTTTTCTTGTTGTCGGCATTGCTGCTTACCGGATTGCCGGGATGAAGTTGTTTGACGCCTTCCTTCATACGATGTGTGCGCTGTCTACCGGTGGGTTCTCAACGAGGCTGAACAGCATTGGGGAATATAACAGGCTTTCAATTGAGATCATCACCATCGTGCTGATGCTGATTGGTACAACGAATTTTGCCGTGCTACTTTTGCTTGCCAAGCGGAAATGGCACCAGATTGTTCGTGTGAGCGAGATCAGATTTATGTTTTTGCTGCTTGCTATTTTCGTTCCACTGACGGTTATATCACTTACTGCCAGCCTAGGAATGAACATTGGCGAGGGTCTACGCATGGCGTCATTTAACGTGGTGTCGGCGCTATCCACGACCGGCTATTCCACGATGAGTTATACGTCATGGCCGCCATTTGCATTGGGTGTCCTCATTCTGATGATGTTGATTGGAGGTGGGATCGGCTCAACAGCAGGCGGCATGAAAATGTCCCGGATCTATCTTATACTTCGGTTGGCGCTTTTGAACATACGCAAACGGTTATCTCCATCACGGAAGACAGAGGCGCCCTATTATGTTAAAGCGCAGGGTAGGACGCCTATTGATCATGAGGTGGCATCGGACACTACGGGTTTTGTCGTTTGCTATATTGGCCTGTTCATTTTTGGTGCGCTGCTGATAACCGTCACCGCCGGTTGCAGCCTGATAGAAGGAATGTTTGAATTTGCCTCCGCCCTAGGCACAGTGGGGCTTTCAATTGGCATAACCGGACCATCTGCCAGCGCAGGAACCTTAATTGTTGAAATCTTCGGTATGATTTTAGGCCGGCTTGAAATCTTTATTGTACTGATCGCCATATATTCAGGTATTAGTGCGATCAGGCAACGTGTCATCCGTATCAACAGGTGGGGGAAGAATGAATGATACCCGATAAGATGCTTCCCAGCGTTATTAATTTACGTTTTAAATCTTAATTATGCAAATAAACAAGGCCAATACTTATTGAAAAGCAAATATTGGCCTTGTTTATTATACCTATGTCTGTTATTTCATAAATTTCATATTGTAAAAGTTATATTTTCCATTAAAAACAGCGCTGTTTTTAAGTAATTCTTCGATCCGAACCAGCTGGTTATACTTGGCGATCCTCTCGGTTCTGCATGGCGCGCCGCTCTTGATCTGACCGGCATTGACTGCAACTGCCACATCCGCCATGGTCGTATCCTCTGTCTCGCCCGAGCGATGAGAGATCACCGTGGTATAACCTGCCTAATGAGCCATCTGCACCGCATCAAGGGTTTCGGATAACGTTCCGATTTGATTCAGTTTGATCAAAATTGAATTGGCGATATTCTTCTGAATGCCTTCCTTCAGAATTTCCGGATTGGTCACAAAAATATCATCGCCCACCAACTGGATTTTGCTGCCCAGTTTCGTTGTCATGGATGCCCACCCATCCCAGTCGTCTTCCGCCAGCCCGTCTTCAAGGGATATGATGGGGTATCTGTCGATCCAATCAGCATAGAGGGATATCAGTTCATCACTGTTACGGCTTATGTTTTCACCTTTAAAGACGTATTTCCCATCAGTGTAAAATTCGGAAGCCGCGGGATCAAGGGCAATAGCGACATCCTCTCCGGGATTATATCCCGTTTTCTCAATGGCTTCCACGATGAGTTTCAACGCATCCTCATTGGTTGCAAGATTGGGAGCAAAGCCGCCTTCATCGCCAACAGCAGTGCTGAAGCCCCTGTCCTTAATGACAGTTTTTAAGGTTTGATAGACTTCGGAACACATCCGGAGCGCTGTCGCAAAACGATCGGCTCCGATAGGCGTAATCATAAATTCCTGGACGTCAACCGTGTTGTCGGCGTGTTTCCCTCCATTCAGGATATTCATCATGGGGACAGGCAGCTCGCATGAATTCGTACCGCCGATATACCTAAAGAGGGGAATATCCAGATAATTGGCCGCTGCTCTTGCAACAGCAAGCGAAACGCCCAAAATTGCGTTTGCGCCCAGCCGTGATTTGTTCTTTGTTCCATCCAAATGAATGAGCAGGTGGTCAATTTCCCTTTGGTTTAACGCGTCTATCGCAATCATTTCAGGAGCTATGATGTCTGTTACATTATCAACAACTGTTTTGACACCTTTCCCATGATAGCGATTTTTGTCGTTGTCCCGAAGCTCAACCGCTTCTCTTGTTCCCGTTGATGCGCCGGAGGGAACCGCAGCTCTCCCTACAATACCGCAGTCGAGCCCAACATCTACCTCAACGGTCGGATTGCCTCTTGAGTCCAATATCTCTCTGGACTTAACAAAACTGATTTTCGGCATACTGGTATCTCCTTAATTAATTTTTCGTATTAAGCATTACCTTTCATTGCGAAGCATATAAAAATGACTTCCGCAAATTTGCAGAAGTCATCAGCATACCATGCATTTTGGCTTGCGCCGGGGAGAACTTCATTCCCATCAATATTATAAGATTTCATTGTTCATATGTCAATTTGCTTTCCTTTGCATATCTGTCGCTCAGCCTTTATCCCCGCAGTGTTGCAACAATTCTTTTTGGATCAATCAAAAGGCCCAATACATCCTTGATATTTTTCACGGCAACACCCAAATATAATTACCCAAATAATTTTTCTGAGTATGGCATCAGACTTCTTCTTTATTTTGCGCAGGATCATCGCTGGTTTTCAGCTTTTTTGAGGCGCGGTATGAGAGATAGAATATTGGAACGGAAAGCGCCTGAGTCGCAACGGAAAAAACAATAAGGTAAACCGGAGAAAAATCATAGAGTATCCCCATGATCCAACTGCCGATGAACCAGAAAACTCCGAAGGCCGTCTCGAATACGCCAAAACCGGACGAGCGGTTATTTTTCGATACGATCGTCGTGACGGCGGACTTTAAAACTGATTCCTGCGCGCCCATCCCAACACCCCACATTGTAATACCGATGATCGTGCCGGCCAGCGTGCCCATCCCGAAAACAAAGATGGAAAAGCAGGCTGATACGGCGCTGGAGGCGATTAAAACACGCAGCCCGAACCGGTCATACAGCCAGCCGAACAAAAGGGCTGCAAAAGCGTCTACGAGCATTGCACCGGAGTAGGCCAAAGGCAGATAATCTGTCTGGATAAGACTGTTTCGGGCCAGATGCATAGTGATCAGCGGGAAATCAGCAAAGCCAAGGGCAAGTAAGCTGATGCCGATCATGTAGATGATAAATGTTGGCTGAAGGCGCAGCTTTCTGTTATCCTCTTTTGTTGTGTCAAAATCCTCTGGATGAGGATATTTCCTTTTCGCCGCATATAGTGAAATCAGAGTACATGCAGCCGGGATTCCCAGAACCGCGAAACAAATGACATATCCATTAAACTCGGACAGCCCTTTCCTCAGAAACAAGACAAGGAACAGGATGACCGGGCCTAAAAAAGCGCCCAGCTGATCAAGAAACTCCTGTATGGCAAAGGCTTTTCCTTCGCCAATCTGTTTTGCCGCGAACGAGACGAGCGTATTTTTTGAGGGCTGCCGGATGGCTTTGCCAATTCGCTCCACAACGATCAGGATGCACGCATAGATCCATCCGTTCTCCGGGATAAGCGCCAATGCCGGTATAGCCGCCATATTGACTGCGTATCCGATGAAGGTGATCGTCCAGTATTTTTTGGAACGGTCTGCGATGATTCCGGTGAACAACCTTAACGAGTAACCAAGCAATTCACCAAAACCGGTGACAAACCCGATCGTCGCAGCAGAAGTTCCAAGAAGGTTTAAATAAGATCCATAAACGCTCCGAGCTCCTTCATGCGTCATATCTGAAAAAAGGCTAACGATCCCCATGACAATAACGAAAGCGAATATCGGACGGATTTTTTTGTTTTTGGTTTTATCAATCATACGAACAGCCCTTTCCAGCAAAGATGAGTCTTTTATATGATGTGCGTTTCAACCAATGGTTTATACCGCTTCCTTTCCGAATATGCTTTTGTACAAATCCGCTCCAAAAGCTGTTTGCAGGGGCATACCGGGAATTACCTTGAAGGTACGTTCTCCATTTTCCAGCCGCTGCGCCCTTAGATACTGTACCCCCGAAGTATCCACAAAAGCGGCTGCATAAGTGTACAGGTGTGTCACGGATATGACCTCTATACCGTTATCGATCAGTGCCTGCGTGATCTGGCGGCATATCTCCGAACCTTCCCGTTCGTTGGTGGCCGCGAATGATTCATTGAACAGCATGAGCGAGCCCTGTATTAAATGATCGGCAATCTCATTCATGCGGACAAGTTCTTCGTCCAGTTTCCCGCTAGTCATGGCCATATCCTCTTCTTTTTTAAAATGCGTAAAGATACCATATCGTATTGGCGCTTGGAAACTGACAGCGCCCACAAACATCCCGCATTGCATCATAAGCTGCGCCTGTCCAATGCTTCTAAGGCATGTGGATTTTCCGCCCTGATTCGCTCCCGTGATAATAAAAAGCTTTTTTTCTTTCACGCTGATCTCATTGCCAACGACGGCATCGTTTTTCGTCAGGACAAGGCTCACATCGTATAAGGTGTCATACGACCGGTTCTCAGAGTCACCCGGCAGCAGTTCCGGAATACAGACAGGCATGTTAAGTGCCTTGAGCTTATCATACAGGTTGAGGCAACCCACATAGAAGGCCAGTTCCCCCTGCAGCATAACGAAGAAACTTTCAATATGATCCGCCGACTGTGCCAGCGCGTTTGTGCTTTCGTTTATGGCCCGGTCCCGTCTTTTAGCTAGGTCGGAGGATCCGCTCTCATCACGAGGCGCAATAGTAAAGGATGGCGCGAAATACCAGCGACGTAAGAAACGCTTCCTTTGCTTGCGGCGAAGGACGTAATTGATACCCTGATTGTAATTGCCGAGCCTTGCACTGACCACGATGCCATCATAATCTTTAAGTTCCTTTAAATGAGAGCTGATCTCCGAGAAATAGGCATCGTCAAGCTCCTTATGCAGCATATTGATGAAATTTGTAAAACCCGTAGACTTGAAGCTCTGTCTATGCTCCCCGGCTGTATTGCGTAGCTCCAGCAGCATTTCGGTATATATCTTTAACAGATTAACGGCGCTGGAAAAATTGCTGGATAAATAGGATGATACTGAAACCCACGACCATGAAGCCCGTTTCCGCTTCATCGTCTCAATCGTAAGGTCATAAAGCCTTCTTACGATTTGTGGATTTTGGATGCAATCCTGCAATATATCCTGACGATAGCGTATTTCACGCATGGTGTGCAGCGGACACAGCAGGGCGGTGCTGCATGCTTCTTTGATTGTCGAGTCACCCTGCGCCATTGTTGAAATAATATGTGAAAGCTCCAAATCGGCGGTCAGGGTATCCTTCCCGAAGCAGGGCTCGGCTTTTATATTAAAATCCATATTTTTAAACATCAAATTCGCTTTCAATTTTGTTACCTCCTACCCGAACTGTATACGTGGATCACTCAACCATCTGTTTTCCGTTGCATTCATGAAGTCTTTCAGAAAGTTGATTGTACGTCAGGCCGTGTTTCTTAACGATATGCAGGGCATATGCAAGTCCGTCCGGTGGTTTCCGGACAATTTTATAAGTTCTTATTGCCGGGTCATCCTCTTTGACGGTGCTCATCATGCTAACAGTTTCTTCTCCGTGCAGGGCAAGCTCATCGATAAAAGTTACGCAAACAGTGGGTGCCCCCAGACTAGCGATAGCATCCATCATCTGTTTGCCAAGAAGAATGGCGTCCGACAGCGTTGTCGAGGCAAAAATCTCATTGATGACGATGAGGCTTTGAGTTGTCGCTTTTTCAAACAGGTTATGGAGCCGCACAAGATCATCCTGCAGCTTGCCGTTGAGTGTGGTCAGGTCTTCCTCCCGGCCAAAGTGGGTAAAAATGTTATCAAACAGATAGAGCTTGGCCTCACTTCCCGGCACACAAAGCCCAAGGCTGGCCAGATGGTGGAGCTGGCCGAAAGCTCGAGCAAATGTTGTCTTGCCGCCTTGGTTCGGCCCGGTTATAACGATGATCCGTTCCGGCATATCTAGCCTTAAATCGTTCGTTACCGGTTTGCCGCTAAAACGTAGTGAATGCGCAAATGCCAGATCAAAACTGTCCCGGCTATACAAATGCTCGGCTGTACCGCAAAGCGTTGGATAACAGAACGGCAGCCCCTTCATTCGCAGCGGTTGAACATAGTTCAGCCAAGATAGGTAAAACTGGATTTCACGGGAGAATTGATCAATCGTAGGATCTACGAAATGAAAGTACTTTACACAGAAATCGTCCAGGTCTGTAAAGATATCCTTATACAGGGTTGAAAGCATCCTCAGCACTGCCGCTTCAACGTGCTGTGCGTGGGGGACTTCGGTCAGCTTGTGGCGGTAATCCTTGAGGTCTCCCTGCCGGAACTTTTCAAACAGCCGCAATATCTCTTTGCTGTGGTCTGCCTGACCTTCGTATTTCCTGACATGGATTGTTCCGCTTTTTATCAGCATGCAGTATTCGACCGTTCCAAGTTCGTCCCGCAGTTTTTTTACACGGGCTTGGAGAGAGGTGAATGCTACCGTACCGGTATACTCAGTAATATAGCTGACGAAATTTCTTAGCCCTTCCGAAGCAAGCGTTTTTTCACGCAGCCCATTCACGAGCTTTTTAATTTCAATACAATACCTGTCCGCGTAATCAAGCAGCCGTCCTCTTGCCAGATAGTTGTTGTTATAGCTGTCTGCGGATGAGAGGGATTCCTGCACACTTTTCATACACCTTCCAAGTTCATACACGGATTGTGAGAAATCATCAAAAAGGCCGCGCAGCCCATCGTCCTCCAGTTCCTTCATGATTTCCTGACGGTATTGGATCGCATTCGGATCACGAAGGGAGGTATAGAAAAAACTGCCCAGATCAAATTCTTTTCTGCTTTTCAAAATAGGCTCAAATATTTGATCAAGATTAAGGTCTTTAAAATAATCCGGTATCTTTTCCCGTCTTGTCTGCTCTTGCTGTTCCATTGTTGGAAACAGTATGCTGTAAAACATTTAGTACACCCTTTCCCATACAGATGCCCCGTATTCTTTCACATATACAAAAAGCTGACAGCTTCTTTACAGAAGTCATCAGCTTGTCAGCGTTTAGGCATATGCCAAGGGAAACTTCATTCCCATCTATAGTATAGTTGGTTGAAGCAAAATTATCAAGTGTGGATTAAAAACTTCAATAAATGATTGATTTTAGTTAAATTTATTTTCGGCCATCTGAGCCTTGGAACATGCCTAAGCCGATTATTGACGAGGTAACGTAGCGACTGGACGGCATATATTATACCTTTATAGATGAGATGAACAGCTTCGATATCATAACATATTTCGACCACACCACGAAACACCAGAAAGAAAAAGACCAGACTGCCATATAGTCTGGCCCGATCAACACTTAAGTGCTGAGATAATATGGCGGAGAGGGCGGGATTCGAACCCGCGTGACGTTTCCGTCAAACTGATTTCGAGGCATAATTTAGGGCTGAAAAGACCATTTTTCTTCTCATAGATTTTCATGAAAAAGCACCAAATATCCTATACTATAAGATTTATGGAGCTTCGTCTTATATACTCCCGTAATCGCTATGCATTGCTTTTTAAAGGCTAGGCATCATTTTAGCAACAGCGGCATCAATTTGTTATGAAGAAAAGTTATAATATGTGCTTGTTTGATAGTCATAAAAAGATACCGATTTTGACCTAACCGTTCCGGAAAAATGATAGCCACTGCTATAATCGTAACCGGAAAATTTATCTCCATCAATTGTCAGGTTGACGTGTCCAGATACGCCATAATCATATAAGCTGAAATTATTATGAGAGGAAGCACTTCCACTTATATGACAACTTCGGCCATAATCATATGCGCTAATTGAGTTGCCGTTTACACTTCCAGACATACTAATATGATGAGATTCTTCATAGCTGTATATTGTAGTGATAGAACTTTGAGAATTAATTGCGATAACTATTGCCGCAATAGCTGCACGTTGTCCACTATTCATTTCATTGCCTCCATAATGAATACCTCACCACGGATATCACAAGTGTCTCTCTAATAAATCATGGTTGGTTATATAGACTATACGTATATTTTAACTTACGTAATTCAAAAGCAGGCATTGTTCCTTCGAGTATATCTACAACGCATTTTCTTATCACGCTATCTTCAATACTGCCTGATGAGTATGATATGTGATTGTTTGTTTTGTCTATTGAACAACATACGATCTGCTCAGCATCACAAGCAATAGCAATATTAGGATTATGTGTAACAATTATTACTTGGCGCTTTTTCTTTGCTTCCTTAATGCAGGGAACTAATCTTGAAAAAACGGATTGATTGTCCAAGTTGTCCTCTGGTTGATCAATAATCAGCGGAACATCATTCTTGCTCAATGCAAGATAGAATACCAATAAAACTATACCCCTTTCACCGGCCGATAGCATTGCTAATGGCCGCCCACCTAGTGTGAGGTTATATTCTGCTTTAATGTAGTCTAAAGAGGACAATAAATTATAGAATTCAAGCTTGTCCTTAACTTTTTGACTTGACTTATCAACATCTTCTGAAATACATTTAAGAATATTGTTCATGAAACCGATGATACTTTCACAATCATTAAAATCTGCGGATTGAATGTATTCTTTCATCGTGGCAGAAGCCTCGGCTTTTCCTCTGAATACACCAATCATTTGTTGATTGATATACGAAAGCAATCGCGTCCCAATTTCACGCTCTCGCAAAACTATACTGATATTAAATTCAATTTTATCTTCTGTGTTTTCTAATAGTGGTATTAGTTGTTTTTCAATAGGTTGATATAATTCCTTATATATTTCTGCAATCTGCTTCTTCTGCTCAAAAATTTTTCTCACTAACATTGTGCGTTCATGCAATTTTTCTTCATATGATCGATCTAACGAATTCTCGATGTAATGTAATTCGCTTTCATAAAAAGATATAGAACCTTCTTTTGTGGCATCTCCAATAATTTCCTTTTGAACGGTTTCCCATTCTTTAATATCTGCAAGATATTTTTGATAGACCTTTTCAGCGCTATCTGCACCTGCAATAATAGCTTCCATTTCCTGCTTTGCTTCATGAATTTTCTTGACCAATGATCTTTCTGAAGCAGTCTCAGAGGCATCAAGTACTACTTTTAGAGTATCTCTTTTCGCAATTAGCTCATCAAAATCACTCTTTATTTCATCTATTGGGAGACTTATACTAATTAAAAGTCTGTCAGGGTTAATGCTATATGTACTAACGTATTTATGAATTTGTTCTTTAACAGAGGCTATTCTTTCGAATAATAAAGATAAGCTATCTGCTATCTCCTTGTTTTGATCAATTCTAACATTAATATTGCGTAATTCGTCACGTGCCTTTTGTTCGTCTTCTTCTAATTGGCTAATGCTGGTTTTGATTTCAGCTAATTTCTTTTCATATTCAGCATCTTGCAATTTTTCGGGGCGTTTGATTTCGATAGGCTTATTTTTATTATGGCGTTCCAAATCTTCTTTGCGTTTATTTAGATTAGCACTGATAGTCGCTTTATAGGTCGTTGTCTTGCGATCTTCAAGACGGATTATCTCTCTATTACAAATGTCAATCTGATTTTTAACTTCTGTTATTCTAGTTTGAATTGATCTGGACTTATTTTCAATCAATTCGCCAAGGTTGGTTGCGTCACCCTTTTCGGTGCTATCAACATAGGAGAAAATAACTTGATCAATCTCGTCTTGAAACTCGCTTGACAGATCGTTACATACGCTTTCGATATATTTCTGCGGTAAATATTGCGCTTCTTCTATCGTCGTTTTCTGCTGTATCTCGCCAAGCGAAATTCCTTCTTCGACTTTACCATCGTACCATTCGATTTTGGCAGTGTAATCATCAGCTTTTTTTTCCGGCAGTTTTCGAAAACGTTCCGAATTCAAGAAGGATGCTGCTCCCATATTATTCGCTTTACATAAATGTCCTATAATGTCGGATAGCGCACTTTTTCCACTTCCTTTATTACCAATCACAGCAACAAGCGCAGGATTTAGCAGCAAAGTTGTATCAAACCAGTGTTCTGATCCGTTTTTTGGGGCAGTAACCCTTTCGACTGTGACACTTTTAATGTGTGCAGATCTATTTTTGGATAGCCGATCCAATTTATCGGGTACTATCCCAACAAATACTCGTTCAGTCGGTTGCATAATTGTTTGGATTAATCCTTGGAATGTCGGATTGGCCTTAATCCATAGATATTCTTTTATTTTGTAGTCTCTGGGGTCATGGTTATCAGAACATAGAATTAATGGCTTTTCCGAAATATCTTTAAAGACATGTTCTCTGTATGAAGCGATATCTTCGATACGACCAATTTCGAATATATCGATTACATCAGAAATGTCTTTCTTGATGGCTTGTGCGACTTCCAAAGCGTTTGTAATCTCCTTGTCAATGCCATTAGTTTTTTTGCCAGCGTGGATTGTTAATATGCCTTTATGCCTCTTAACAAAGTCAACGATAACAGATAAATCCCTTACAATCGTGTCATCTGTCTCACCATCTTTTTTATGGTTCCGAATTATAATTGCATCAAAATCATTTTTTAATGTACTTAAGTCACATATCTCCGAAAAAATGCCGATGACATGAAGATTGGGCGCCCCCTTATCTGTACGTATTTCAAACCCTGGGAATATTGTGATTTCAGGTGCCAAGTCACGCAATCTTTGAATTCGTTCAGCATCAATTAAGAAATGATCGGTTATAGCTATCGCTGCAAATTCATGGTCTCTCCAAGCCTTTACCAACAGCTCATCCGCATCAGCACCTTTATAACTAGCATCGTATGAAGAGGCTGTATGCACATGTAAATCCCATTTACGCCACTCAGAACCTTTTTTGTACATCTTGTAGTCGCCTCCATATTACAAAAATCGCCCTACCAATACGGCAGGACGCATCCATTAATCTTGCATAGCTGCCATTCAGGTATTCAGAATAGGCTTTGCTCTACAATGTCACTTTTCATTTGTGAGGTTGTGAAAAGAACACTGTATTTTATTTTAGCACTATTTTCCTGTAATCTCAACTCAATAATGTCGCAAAGCGGCTAAATATATCAAGTTTTAGCGTTTTATATATCCAATTAACATTGTTTAGGAAGTACACCATGCAACCATATACTGCAAATCCACATACTAAATTTTTTTGAGAAAATTCCAGCTCAGTAATGAAAAATATGTGGGCCGTGGTATTGGATAAATACACACGGCACTATTTATCTTTCGTCCCGGTTTTTCGCAGATAGCTTCTTGCTTGCAATCTTCATAGCCTCTCTCGGATGAAGGGCGTTATGATACGCGTTCAACACTACCAGCTTACGGCTTGTCCGAACATCGACATACCGAGCTGTTACGTCAGCCATATTGGTTGAGATACCAAGCGATACCCCGATCCCTTTCAAAGAATGTCCTAAAATTTGTCCTACCGTGTAAAAGTCGCCCGTAAGTTCATGCATATTGGTGGCTGCGCTATGCCGAAGATCATGGAACCTGATATGCGGCATTCCAAAATGCCGCAAGAGCTGCCCCCAATTTGTTGATACACGATCCGCTCTCATCGGCGCACCATCGGCTTTAGCAATAACCAAATTATTATCATAATACGGCTGCCCCGATAGTTTGGTAAGTTCTTTCTGCCGCTGCTGTAATTGCATGTGCTTGATAAAATAGGAGAGTGTAGCATCTGTTATGGGTAATACACGATCATTGGACTTGGTCGGAGCCATTTCTTTAATAATAGTGGTATTCGGAGGAACTTGAAAAGGTAGCTGTTCCACAACAGAAAAGGTCTTCTTGTGCAAATCAACATTATCCCATCGCAATCCCAAGGCTTCATTTCTACGCAGTCCGTACAAGCCGCTTAAAACAATCAGCATCTCCCACTCTGTTCCAATACACCTGCTTAAAAGTCCTTGCATCTGCTCTATGGTATACGGGTCAGGGGTCTTACCGTCCTTACCAATCTTAGTCAATATGTCTCTTGCCGGATTAGTCTGGATATACCCGTATTTTCTCGCTGCCTCAAATGCCACGCTTAGTATTCGTTGTGCATACCGCAATGTGCTTTGAGATAGCTTTCGTTCATTGAGTTGCGCAAGCATATTGTCGATCATTTTCGGTGTTAACTTGTTCAGCGGCACATTGCCAATATAGGGGAGGATATGATTCTTAATATGGCTTCTATATCCGGCAAATGTGCTGGGACGCAGATTGGCTTTGCCGTGAACCTCAACCCAGGATTCGAGATATTGCTTAACCGTTTGTTTGGCTTCAGATGCCTTCACCGGCTCATACCCGCCGAACGACAGTTTTTTCTGCATGTCCAATTCGTGTTCCACAGCCTCCGGTTTGGATAAAAAGCCGCGCTTCCCATAAGTCCGATAGTCACCGTTTTCATCTTTATATTTTAGATTCACATCATAAACGGTTCCCGCCTTTCCGGACTTGGTACCATCGGGGTTCTTTTTGTTCTTGACCTTTCTTGTTGTAATTGCCATCTCATCGATCACCCCTGTCTTGGTTTTTCCGAGAGCGTACAACCCGGTTTCGTTTGTACCAATCCATAATGGCTTCTTCAATCAGCAACTTTCGATTGCCATTCTCGACATATTCAATTTCACCTTTTTCCATGAGTTCTCGTAGCTTGTTTTCGCCAATGCCACTAATTCGACTCATCTGCTCTACTGTTTTTAAAATTGGAACCACTTCTGATTTCTGCACTCTTTTATTGGTCATATCTACACCTCCAAAAAATATAAGCCGTTGAATTATGAGCAACGGCTTTGACTGATTAAAAAAGCTTAAGAACTAATTTTTTTTAATGGTATTTGCACTGTTTAGTTTTATAGAGTAATCCAAATGAGAATATAAATCTGCCGTCGTCGAAATTGAACTATGCCCTAACCATTGCTGTACTTCGATTAGGGGAACGCGCTGACTGATAAGGATATTTGCGCAGCTGTGACGGAGATCATGAAAACGAATGGAACGCAATCCATTCTTCTTTATCAACTTCGAAAATGTTTGCGTTACATAGTTAGGGCTTATTAATTTGCCTTTGATATCCGTGCACACATATTCCGATGATTTGTTTTTGTTTCGTTCAAGCAGCAGAGCGTCTCTAACCACGCCAATCAACGGCAGGGTACGAAAGCTGGAGTTTTTCTTAAGCCTATCGTGAGCTGTAATCGTATAATCCGAATCAACCATAGATTGATTTACAGAATGATTGATGGTTAAAGTATCATTATCAAAATCAATTGCAGACCAGCGAAGCCCCAAGACTTCGCTTCGCCTAAGGCCGTAAAACAATGCTAAAATTACCGGTAATGCTATTGTGCTGTTTCGGGCAACTTCCAACAATTTATTCGCTTCTTCTATGGAGTAGCAGGATGCATGATATACCTCTTTTCTTGGACGTTCTGCCAAGTCAGCCGGATTAGAAATAATAACCCCTCGTTTTAAAGCGTGCTGTAATGCTCTGTGGATAATAGCATGATACCGAATAACAGTATTCGGACTAACATGTCGGTCAAGTTGAATCTCATAGAATCTTTGAATTTGAGGATGTGATAAACCTCTAATATTGATTCTCAGTTTATCAAAATACGGAGCAATAATGTTTTTAACAGTACTTTCATACGATGAATATGTCGTTACCGCTATCGTACCCTTCACATTTTTAAGCCATTCCAACAGATAATCAGAGAATAATATTTCAGATAAATCGGTTAGTGGCCGATCTCCGTTTTTCAATTCATCCAATATAACCTCTGCTTTCTCTTTGTTCCCTTCAACTTTTAAGTGGGTGGCAACCCATTTAGGTTTTCGTTTGCCATTTGAGTCTTTTTGATTGATGACAATGTAGTAATATCCCTTTTTCTGAGTTAAAAAAGCATTAACCATTTTTATTTCATTCCTTTCATAATGTTGTTATGTAATAGGGCTGAATTTGGAGAGGTGCCGAAGTGGCCGGAACGCGACACACTCGAAATGTATTGCGTTTGTACAATACGAGAGTTCGAATTACTAAGAAGAGAAACCCTTAAAACCCACGAAAACAGAAAACCGTCTGTGATAAAAAGCATAATCACAGACGGTTCTCATTTTTGCATCTTCAGAGTATACTTTCGATATCTGATAATAGATTATCAAGATATTTCCCTTGCATATCTGAGTTTCGATATATTTCCTTTATCGCCGGCGGTACAACGGTTCCTGCGATATCATAAAGAGCCAATAGCAGATTAAGCGCAGGTTCATCATCTTTGCTTTTGTGAAGACAATATAAAGCATCAAAGAATGCATATGGGCTGGACTCTGATTCACAGCAATCAATCAAGGCGTCCCACAGGTCGCTGGAATAACCTCCCGAAATCAGTTTAATAAAAAAGCCAGAATTATTTTTGGTTTCACTCATCAATATTACCTCCAATATAAAATGATAAAAGCTGCCTGCTTTTAAAAAACAGGTGGCTTTTATGTATTAAGAACCCTATGAGATTTGTCGCCAAGCATTATAGGTTTTTATATTGTTTCACGTAGTTTTTCCTACAAAAATGGCAACAAATTTAGTTTTTTATTTGTCAATGGAACCGTACGAAAAAATGTTGCCGAAGTTTTGGATAGAACTTTCGGCAACATTTTAGGCGTTCTATCCACCTTGCTAATAAAAAATAGGGTATAACAAAACCCGCATAAACGCTGTGTTTATGCGGGTTTTGATGGCGGAAGAGGTGGGATTCGAACCCACGGACGGTTGCCCGTCACCTGATTTCGAGTCAGGCCCGTTATGACCACTTCGATACTCTTCCATATTAAATTGTGGGCGATTCCGGCTCAAAAATTATGATTTCGAGTCAGCCCCGTTATGACCACTTCGATACCTCTCCATGACTTATAATTAACATGATTTTATGATAATATAATCGTATAATAATTTATATTATTGAGCATTATAACGCATCAATTTTTAATGTTACCATTAAGAATTTAGTTTGTCAATAATAGCTAATAGCCTATAAAATTGTTTATAATATAGTTAAAAATAAAATTTATACTAAGCGGGAATTCAAATGAAATATTTAAGCGATAAAAAAATCATCGGTGTAGATATAGGTGGGACAAAATTAAGGATAGGTTTATTTAAAAACGGAAAAATCTTTAATTTTAAATGCCTGAATTCTAAGGACCTCTTTTACGAAGGAGACGAGCTTTATAACCTATATGTGATTTTATCTGAGTATATAAATGAAGTAGAAAAGGGGATTTCCGCCATATCAATAGGCTTCCCATCTCCGGTATCGATTGATAGAAAGATAGTTCTTAATGTACCTAATATAATAAAAAAAGATGGCGTTCATGCTTTTTCCGGAAAAAATGTCGTTGGCTATTTAAAATCAAAACTTAATATACCGATTTTAATAAATAAAGATACGAGTAACCTTTTGATTAACGATATTCATTCAGTTAAAGATAGCTCTGGGGTAATCATCGGGTGCTATTTTGGAACAGGGATAGGGGCTGCCATTGCTATAGACGGACAGATCTTGTCAGGCAAGAACGGCGTGGCTGCAGAAATAGGGCATATCCCTTTTTATATGCAAAATAGGTTATGTAACTGCGGTAATATAGGGTGTGCGGAATGCTATGCTTCCGGAAGAGAGCTTAAAAATATCATAGATACATCTTTTAACGGTTATACTATCGACGATGTCTTTAAACACAATTCAGATGACGAGAGGATATATAAGTGGATAGAAGCAGTCTGCGTGACTGTAGCAACAGCAATAAATTTACTTGATCCAAGAATTGTTTTTTTGGGTGGTGGAGTATTCTCGGGCAGTTTCCCAAAGGATATGTTTTTAGATTGTTTAAAAGCACATGTAATGGCACCTTTGCCGAGAAACGGGTTAGATATACGCTTTTCAAAGCAGGACAGTATGTCGGGCGTATTAGGCGCGGCATATTATGCTCTTGAAACAATATAAAAAACGGTAGATTATTAATAAATCTATCGTTTATATTTTATAATGTATCTTTAAATATTATTTACAATAATTGATTATTGCATCTCTAAAGAATTTTGCACATCCCGGTGCTATTTTGTCATAATATTCAGTGAAACGTGGATCGTCTACATAGGTCTGCGCAAGGCTTTTATGCGCCTTCTTACTATAGCCCCCCCAAAAATATATTAACCACGTCTTGTGCATTTCACAAGCTTTAATTGCAAGTTCGCCTGCCGGGTCACCCGATTTAAAAGCTAACTTTAAAGTTTTATTTATCTCTTGGGACAATTTCTCCATGTCTTTATAATGTTCCTGAGACATACCTTTTATTTTAGCATTTGACTTATCTACTACATCATTACCGTATTTAGCGCGAACTTCTGCCCCATATTTTTTTTCGTTTGAGTCTACTACCCTTTGTTTGAAACCATCAAACTTTTCATTATCCGATATGGTTGTCTCTCCTTTAGAAGCAGATATGGTCTTTTCTACGTTGGCAATTAATGCATTTAATTGATTGCGTTTAGTTACGAGTGCGCTTAAATGTTCGGATAGAGCTTCTTGTTTATCGAAAGAGGAGGATATTATGACTTTTTTTATCTTGTCTAATCTAAATCCTAGTTCACGGTAGAATAAAATTTGCTGGAGAATATCCACTTCCTCTTGGCCATATATGCGATAACCGGATGGGCTTAACCTTTTTGGCTTTAAAAGGCCTATTTCATCATAGTATCTAAGCGTTCGTGTACTGACACCAGCCATTTTGCTTAGTTTGTTTATGGTGAATTCCATCATTTTCACCTCCAGTTAGACATAATTTTAAACGTTTACGCCACGTTGAAGTCAAGTATTTATTAAAAAATTATTTGGAAAATTAATCAAACTAAATTAAATTATCAGTGATATTTTAAGCAAATACTTAAGATTTTATAGTAGATAATCAAAGTTGTTAAAAATTGGGGTTTATAATGAGCATTTATAGTATGGATAGCTTTTACTGTGTGATTTTTATTATACAAGAGATGTTATGTAGCATAAAAGTGTTATTTTTGAGTAGCGCGGTCTATTTGTTCCTGATATTCTTCATCCGGAAGATTCAATACGTCAGATGTGCTGCCGGTAAAGAAAAGGTTTGTATGCCCTGACATGCCGTTATCTGAGACGTTATCTTTTCCGTGAGGCCAGCCAAATAAAGCAGCCGCATAAGTAGTCCCATTTAAAGTGACTAAAACGGCTCGTTTTTCATACGACGCACCACCCCCAAAGGATTTTACATAGTTAGTATTGTCACTTGCTGAAACTGGTTCTATCCAGGCATTGTTTTCTCCGCCGGTTCTTTTAACTGTAAAAGTTGTGTTAGAGTTAAAATCGGTTATGGTTGCTGTGGTCCCAACTGTGAATATATCTTTAAAAGTAGCCCAATCAACAGCCTCGCCATATTTGGAGGCAGTGCCTGTGGAAGCCGGGCCACTATATAAAGTCACGGTTTCAGTTATAGGAGCACGCAGCGCATCATTAGAAAATAAGACGTTTAGGGTTTCTTCGCCTGCAGAACCATCTGCACTAAGATTATTTTTAACTTGGAAGTCGGAAACGGCTTTACGCGTCATCAAGCCATAGGAGCCTGTTGCGCGGTAATTTAAGTATCCTAAGTCGCAAAGGCGCTTTTGGAGCATAAAAACTTCAATACCCTCACTTTGGATAGTGAGTATTTCAGAATCTGCCGATGCACTTAATGGTGTAATAGCCAGTATTAAAAAACATATAAAAAACAGTACTGTTTTTTTCATGTAGAATACCTCATTAGTATGTGCTAAAATAAATATATCACTTTTTAAAAACTTTGTACAGTAAGTGAGGTTTTATAACATGCGCTGCAGTTGTATTCTGTGCGGTACATACATGATTCAGTCGCAAAGGGGCAAGAGCAGGTGTATTTGTCCGGAGTGCGGAAACACTTGCGATCTTTGTATGGGCAACCGAAATGGGGAGAAGATTGAAAAGGTTAACGGGAAAATAAAGATTCCAGAGGCTATAAGATATATTTACGATAAGGATAAAGAATAGAATTGAGAGGCTTTTAGTTTATGAATTATTCAGTACAGATACCTGGAAAGGTAATATTTGAGGTAGGCGGGTTTAAAAAACTACCTGAATTAGTTAAGGAAATTGGCGATAAAGCATTTTTGGTGTTTGGATCTAAATCTTTTAGAGAAAGTGACAACTGTAAATCATTGCTTAGTGCTTTAAAAAACGCAGGTATTTCGTTTAAACTTTCAACGCCGGTAACGAGAGAGCCGTCTCCTGAGATAGTAGATGAAAATACCCGCCTTGCAAAGTATTTTGGCGCAAATGTTGTAGTTGCAGTTGGTGGGGGTAGCGTTATAGATACGGCAAAGGCAGTAAGCGCCATGGCAACGAATGAAGGGAGTGTTAAGGAGTACCTGGAGGGTATTGGCACAAAAACAGTTAGAAACGACCCGATACCTTTAATAGCTGTACCAACGACTGCAGGAACAGGCTCTGAGGCAACTAAGAATGCGGTTATATCTTCTGTTTCAGAAGGGTTCAAAAATAGTATACGCCACGATAAAATGCTTCCTGTTATTGCACTTATTGATGCCGAACTGATGGTTTCTGTACCTAAAAGTGTTACAGCTCCTTCAGGAATGGACGCTATATGTCAGTTAATAGAAGGTTATACAACGAAGATTCCAAATGATTTTAGCGATGCGCTTGCCCTATATAATATTAAAAGAGCATTGTCAGCTATAAGACGCGCATATAACGACCCTAATGATATAGAGGCAAGGGAGACAATGGCTTGTGCCGCAACGTATTCCGGAATGATAATAGCCTGTGCAGGGCTGGGTGCAGCACATGGCGTTGCAGCAGGTTTAGGAGCGATATATGATGTACCGCATGGGATAGCCTGTGCTATTATGCTTCCCTATATAATGGAATATAATTATCAAAAAGGCGTTTCAAAATATGAGGATATTGCAAAATCAGTATTAGGCAAAAAAGATGTTTACGAGCTCATATCGCAGATTAAGAAGTTAAACGTAGATTTAAATATACCAACAGATTTAAAGGCATATAATATAAAGCAAAAGGACCTTAAAAAACTGACAGATGCTTCTTTAGGATTCAGTACGAAAAAGAACCCGGTCACAGTTAACAAAAAAGAACTTATGGCAATTTTGTCGAAACTTATTTAAAAAATATTTGAATATATTGGTGTTTTTGGTATAATTCAGTAAAAAAGGTAGGATTTTATTTAATATGGTTAATATTGTGGAGGCCAAAACAAAGAAGCAGCTTAGGTTATTTAGGGATTTTTCCGGATAAGCTTTTTGCAGGATATAAGAATTATGTACCTGATCTTAAGGCAGACGAGTTTTCGATGTACTTTCCAAAAACCAATGCCGCTTTCGATTACTGCAACGATGCAAAGTTTTTTTTAGCTTACAAAGACGATGAAATAGCCGGCAGGGTATGTGCTATTAACAGCAAAGAGTCTAATAAAAAGTGGGGAACTAAGAGCATCAGGTTTTCGAGGTTAGATTTTATAGATGACAAAGAAGTTTCTGCTGCTTTGATAGGTGCTGTGGAAAATTGGGCTAAAGAAATAGGGCTTAGCGAAATCCATGGCCCGCTAGGTTTTTCCGACCTTGATAAAGAGGGGCTCCAGATAGAAGGTTTTGAATATGACGGGCTTTCGTTTACAATAAATAACTACCCTTATTATAAAGAACATTTAGAAGCCCTGGGGTTTACAAAAGCGACTGATTGGCTTGAGTACCGTATTACAACGCCTCAAAAAGATGACCCCATAGTTAAAAAGATGGATCGTATGGCAGAATTGGTTTTAAAACGCACTAAACTTAGGCTTCTTGAGATAAAAAGGATGTCGCAGGCTAGCAAAATAGTGATACAGATATTCGATCTTTTAAATGAGTGTTATAAAGAATTATACGGCGTGGTACCTTATAACCAGCATCAGGCTATAGAGTATTACAACCGTTTTAAACCTTTATTGAACCCTAAATATGCTAAATTTATAATAGACAGTGAGGGTAAACTCGTTGGGTTTGGGTTAGCAGCACCATCGCTTAATAAATGCTTAAGGCAAAACAAAGGCAGGCTTTTCCCATTTGGTTTTATTTCTATCTTAAAAGCCATTAAAAACGTGGAAATTTTGGATTTATATTTAATAGCAGTGCACCCTAAGTACCAAAGTTCTGGCCTTCCTGCAGTTTTAATGAATGCAGTCATGAAATCTGCTGTTGAAGGCGGAGTCAAGTTTGCTGAGACAGGCCCTGAACTTGAGACAAACGATAAAATTCAGAGCCTATGGAAGTTTTTTGAAGTTATTAATACTAAGCGGCGTAGATGTTTTATAAAAAATATAGATTAGAAGAATAAAAAAAGCTCTTGCATTTTTTTGCAAGGGCTTTTTTATTCTTCTAATGTGTAAATAGTCATTTCTCCGTTTTTAAAGGACTTATAACGCGGGCCGGAAAATCCAAGACTCTTTAGATGTTTTGCAAGGCCTAAAATAAAGAATCCATGTGTTATAATTGCAACATTGGATTTTAAATTAGGCAGGACCTTATTTAAAAATTTTGTGGCCCGTTCCTCACTCAAAATCTTTATTTCAGTTTGAGATTTAGCGTGAAAGAGCCATGCTAAACGCCCAAACACGCGCCAAATTGTAAATGGCAGCTTTATACGTTTAGTCTTTACAAATGGAAATATCGGGACTTCGTGTAATTCCGGTGAAATGACGAAGTTATCCGTTATATGTGCAGCTGTTTCGATGGCGCGGGGCATATCACTGCAGTAATATTTGTCAAAGCGTATGCCACTAAGGTCTATGTCTCCTTTAATTATTGGAGCTTTATCATAGTCACCGTTCCATTTGTCGAACTGAGCGCTACTCATAAAAAATGGTGTTTTTTCCAAATTAACTTTTAAGTGTCTAATAAGTGCAACTTTCAAAGGCAACCTCTATAAAATAAGATATAAGATTTTAAGGGTGAATATTGTATATCATATACGTTTTTTTAGTATATGTAAAGAGCAGAGAAAATGTACATCAATTTTTAATTTTTTATTAAGATATTTAAAATTGAAGTATTTAAATTAAATGGTATAATTACTATTGGGAAATTAAGGAGTATTGTTTATGTTTTGCGGAATGTCTACAGCTTGTTTTATAGGTAAGTATTTTACAGAAGAATCAATAGATGCTATGGCGTCTATCGGCGTAAAGGATGTTGAAATTTTTTTAAGTTGTCCATCTGAATATAAAATTAAATTTATAAAAAATTTAAAGAAAAGGCTTGATGATAACGGAATGAGGGCACACTCCGTACATGCGTTTTCAGTTGGGTTTGAACCACAGATTTTTTCTATATACGAGCGTTCAAGAAAAGACGCGTTTAATTATTTTATGAAAATAGTCAAGGCGGCGAACTGCCTAGGAGCTACAATGTATTCTTTTCATGGCCCGGCAAATTATAAGGGGAATTTAGAGCTTTACATAAATTACAAGGCCTGCGCAGATAAAACTAGGAAACTAATAGATGCAGCAGCTGATTATGGCGTTAGCTTGGCATGGGAAAATGTCTACTGGTGTGCTTTTTCAAACCCAGGATTTGTTGAAAAGATGGATGCTAACGGCTATCTTGACAACCTTAGGTTTACTCTTGATATTAAGCAGGCGGCGCAATCTGGGATAAGTGTGGATAAATATATCGATGCAATGGGAGACAGGCTTGCAAACATTCATATATGTGATTTTAGATATACTGATAAGGGAGTGGAACCATGTCTTCCCTTTACCGGGGAAATGGATTTTTTAAAGTTTAAAAATAAGCTTAAGGAGGTAAATTATACAGGCGGGCTTATAACCGAGGTTTACGGGAGGAACTATCATGATTTAGATGAATTAAAGCATACTTATGATAGGGTGAAGTCATTTTTTGAAGAATGAAGAATAAAATTAAGCTAAAAAGATATGAGGGAGTTACAGCTAGATTTTTGCAAATATCGTAAAAACGGCATATAATATATGGCATATGAATATTAGAAGAGAAGACTTTAAATCAATTGAACTAAAAGATAAAGACATAATCGAAAAGTTTCTTGCTGGCGAAAAAAAATTAAATAGCGATGCGTGTTTTGCCAACCTATACATGTGGCAAAAAATGATAAATCTAAGGTACATTATATTAGGGGATGCACTTATTATCGCCGCAGGAAAAGAAGATGCATGTTTTTTGACACCACCTTATTTATCAAAAAAGGATTTGGATTTATCTCCTTATATGAGCGCGATAAATGAGTGTATGTTAAGAGTAAACGGGTTTATCTGCATAAGGGCTGTCAACGAAAGGGTCAAAGAAAAAATAAAAAAAGATTTTAGCGACGTTTACGACATAGTTGAAGACAGAAATAACTTTGAGTATGTATACGACGTAAATAAACTTATTACGCTTCCAGGCAAAAAATACCATTCTAAGAAAAACCACGTAAACCGGTTTATCAAAGAATACGATTATGAATACGATGCCTACTCTGATATTTATTTTGAAGAATGCATGCAGATGCAGGAAAGTTGGTCTAAGGAAAAGGATTTTTCGGATAAATACAGTTATTTTGAATCTGATGCTATAGAGCGTGCCCTTAAACATTATAAAGAACTTGGTTTAAGCGGATGTGTAATAAAAATAGGCGGTAAAATCAAAGCATTTTCGTTTGGAACGGCGCTTAATGAAGATACCGCACTTATACTTGTAGAAAAAGCAGATTATAGATACCAGGGAATATACCAGATCATAAACAGAGATTTTTTAAGGCATAATTTTTATAATTATAAGTTTGTAAACCGTCAGGAAGACATGGGTGATGAAGGTTTAAGGCAGGCAAAAATGTCTTATCATCCGGTCTCATTCGCAAAAAAGTATACCGTAAGGTCAAAGGGATGCGGGAAATGCCCTTAAAAAGGAGATATGTTATATGCATATTATCGATATTATAGAAAAGAAAAGGGACGGTAAAGAGTTAACACAAGAGGAAATAGATTTTTTTGTTAAAGGATTTACTGAAGAGAGCATACCGGATTATCAGGCCTCGGCGTTGCTTATGGCGATGTATATAAAGGGGCTTAGCAAAGATGAGACCGCTAACCTGACTATTTCTATGCTAAACTCAGGAGAAAAGATGGATCTATCGGGGATCAAAGGTGTCGTGGCGGACAAGCACTCTACCGGAGGGGTAGCAGATACGACAACTTTGGTTGCAGCACCAATTGCAGCAGCATGCGGAGTACGCGTTGCCAAGCTTTCAGGCAGGGCCCTTGGGCATACGGGCGGTACGCTCGATAAATTAGAGGCAATTCCTAACTTCAACGTAAATTTGAGTTTAGACGAATTTAAAAAACAAGTAAACGATATCGGCTTAGCAATTGCGGGGCAGACCCTTAAACTTTGTCCGGCCGATAAAAAGATATATGCACTTCGCGATGTTACTGCAACTGTTAGTAACGTATCACTTATAGCAAGCAGTATAATGAGCAAAAAGATAGCTTCTGGGGCGCCCGCCATAGTTCTTGATGTAAAGACAGGCAACGGTGCATTTATGAAAAAATATGAAGATAGTTTGGCCCTTGCTTTGGAGATGGTAGATATAGGAACCAAAGCCGGAAGAAATGTAACTGCATTCATAACGGATATGAACCAGCCGCTTGGGAGGGCAGTCGGCAATGCTTTTGAAGTTAAAGAAGCTATAGACATACTTGAAGGGCGTGAAAAGGGAGATTTATTTGAAGTTTCTATTGCCCTGGCCTCGCAGATGATATTTCTAACAGGCAATGCCAAAAATTATTCGGAGGCGGTTTTAAAGGCTAAAAAGAGCATAGGGGATAAAAGCGCAATAAATAAGCTAAAGCAAATGATATCTTATCAAGGCGGTGACACGAGTTTTATCGAAGATTTAAACAGCTTTGTCGAGACCAAATTTGCAAGGGACATAATAGCAAAAAGAGACGGTTATATTGGTTTTATAGATGTACCAAAGATAGGGCAAGCCTCAATTAGCTTAGGATCAGGACGAAGAAAACTGAATGACAGTATAGATTATAAAGCGGGAATATATATTGAAAAAAGGCTTAATGACAAGGTATTTAAAGGTGACGTGCTGATGAGGCTATATTCTAACAACGAAGCCAAGTTTGATGAGGCATGTTTTATTTTAAAAGATACAGTTAATATACAAGACGGACCAATAAAAAAACCAAAGCTTATATATAAAGTAATAGATAAAAACGGACAAAGAGATTTTTAAACAAAAAACAGCAGTTAGACTAACTGCTGTTTTTTAAATCTTACTAATTAGTTTTAAGCTTTGCCTTCACAACCTAAAACGTCTGTTATTTTATGTTTAACTAAGTTTTTAATAGACTCACGAGCCGGAGCTAAATACTGCCTTGGGTCGAAATGAGCTGGGTTTTCGAACAGATGTTCACGGATAGCTGCTGTCATCGCGAGGCGAAGGTCAGAGTCTATATTTATCTTACATACAGCCATTGAAGCCGCTTTCCTAAGCATTTCTTCAGGAACGCCCTGTGCACCTTGCATCTGGCCGCCGTATTTGTTGATCTTCTGAACATCAGACTGTGTAACAGATGAAGCACCGTGAAGGACTATTGGGAAACCAGGCAGTCTCTTGCTGACTTCTTCCAAAATGTCGAATCTTAATTTTGGCGTGCCTTTAAACTTAAAAGCACCGTGGCTTGTTCCTATAGCTATTGCCAAAGAATCCACACCTGTTTTAGTAACGAACTCTTCAACTTCTTCAGGGCGGGTATATGAAGAATCTTCTGCAGAAACTTTTATTTCATCTTCAACACCTGCTAAACGGCCAAGTTCAGCCTCAACGACAACACCGCGTGCGTGAGCATATTCAACGACTTTTTTAGTTAAGGCTATGTTTTCTTCAAATGGAAGATGTGAACCGTCTATCATAACTGAGGTAAAACCTCCGTCTATACATGAAACACAAGTTTCATAAGAATCGCCGTGGTCTAAATGAAGAGCGATAGGAAGGCCGGTGGCTTCTAAAGCTGCTTCTACCAACTTTTTTAGATAAATAGGATTTGCGTAGTTTCTTGCACCTTTTGAAACCTGTAAAATTAAAGGAGCGTTTAGTTCATAGCAAGCTTCTGTGATACCCTGAACTATCTCCATATTATTTACGTTAAATGCACCTATGGCATATCCGTTGTTATAAGCTTTTTTAAACATTTCTGTTGTAGTAACCAATGGCATAATAATATCCTCCTTAATACTTATTTAAATCTTCAGTTAACATATTTAAAATAGCATATTTATCGGTTCTTTGCAATATTTAAAAGTATAAGATGAAATTTGCTCAGTAAAATCTATTGCTTATATAATCTAACTATATTATAATTTAAACGTTGGGATTTTATTATAAGAAACATAAGCGTCTTCACTGTAAGCACTTTAAATATTTTTAGCAAAGAAGCGGCATAAAACAATGTCATTTCCACTAATATCATATCTTTCGCTATTAAATTTTATTTAATGTCTCTGATTTCTGGGGGAAAAAGATGTGGATATTCTTACAATAGTCGGAGTAACGGCAATAAATTTTTTCTCTGTTTTTTTACAGGGCTGCACAGGCTTTGGGTATGCTATTACAGCTATGTTTTTAATGCCGTTTATACTTCCATATAAAGAAAGCATGTTTATAGGGACTATCGTAATAGTCTTTATGGCGGTCCAGATGGCCGTTTATTTAAGGAAGCACATCAATTTTAAAGTTGTACTCGTTCCTATATTATTTTGCCTTTTAGGCATTTGGCCAGGAGTATATCTTATACGTACTCTGGATGAGAAAATAGTTAGACTGATATTCGGTATTTTCTTGATATGTTTGGTCCCGTATTTTTATTTCACGTCGGATCCTAAATTTAAAATAAATTTAAAGGCCAACTTTATAAACGGATCTATTGTAGGGTTTATAGCCGGTATAGCCACCGGTATGTTTAATATGACAGGCCCATTTTTTACAATGTATTATTTTGGCTGTTGTGAAGACAGCTTGTCTCTTAAAGGTACTATGGAATTTTCATATGTATTTACAGGCCTGGCTTCAGTTGTAATGTATGCGATTTATACTCCGCTGACTCCACAACTCTCGATAGAGGCAGTCTTATCCTCCATAGCGTGCCTCGTGGCTGGTTTCTTAGGGTTAAAAGTATACAAGAAGCTAAATAAGAAGATAGTAAGATATATATTTATGGGAATTTTGCCAATATTGGGCTTAATCTTAATATTTAGATAAAAAATATTATTAAAAGTTAGTATTAATTTAAAATGCGCAATATTGCGCATTTTAAAGTTTGGGCTAAGTTTTAAAATGAGTCTTAAAAAAGATAGTGACAGTAAAAAAGGGTTATGTTATAATATCTCACGGTGGTTTTTTGCCAACGTAGCTCAGTTGGTAGAGCAGCGCATTCGTAATGCGCAGGTCAGGGGTTCAAGTCCCCTCGTTGGCTCCACTTAAGACGGGGTGTAGCGCAGTTTGGTAGCGCGTTTGGTTCGGGACTAAAAGGTCGCAGGTTCAAATCCTGTCACCCCGACCACTGGAAAAGACCGGAGGCTTTTGTCGACGGTCTTTTACTTTGCCTGTATTCATGCTGGTTTGCAATGGTAAGTCCTATAAGGACGCTCGTTGTTAAGGTAGGCGTTTCAAGAACGATTTATTGAATATTTTATTGTTAAGTGTTATATTTAATACAGAGAGCAAGGGGGGAGTCACATGGCATTCAATGCAAATACATCTGGAAGACAAGTAATTGAATATACTCCAGATGATACTTTTAGGGCGACTGTTTCAGCTTTAAAGAAATCCAATAAATTTTCTATTAACGATTCGAACTCTCTTTCTCGTACAATTAAAATAAAAACAGGCGTTAGTTGGAAATCATGGGGAGAAAACCTGTTGATTACTATAAGCCCTACCGCTAATGGTATGTCCCAAATCGCTATCACTTCAGCCTCAAAATATGGCCTGATTGACTGGGGAAAAAATCAGGATAATCTCAATAATATTTTAAATTTGATTTTTTTTTGAATTGAAAAATTATTATAATAAGACAACTACGGAAAAAACGTCTACAATTGAAGATATTCCAACTCAAATTAAGAAATTGGCTGATTTAAGGGATGCTGGAATACTGACCGAATCAGAGTTTCAGCAAAAAAGGAAGACCTTCTTTCTAAGATGTAAACCATATTTTTATGTGAATACTGCTCGCAGATTGTCTGCGAACCATTGATATTACTACGTTTCTCAAAGCCCTATAATTTCACTCTGACCATATAAGAAGGGCTCGGTTAGATGAAAATCTGGCCGGGTTTTTTTCGCATAATTGCCAATAATCGCTTATAATCGGCGTTTTTGGCGTTTTTTAAGCATTAATTGTTTTTTATAACTTTGCAAATAGTCGGAGTTTCTGAAAGGGCAAATGCAGTCAAAGATAATAACAAATATAAAGTTTTCCTTATAACCGTACTTATAACGTAGATAACACTAAATAATATAAAATGGATTAAAATAGCTTGTTTTGTCTTTTACTGTAGCCTTTATCTCAACCTAATTGAAATTCTAAATATACAGTGGTAATATATACATACACATACAAAAATATACAGACCTAAAAATTTCTTGAAATAATGTACTAAATATTAAAGTCCTTGGAGGATAATATAGTGAAAAAAGGATCATTGAAGGATTTGCTATAACTGTGGTTGCAACAATAGTGATGCTTGTTTTTTGTGCCCAAATATATCATTTGCAGATAGCGGAACGATTACTCAAGGTGATGGTACTGAAAGTGATCCATATGGTGTATCAACACCTGAACAACTTAATGCTGTTAGGTATTATCCTGATGCCTATTTTATTATGCTTGACGATATTGACATGTCGGAAGCAACATCTGAGGGCGGTGTATACTGGAACGATGGCGAAGGATGGGATCCAATCGATTTCAGTGGGACATTTGATGGTAATACTTACAGCATAACAGGGCTATATATAAAAACTGATATATCCCTAAAAAACAACGGCCTATTTGGAGAAATATCTGCAAGTGCTGTTGTAAAAAATCTTAATATGTTGGATTGTTCTATCTCGGCACGTGATTATGCAGGCGCTATCGCAGGTAAGAACAAAGGAACGATAAGTAACTGCAATACAACCGGAACCATTACAGCAAGAATGTATAACGTCGGCGGTGTTACAGGATTTAATATGGGAACTGTTTCGGATTGTGTTAATGATGCTGTTATCGTAACGAATTCAGATGGAGGCGGTATTGCGGGTCAAAATTACGGAACTATTCGCTCTTGTGCCAACATAAATTCGATATTTGGAGAAGTAAACTTTGGGGGGATTGTCGGGGGGAATTATGGTGGAACAGTCGATATGTGTTACAATACCGGAAGCATTATAGGAACAGATACTTATTCGACGCGCGCGGGTGGTATTGTAGGCTACCTTTATCCGGGAATTATATCAAGTTGTTTTAATACCGGTGAGGTATTTGCGGTTATACATTCGGGCGGGATTGCTGGTTATTGCAACAGAGACTTTGATGATTCTATTACATGTACTATTAATCACTGTTACAATATCGGAGAAATCACTGCAGATGAGCACTTTGGAGGTATCGCAGGAGGGGTTTGGCGTTGTACATTTGATGAATGCTATTATGCCGATATAAGTTCAACCGGGATAGGAGACGGTACCGCTATCGGTACGATGAGTAGTAAAACTTTAAATGAAATGAAGTATCAATCTACCTATTCTGGGTTTTATTTTGAAGATGTTTGGGAAATAGTTGAAGGAGAGAGATACCCGGTATTACAGGAAGTGCCATTTATATATGTTACAGGAATTTCGCTAGATGGGACTTTAGCACTGCAAGTTGGAGAGAGTGAAACGCTTTTATCTGCCATAACGCCATCAGATGCTTCTAATAAAAACGTATCATGGGCATCAAGTGATGACAGCATTGCAACCGTTGCAGATGGTACGGTTTCAGGTGTTAGTTCTGGTACAGTAACAATAACAGTGACCACGGGAGACGGTGGTTTTACAGACACTTGCACTGTCACTGTTAAATCATCTCAAATTAAATCATTAGTATATACCATAGATACTGAGAACAGCCTATTAAGAGATGTCTCAATTAATACATCGGTTACTGAGCTTAAAACAAATCTGGATAACGATGCCGCGGATATTAAAGTCTATGACAAAGATGGTAATGAATATACTGGCGATACGGTTGCATCGGGGATGGTGGTTAAGCTAATCGTTAATGATACCGTCAAGGATCAGCTGACTTTGGCTATACGGGGAGACGTCAGCGGTAACGGGCAAATAGACATCGCTGATTATATTTTAATTCGGTCGTTCTTGTACGGGCTTATTAATCTTAATACTTTGCAGTTTTTTAGCGCCGATGTAAATAACAGCGGCAATATAGATATTGCTGATTATATTTTAGTCCGTTCGCATATGTACGGTTTGATACAATTATAGAAAAGAGGATAACATGAAAAAATTAATATTTTTTGCAATTGCAGTAGTATTTATTGGTTCTATAATACCTTTAAGTTCAGCATTTGCAAGCTCTGCTTCTATTAGTATATCCGGACCAAAAAGTGTAGAAGCTGGAAAACTTATACGTATACGATAACGCTCAGCGGAAGCGACGTTTCATCTGCCATGGTAACGAGCATTAGCACTTCAGGCGTTTTTTCCGGAAGTGGGAGCGGATTTGAAATTGGGAGCGGAGGAGAAAATACCAGTGGGTCCAAGAGCGTCAATGTGAGCGTTACTGTCAGTTCAAGCGCAAGCCCTGGAGATACGGGCACTATTAGCGTATCAGGTCAATTTGGGTATTGGAATGAGGATAAGACGGAATTATACACGGGTAGCATATCTAAAAGCTTAACAGCAACTGTAGTAGAACCCACACCGACACCCGAACCGTCTTCAACAGCGACATCAGAATCATCACCTACCCCAAAGCGATCCGCAATGGCGACTACAACGGCTAAGGCAACAATACAACCAAGTGCCAGCGCAACAACTGAACCAACGCCTTCACCCACATCCGAAGAACCTCTTGAGTGGCCTGATGTTGAAGAAATGATAATAGAGGCACAAGCAGGGGGTGTAATAAGCGTTAACATGGAGGGGAAGACGGAGATACCGATAACTGTACTCTCTCAGCTCAAAGACAGTCAAGGCGTTCTAAAAAATAGACTTTGGTGACTATACCTGTACAATAGATGGTAGTACACTTAACGAATTACCGGAAGACCTCAGTACTCTTGATTTGTCCATGAGTATGGTTAAAGATGAATTGTTATCCCAAGCAGCGGGCGGATTCGATGTGTATCAGCTAAACTTTAATTATCACGGAGAACTGCCAGGTATATTTTCGTATACATTTTATGCGAGTGAAAACGAGCCTGGGGATACGCTCTATCTATACTATTCTTATAAACAAGCCGGGATCATCGAAGGGATGCAATCGGCGGTTGTAGACGCGAGATGGCTATGCGACTTTTGAGATCTATCATTGTTCCGGCTATTTTGTATCCGATGCCATTGTTGAAGGTGCCATAAACAACTTTCCCGAAGAGGAGAGCTTAGTACAGGCAGAAACTGCAGGTGGTACGTCAACGCTCACCCTTATTATTTCACTAATAATAACAGCTATTGTTGCAGCAGCGGCTGGGGTATTCATAACAATGTACATTTTCAAAATGGGTGTATTTAAGAAAAAAGAAGCCACTATTGAGTAATAGAATGGGTAATGTGAGTTCTGGTACAAAAAATAAATTATAATATTAAACGTAAGCTCCGCATGGTATAATAGGTAAAAATATTATGCGGAGTTATAAATTTGACTAAGGATTTATTCAAGTGCGATACTTTGATCACCTATATGGTAAGGATGGGGTCACCTTCGTGGGGCTGTTCCAGTAAATCATAAGCGGCCTTTTTCAATTTGAAGCTCTCCGAGTGAGCGGGACATTAATAGATTTATCACGAATAGATACATTTGCAAAAATAAGCACTGTCATGTTTATGTAGCTTTCGCCATTCGGTTTGTGTAATAAATTTGCTGATCTTTAGCCCATCAGTATCAAAGCAAAAAAAGGAAGACCTTCTTTCTAAGATGTAAACCATATTTTTTATGTGAATACTGCTCGCAGATTGTCTGCGAACCATTGATATTACTACGTTTCTCAAAGCCCTAGGTATTAATTTCGTCTAAGGTATCATTGCTCTTTATTTTATTTATTCTGTTTTTAAAATACTTGCGGTAAGCTGTCATATATAAAACAATTGATATGATCGTCGCTATATAATCGGTGACCGGCTGTGCCGCGGCAAGCATATCAGGAGAATTAAAAATTTTATTAAACAAAATAAGAACAGGTATATATACAAGCCCCTGACGGCTGACGGAGAGAATAAGAGACGGTATCGCCGCGCCCATGGCCTGGATTGTATTGGTTAAAACAAACAGTATACCTAAAATTGGGCCGGATATTATAAGTATCCTTGCAAATTGCATGCCATAGGCATGCGCGTTCGTTTCATTCAGAAATGCGCTTACTATAGGCCCAGCTCCAAAATAACAAATAGCAGTCATAATAGCGCTTAATACAACGGAAAACAGCACAGAGAATTTTAATACGGCATTAAATCTTTTTTTGTTGCCCGCACCGAAGCAGAAACCAAGTATAGGCTGAATACCAGTTCCAACTCCAATCAAAAGCATAACAACTATCATATTAACCTTAAAAGCAACTCCAAGCCCTGCGACAGCCATATCACCGTAGCCGGTCATAAAATTGTTGATTGCGATATTGGAAACGCTTAATAAAAGGTTGTTAAGCGAAGCAGGAACACCAATGGCGACAACACCTTTGGCAATACCGCCATTCATTTTATAGTCCTTTAAGTTTATTGAAAGAATAGATTTTTTTAAAACAAAGTAACCAATGTAGAAAAAAGCGGCGACCATATTGCCAATCACCGTAGCTATAGCGGCACCGGTTACGTCCCAGCCAAACCCGAGGATCATAATTGGGTCCAGAATAATATTGATAAGATTACCTAGTATCATGCCCATCATGGAAAGGTTGGCTTTTCCTTCGGCACGTATGATATGACTAAAGCTGTTGCTAACTACAAGGACAGGGATTCCCAAAGCAACGATTTGTAGGTATTGCTGTACATATTCAACGGTATCCGGGGTAGCTCCGACAATGTTACTGATAGGGCCGATCCAAATCAGAAAAGCGGCAAGCCCCAAAATACCTACGGCCATACCAGTCCAGAAGCAGAAGGAAGATGTATTTTTAGCAACTTTTATATTTCCTTCTCCAAGCTTTCGTGAAATCATGGAGGTTCCGCCAATACCAAACAGCAATCCAACTGCCAGGAAAAAAAGAAAGGCCGGCGTTGCCAGCGATACGGCAGCGACCATATAGGCGTTGCCAGTCTGCCCGATAAAAAATGTGTCTGCTAAATTGTATACAAGGATCATTAACATACTTACGACAGAAGGTATGATATTCATCATGACCGCTTTGGGTACTGGTGCGTTTCTAAAAATCTCTATGTTTTTACTGTTGATATTGCTCATATTGTTTATGTCTTTTCTCCTTTTGTAGTTTGCTAAATTTAAGACTCTAAAACAGTGCCTAAAATCTTAGTTCTTGTAGGTTTGAATTGATAACTGTAAGCGCCATTTTAAGACTTTTTAATTCTTCTGATGTGAAACCCTTTAAATATCTTTCCTCTAGATTAGAGAACTTTGATAAAATCGCTTCATGTATTTTTTTACCTTTAGTTGTAATCTCGACATTACGTACTCTTTTATCGTCACGGCTGCCAGTACTCGTAATAAATCCTTTGATTTCTAACCGGTTTAAAATGCCTAGTGCCGTCGTATGTTTTACACAGAAGTGGTTTTCAATTTCCCTTATCGAAACATTATGCCCTCTAACTTGATAAAGAAAATAAAGTACGCGCGATTGGGACATAGTTAGATCCAATTCTTTAAGCTCAATATTTGTGATAGCCCCTATGGCATCGTGGATTTTTTTGATTAAAAGCCCAACGCTTTCTACTTCGTTCATCAGCCTGCTCCTTATTAATTATGTAGCACGCTACTAATTATATCTATAACTTCTGGAATTGTCAATTGTTATTTCTTATGGATTTTTTATAAACTTATTGGATATAAGATTACTAAAAATAATTAATATAAATTACTAGTGGTAGTTAATTGATTTTTAACAAAGAAGCTTTTTACCAAAAAAGTTTGACAATGTAAAGATACAGATGTATATTAACGTTAGATGGAAGGTTAATGACTTAAATTG
>JAWKQI010000004.1 GCA_041390245.1 Eubacteriales bacterium
GAACTGCCTTTACTTGTAAAGCTGGACACTAACGGCCAGCTGACTGATGAACTTAAAAAGGTTTTATCTACAGGGCTTGTAGACTACGTTGCAATGGACATAAAAGCGCCAAAAGGCAAATACGAATTGGTGACAAAAGGTGCGGATGAAGAAGCCATATTTAAAAGCGCTGAATTTATTTTAAATCAAGATGTAGACTATGAATTCAGGACCACGTATATGCCTCTTTTAGACTTAGAGGATATTGAGGAAATAGCTAAGACACTTAAAGGCGCAAAGGCATATTATATACAGCAATATAGAAAGCCGCCGAATATAAAGGGCCGTATATTTCCAGAGCCTGTAAGCATTGAACTTGTTAAAAAAGCGGCAGATATAGCTAAAAAATATATACCAAATACGCAAACGAGAGGCGTTTAAAAATTTATAAAAAGCATGTAAGTTACATGCTTTTTTAATTATCATCGTTATTTGTAGTTGAGTCGTCGTCTTCGGTTGCTATGTTTGAATTATAATATGTAAAAAGCTTTTTAGTTATAGGAAACTTAACTTTACCAGATTCTGGGTTCGCATCTATCATAACCAAGACTAAGAGCCTGTCCGTACCTTCTGTTTCAAATGCAATGAACCAAGAGATTTCTCTTGTTTTGCTTGAACCTATTTCAGCCGTTCCTGTTTTCCCGGCCAATTCAAGCCCTTGTATATTAGCACTGGAGCCTGTTCCTTCGGAAATAACTTTTTTTAATATGGGAAGCAGGGTATTTATTGTACTTTGCTCCATTATACTTTCGAATGCCACATTTTTTTCTGATGTATCTGTCTTTACATATTCATCTTCTGTATATCCGCCGGTAGCCTCAACAAGTTTTGGGGCCAGCACGTCTCCTCCATTTAATAATGCCGTATACATTGCGGCTAACTGAAGCGGGGTCATTACTATTTCAGCTTGGCCATAACCCATATCTGCTAAGAGCTTCCTATTTATTTCCGTATTTTCATTTGTTATAGACGATGAGGCAACAGGCAGGTCAAAAGCAATTGCTTCATCCATGCCGGCTTTTTGCAAATAATCCACCAACTTGTCCTTGCCGAGCATTAGCATGGCGTATGCAAAGTATATGTTATCCGAATATATCATAGCATTTGTAAGGGTTGTAGGCGACCCTGGGTCTTCATACCTTTTTATAGCTGGGTAGCCCCATGTTTCAAAGCTTGGAGTCCATTTATCATCTTCAATGGTTTCGGTTTCAGGAAAAGGCGTGTCTACGGTTATTGCTCCAGCCTCAAGTGCCGCTGCTGCCGTAAAAGGTTTAATAGCACTTCCGGGAGGATATAGGCCCTGGGTTATCCTTGAGAAAAGTGGATCTGCATTTTCGTCCGAGTTAAGCGCTTCCCACGTCTCATCGCTCACGGAAAGATTAAAAATCATACTGTCGAATGAGGGATAAGATACGGCAGACAATAAACTTCCCGTGTCTGCATTAAGTGTTATAACTACGCCAGACTGGCCTTTAGAAAGGTAGTTATCTAAAAGAGCATAGGAGTATTGCTGCATATCATAATTTATGCTTAAGTATAGATCCTCGCCGTCTTTGGCATCCTTTTCGTATATTGTACGTTTATTATTGCCAAATGAATCTTTTATATATACTATTGTTCCGTTAGAACCGCTCAAAGCATCGTTAAATGCAAGCTCTATACCAGTCTTACCTACAAGACCATAAGGATCATAACCTTTTTCTATAGAGTTTTCCATATCTTCTTCGGATGGAGAGCTGGTGTAACCTATTATGTGGGCCGCTGCTTCGTGAAGGGGGTAGTACCTTATTGGTTTTAGATAAGATGTATCTATGGCGACACCTTTGATTTCTTCTATCTGGCTTATTTTATCATCGGATAACTGCCCTTCTAAGTAAGAGTAAATTTCGACAGTCTCAAGTTCCGAGTCTTTAGCTTTAGTCATTTTATTTAATATTGTAGTCTCATCAAGTGAAAGTATAGATGAAAGTTCAGAAGCTATAGCGTCTAAATCCTCAGCTACGGTTAAGTCGACATAAACGGTCGGGGCATATGAATTTCCTGCTATCGCTTTTCCGTCTGAAGAAAAGATCTCGCCACGGCTGCCTTCTATCTCGGATACGCAAACCGTATCTCCGGATTCCATATCCGGAAAGATAACGCTTTCCTCAAAATTGACATAATAACCAAAGCCGGTGCTTTTAAGACATATAGTATAATCGTTTGTAATATCACCATAGTGGTCAGTTGCATATGTTAATGTATAAGAAAGTAAGTAGTCTTCACCATCGGATTTAATAGAAGCATTTTTATATTCAACATTATTAATTGAGAGTTTATCGAATAGATCTTCATATTCTTCTACGAATTCTTCTTCTGTTGGGTATGTTGGAGAATACGGCCATATATAAGTATATGCGTTTTCAAAGTCTTTTTCTGCTATACATTTTAGAAAGGCAAAGGCGTTAACCGCTTTTGAGATAGTACAGCCAGACAGGGCAGTTGCAATAATTGTTGTTGTGATGAGGAATACAAAAAATTTCTTTAATATAGATTTCATATATCTTACTTCCTCTTTTAATATGTAATTATGATTATATTAGAAAAATACGCTTTTTTCAATATGCGGAAAACAAGCAGATTGTTCATTAGCTTAATTTAATGTCAGCATACAGGTATAATATTTATTATAATTGTGCAAAATTGTTACAAAAGAATTACAATGCGTTTGACTTTTTAAACACATTGTAATATAATAACGTTACAATTAAGGGGAATTATGTATGAAAATAGAAAAAAGAAGCATAATCATAGCGCCGAGAAAAAGAAAAAGAAAGAAGCTTCGTTTTACGAATAAAGTCGGTAGATTTTTTATTTCTATACTGTCTTTGTTTACGACAGCTTTTGTAAAGTTAACACGGTTTATAAAAGCGGCGCCTAAGCTTTTAAAATTTAATAAGAAATCTAAAAATCCTAACTCAGTTAAAAATAAAAATACGGAAATATATTTAGGAAGAACATCTCATAGAAAAAAGCCAGATTTATTCAAGCGTTTTAACAATTTTATCATAAGGAATAAATTAACAGTTATAATAGCATCTGCCGGTTGCGCTTGCATATTAATTGGTATTTTTATTGTTCCGCTTTTCTTTAATGCGACTAACGAATCTGTAAATGCGGAAAATTCATCTGCTTATAACGATACAGCAGAAAATAATGAAAACAGCGAAGCCAAGTATGTATTTACAAACGTAACTTCAGCAGGAGAGATAGAAGAATTAAAGCCACTAATGACAATCACGGTCACAAAGGGCGACGAGGAACAAACGGTTTATATGCGCGAAGGTACGGTTATAGATGCCTTAGCTATGGCCAGGGTCACATATGATTCAGACGATGAAGTAGCCCCTAAAGGAAATGTCGAGTTAACCGATGGGTTAAATATCGTTGTAGTTGATATTGAGATTGAAACGACGGTTAAGACAGAGGCTATTGAATATAAAACTGTAGAGAAGAAAGACTCTTCGCTTGTTAGCGGCAAAAGCGTAGTAACACAAAAAGGCGTTAAAGGTGAAAAAGAATTAACTTACAGGACAGTGTATAGAAACGGCGTAAAATCTACTACAAAATTGGTTTCTGAAGAAGTCACTAAGAATCCTGTCACAAAGATAGTAAATATCGGTACAGCATCTCAATACAGCAACTCCGATATTATAATTCTGGCAAAGCTTATATATGCAGAGGCAGGCGGAGAGAGCGACGCAGGGCAAATAGCTGTTGGTTCTGTTGTATTAAACAGAATAGCTAGTTCTAAATATCCAAATACAATGTCTGGTGTGGTTAATCAGTCCGGCCAGTTTGCAAGCCTTGGCAGTTATAGTTCTAGGAGCTTAAACAATGCCAGAAAAGTATGTTCCGGAGGTAAGTCCTTACCAAGTAACGTAATGTATTTCAGGCCGTCTAGATTGGGGACTTCTTGGGGATCAAGAACATTTTATAAAACGATAGATAATCACAATTTCTTTAAATAATTAAATTAGATATAATTTTTATATTAAAAAACCGCTTGCAAGCGGTTTTTTAATATATATAATATATATAATATTAGATTAAAGAAGAAAGACGGTAACACATGAAAGTTTATTCGCCAAAAGTCGTAAATGAATTGCTAAAAAGATATTCTCTTTCGCCGCAAAAGAGATTTTCGCAAAATTTTTTGGTAGATGAAAATACTCTAGTAAAAATAGCAAATGCTGCTCCTTTAAATAGCTATATCATTGAGATAGGCCCTGGGCTAGGCGCACTGACGCTTTTACTGGCAAAGAGATCAAAAAAAGTATTGGCCTATGAAATAGACAGAGGGCTTTTTGAAGCACTTCATATGATACTTGAAAACGAAAACAACGTTTTTGTTAAAAATGAAGATGCCCTAAAAGCAGACTTTTTGGCAGATGCTAAGGAGCATTTTGGAGATAATGATTTCTTTGTGGTAGCTAATTTGCCATATAATATTACTACACCGATAATAATGCGGTTCTTAGAGGAAAACTTGCCTGTTAGCGGCATGGTTTTAATGATGCAAAAAGAAGTTGCCCAAAGAATATGTAATGAAGGAGATAAAAGCGCTCTTACAATTGCAGTTTCTTTTTATAGTAAAGCGCATATACTATTTAATGTTTCAAAGAATTCTTTTTTACCTAAGCCAGAAGTAGACTCCTCTGTTGTTAACTTCGATATAGTGAACAGAGAGTTTGAGTTTAAAAAGGAATTTTTTGAAATTACGCGTGCTTTGTTCGCAATGAAGAGAAAAACTGTGGAGAATAATTTTGCTTCGGCGTTTAGAGTAAAAAAAGACGTTGCATCAACGTTTTTTAAAGATTTGGATTTAAATCCTTCATATAGGGCACAGCAGTTCTCCACAGAAGATTTTTTAAAAATGGCTAAAAATTTAAAAAACTTTTTAAAAAATTATTAATTTAGGCAGGAAAACAGGATTATATGTTGAATACTATAAAGTGGGGAACTTTGGAGGCAATGTAAGTGCTGCATAAAAAAATATGATTTTTGCAGTATTTTAAATAAAATTATTCAAATTTATAAGGAGGAAAATTATGTATCCATTGGGAAAAAGCGGGATATTGAACCCCAAAAATGTATATTACAATTTAAATGCTCCAGAGCTTTACGAAGAAGCACTTAAGAGGGATGAGGGAATATTGATGGAAAACGGTGCGCTATTATTAAATACCTCACCATATACCGGACGTTCACCTAACGATCGTTTTACCATTGAAGTCGGCAAAGCTAAAGAACTGGTAAGCTGGGGCGGCGCCAATAAGGCTGCTTCGCTTGAAGTGTACAATAAAGTATTTAATAAAATAAAAAAGTATTTAGAAAATAAAGACGTTTTTGTATGCGATGCTTTCGCTGGAGCAGATAAGAATAACAGGATCAAGGTACGCTGCATAAATGAACTGGCTGCTCAAAATTTAGTTATGAGGACTATGCTTATAAGGCCGGAATCAGAGGAGGAACTTGCCGGATACGTTCCTGATTTTACACTTATTTGTGCACCTGGAGTAAAGTGTGTTCCTGAAGAAGATGGAACATATTCCGAAGCTGCCATTTTAGTTAACTTTGAAGAAAAAACTGTATTGATCGCAGGTTCTAAATATGCTGGCGAAATGAAAAAGGGCATCTTTTATGTAATGAACTACATACTTCCACAGCAAGATGTTTTCCCAATGCATTGCTCCGCAAACGTTGGTAAAGACGGTGACGTTGCATTGTTCTTTGGGCTTTCCGGCACAGGAAAGACAACTCTTAGCGCAGATACAAACAGAAGCCTCATCGGAGACGACGAACATGGCTGGTCTTCAAATGGTATATTTAACTTTGAAGGCGGATGCTATGCCAAGTGTATCAAATTAAGCGAAGAAACAGAACCTGAAATTTATAGAGCAATTAAATTTGGAAGTATAGCCGAAAATATAGTTGTAGACAAAAACAGGGTTCCTGATTATGACGATGCGAGCATCACAGAGAATTCACGTGTTGCATATCCATTGTCTTATATCCCTAATGCGCTAATACCAAGTGTAGCAGGGCATCCAAAGACAGTCATATTTTTAACTGCAGATGCATTCGGTGTTTTGCCTCCGGTGGCAAAACTTACTAAAGAAGCTGCGATGTATCACTTCGTGTCAGGATATACGAGCAAACTGGCAGGTACAGAAAGAGGTATAACGGAGCCTTCTCCTACATTCTCAACTTGCTTTGGCGGGCCTTTTTTACCGTTACATCCAAGCATATATGCAGAACAGTTAGGTAAGAAAATAGAGCAGTTTAATTCTAATGTATATCTTATAAACACTGGCTGGTCCGGTGGCCCGTATGGAGTTGGCAAGAGAATGAGCATAAAGGTAACAAGAGCTATAGTCACAGCTGCACTTACAGGGCAGCTTGAAAAGAGCGAGTTTGTGTTAGACCCTATATTTAACATACTTGTTCCAAAAACTTGCCCTAATGTATCTTCTGAAATCCTTATCCCGAAAAATACATGGGCAGATAAAGAAGCATATGAAAAGCAGGCTAAAAAACTTGCAGGTAACTTTATTAAAAACTTTGAAACTAAGTACAGCCATATGCCGCAGAATATAATTGACGCAGGCCCCAAGGCTTAAAAATTAAAAATAAAAAAAGATTCGCATAAATTTCGTGCGAATCTTTTTTTTATTTGCATATAAATTAATTTAGAGGGGAAGTATTAAAAAAATGGAGATCTCACGGTGTATGAGAAGGATAATAGAATTAAAGGGTAAGAGCGGAGAAAAAGGTATATTAAAATTGATAGACCAGCCAGAGGGTATGCAATGCCAGCTTATAACAGAAATCCCAGACAACAAAACACTTTATCTAAAAAACAGTGCCGGAGTAGTATGTCTTAACATAAAAGACAGCTACATGCTTACAAATTCCAGTGCAGACGACATAAAATCAGTTGCCGTAGTATGCAGGGAAAGTATATGTTTAACGGGAGGAGAGAATTTAGATTGGAATAGTATCATAATAAAGCCGCCTAAAGAGGAACCGGATAAAAAGGCTTTTAAATTAGATGAGGCTAAAGAATTTACAAAAAAAGAAGAACAAAAAGAAAAGTTAAAGACCGAAGCAAAGAAAGAGAAACTGGTTAATAATGATATGCTTTTAAATATGCTCCCGCACCTCTTAAAAAATGGAGAACAGGGCAATCAAGATATGTCTAAACTTTTTTCTATGATGCAAATGCTAAATGGAAATAACAATATGGATACGGGAATGCTTGAAAAGATGATGGCCCTAATGTCAAACGATTCTTCAAAAAATCATACTGAAGAGACCGTCATTGATGAGGCAGTTAAAGATAACAATATACCAAATACGGTTGGGAAAGAGACCTTAAAAAAAGAGGATAATAAAATAAATGCGGAAAAAAAATTAAGTGAGGGAAATTTTGATGAAGCAAAATCAAACGGGGGCAAATTAAGTGAAGAAAATCTCAGTGTAGAACAGGAAGATATTAAGGATAACGGGGAAAAAAATAAGGAAGCAGACGAGGGAAAAGAGAATAAAGGTTTAAATCAAGAATCTGGTAATGAGAATAAAAATAAAGAAAAAGCCGAAATATTAGAAGAACTCGAAGAAGCAGATTATTGTGATTTAAACATGTTTGAATGGAATAAAGTAGATTATCCGTTCCCGCAGACAGGCCATTACATAAGTGGGAGTGCCATAATTAACGGCCTAAAGGCGTACGCAACGGGAATACCGGGGGAGTTTTCGTTTAAGCCTCCACCGTGGCAGGGGGAGTTTACACGGTTTTTTAATTACTTAGGGCAGGGATACTGGGTAAAAGTGGTTATGCAAAAGGGAAACGGATAGCGTATTTACTACTTTAGTCCCGCTAAAAAATCATCTTTATCGGAAACGAGATGGATGATATTGGTTAATATATCGGCATATGTATATGAAAAGCGCCTGTTAATGTTATTATCAGAAACGTATATGGTAAATATATCCGGATATACTCCGTCTATTATACCGGTTTGTTTTTGATATCCACGTCTACCGTTTTTAGATAAAAAAACGACCCTACTTCCATTTTTTTTAAAAATGTAGCGCTTTATTTGGTCCAGTGAGTTTTTTTCCATTTTTACCAATTTTTTAACCTCTTTAAAATAAGTATCTCCATAAAAATGGTTTTTATACCCATAAAAAAAGAATAAATATTCATGTTAAATTTATTAATATTTAAATAGAATTAAAATTGTAATAAAAATTTAAAATGTAAATTATAAGTAAAACATTTTGTAAATGCATATAAAAATGAATAAGAATGAATAAAGTTAGTCACATTATCCACAGGTATTTCCACTAAACGGCTATAAATAAGGGATTCATGTGAAAATTCCTGTGGATAAAAAACTGGATTTAATATTTTATTTGTATATACATGAAATGTATATAAATAAGCGGTGCATATGATTTTTTATCGCAAATATTAAAAAAATGAATATTTATACATATAAAAATCAGTTGCTTATATCCATCGCAATTTTATCTGCAATTAACGCAATAAACTCTCCGTTTGTAGGTTTATCGTTCTTTTCATATATATTGTACCCGAAGATATCATTTAAATGTTCAAGGCGGCCTCTGGCCCAGGCAACCTCGATAGCGTGACGAATGGCACGCTCTACTTTACTTGCAGAGGTATCAAAATTTTGTGCAATTCCCGGGTACAGCTGTTTGGTTATTGAATTTATGATGTCTGGAGTTTTAACAACTATCTTAACAGCTTCTCTCAAAAATTGGTATCCCTTGATATGTGCGGGTATACCAATACTTAAAAAGATGCTGGTTATTCTCTCGTCTAATGATTTGCTTTTAACAGTTGGAAGCATCTGGTCAGTTTCATACATAACATTAGATAAAGAAAACATATCTAGGAGGCGCTTGTATAAAGTCTCTGCGTTCATAGGTTTAGCAAAGAAATATTTTGCTCCATGATTAACAGTATTTGTTATAACAGACTCATTAAATAACGAAGATAAAACTATACTCATAGGTTTTGTCTCCACATCCATTTTTCTTATTGCATCTAAAAGAGCAATGCCATCATTTTCAGGCATAATCAAATCTAATATGATTGCATCGTACTTGTCACGCTGTAATTTGATTAATGCCTCGCCCACACTTAATGCCATATCTGTTTTACCGATATGATCTTTGGTGCAAAGATAATTTTTGAGAAGTTGGGACTGTTGTTCGTTGTCGTCTACCAATAAAATATTCAAATTTTCCGACATTTTTAAGAGTACCTACCTTTCTAAAATGATTAATAACGGCAAAGCTTTTTTGGGGCTTTACTAGAATCTTTTTATATATTAAATATAACACATATAATTAAGAAAATCAACAAAATATAGTAAATTTTTAAAAAAAATAATGATAATTGATAATATTTTTTAAAATTGACATTTTATGAGCTAATATAACTTTTTTTAGATATATTTAGACATTTTATGCACCTTTTTCGACAATAAACGCGCATTAATAAAAGGCTTGATTCAATGATATATAAAAGGCTTATTTTAATAGTATAAAAAGTGAAATTATTCGATAAAATAAGCTAAAAAATTTATTGAAAATGATAGTAAAAATTGGTACTTATAAGAGGAGCTAAAAAGGGTATATTAAAAGCGTAAGGAAAATGCAGGGCTTATTTGCTACTGCAGTTCTTAAAAATAGCAGCCGTAGATTTTATTGCATATAGGTATGCAAATAATCCGTTTGGGCGAGCATTTGTAAATTTATTTTATTTTTGTATCGGGTTAACCCTATACAATTAAAAATGCTTTAAGCTATTAAGATCTGAAGATGATAGCTTTTCAAAAAAGCGATAAACATTTTTGTTTAATAGATCATCTGTTTAATTAAGATACATGAGGACTCTGGTCTTTAAAGCTCTAATTTTTCCTTACACTTAAAAAACGAAGCACGTTTAAGCTTCGTTTTTTAAGTTTTGTCAATTTTATATGTTATCTTTTTGCGAAGAGCAAAAGTTTTTGCCCGGAAGACAAGGTGCTGTTTTCTTCTATTTCCGGATTATATGAAACTATACTTTTTGTATCTATTAAGAATCTCTTAGATACATCCCAGAGAGTTTCCCCTTCGTCTGCAAAGTATACTATCAACCCGCTGGTTTTAACAGGAGGCTGGTTTAGATCCGTAAGGTTTGTTAAAACCGGGAAAGATTGGTCTAAGAAGAAGTATGCGTCTATCACTATAAGGGATGAGACATTTATATCCCGGCCGCTTCCTTCGGTTTGTACATTTTTTACAATAGCTACGGCAAGAGAATTGTGTTTACCGGTAAGCCCAGGAGCTGAGACTTCTACTTGGAAAGGTTTTTCCATAACCTTTGAAACCATACCTTCTTCTGTAGTATAGCAGACGTTATATAATATAATACCTTCTACATGAAGTATATCGTTGCCGCATACAGTTTTTGATACTATGGCTTTACCGGATGAACAGATTATTCGTACGGCTCTGGGGCTGCCAACTGAAAGTGTATCGCGGATAAGCGTAGTTTCGGCTAGATGGTTTATTAAGGAACATGCATTCATAGTTTTTACTTCTTCTTCAAGCATAGTCTTAGTTGAATATGCCGCAGTTAAAACAGGCATGGAGACCATATTCAATGGCATCATGGTTATGGTTAATTCCGCGGTTATGCGAATAATGTCTTGTTCCTCATCTACAACGGTAACATCTATTTTATCTATTGAAACCCTGCTAAACATATGAGAAGGTTTTTGCATTGAAGGCATGGGGAGCATTTCGCCAATAGACAGCATTTGGCTTGTAGTACTTAACGGCGCCTCTTCTTCTTGGGTTATATACAAGATATTTATGCTCAATTCACCTTCGACAGCAGCCCGGTCATCCTCGGGTTTCATTGTGGTGATGGAAGGGAAACCATACGCAAATGCAACTTTTTTAATTGGCGGGAGCGTTTGAGGAAGCCGTTTTTCCTCTGTTATTGTCGTATGATGCCTCTCGATTTTGCCAATACAGCTCATCGTTACATTATTGTGCTTTGCCTGTATATCTGGAGTCTCTTCAACCATATCTACCATTTGATCTGTAAAGCATAGTGCGTCTATATCCACAACCCCGGTAACACTTACGTTCCTCTCATTTTTCACGTGGTTTTCTGTCTCAGTCAAAGAGACGTTTATATTTACATTGGTCTTTGGGGTAACTCCAAGAGCATCCATAGAATGCCTAAAAGAAGACATGCTCTTTTGGCAATCCACCTCGCCATTTATATCTCTATATATGATAGAGTAGTGTATTACGCCATCTAATATTATACGGTTTTCAAGTGTTTCAACTCCAGCCAGGCTTGCATAACCATCTGCAAACAGCACTTCGGACAAATCGTTTTGATCAGATGACAGTGATATTACACCATCGAATAGCGCCTGTGAGGACACATTTAAAACAGGCTGCTGAACGGTTAGTGGCTTATGTTTTATGTCCATAAACTTACCCCTCCTTCAAGGATTTAAATTCTTATTTTCCTATAAATATTTATATAGAAATTTTTTCGCAGTTATTACCATTTTATATAGTATTTAATAAAAAAATATGATAAGGGCTTGTTTTAAGATCAAGCCGTATAAATTAAAGTAAGAAAAAATCTAATTAAAGGGTTATGAAACATAAGTATGCTATAATATGCCGATATATAATCTTAAAACTAGTTGATTTTTAAATTAACCGGTTAAAATAGGGTGTATTTGAGAAAAATAAGTTGACACTTAACATAAAGTTAATTATAATATTTTGTGCATGTTGTTGCCATTAGCCCCGGGAACAACATATATAAAACAGTAAAAATTGCTTTACTTCAAGGGAGGATAAGCCTTATGAAAACATATATGGCGTCCGCTAATACTGTTAAAAAAGAATGGTATGTTGTTGATGCTGAAGGAAAAGTCTTTGGCCGGTTAGCCAGCCAGGTCGCAAGTATCCTAAGAGGTAAAAATAAACCGGAGTATACTCCATTTGTAGATACAGGCGATTATGTCATCATAGTCAATGCCGACAAGGTTGTTTTTACCGGTAAAAAATTGGATCAAAAAGTATATTACAGCCACTCTGGTTATGTGGGTGGTTTAAAAGAGACAAAGTATAGAAAGCTTATGGAAGAAAAACCGGAATTTGCACTCTATGAAGCAATCCGCCGTATGCTTCCTAAGAATTCGCTCGGAAGAAAGATGCTTAAAAAAGTCCATATATATAGAGGACCTGAACATGAGCATCAGGCGCAGTGCCCAAAGGCACTCGAAATCAATTAAGGAGGGTAAGATAAAATGGGAGAAAATTGTTATCTTGGAACCGGCAGAAGAAAAAGCTCCGTTGCACGCGTTCGTTTAGTTCCCTCCGATAAGGGCAAGATCGTTATAAATAAGCGTGATATAGAAGATTATTTCTGCTTAGAAACACTTAAGATGATAGTCCGCTCGCCGCTAAAGGCTGCCGAATGTGAAGGAACATACGATGTGTTCGTAAACGTTTACGGTGGTGGCATAACAGGCCAGGCAGGAGCTATCCGACACGGAATATCCCGTGCGCTGGTTGCCGCTAACGCGGACAATAGGCCAGTTCTTAAAAAGTCCGGGTTCTTAACCCGTGACCCGAGAATGAAAGAGAGAAAGAAATACGGCTTAAAAGCCGCAAGACGTGCTCCTCAGTTCTCAAAGAGATAATTTTAATAATTATTATTTTAAAAAGCTTACAGATATCTGTAAGCTTTTTTTATTTCATTTCATGGGTTTTCCTGATATAATAAATGAATAAAATTTACGTTTTGAGGTTAAAAATGCAGATCGATATAATGAAGGCTTCAAAAAGCTTTGGCAGTATAAAAGTGCTAAATGAAATATCACTAAAAGTTTTCAGCGGTGAAATATTATGCCTTTTAGGTCCGTCAGGTGCCGGGAAGACAACGCTAATCAGGCTTATTACCGGCGCAATCAATTTAGATTCTGGCAGTATAAAGGTAGATGACATAAAAGTGCCTTCAATATCACTTTATAAATATATGGGATATATGCCGCAAAGTGATGCGCTATACTATGATATATCCGGCCAGGATAATCTTTTGTTTTTTGGGGGCCTATATAACATAAAGGGCAAGGTATTGAAAGATAGGGTTAATACGATACTTAAATCTTTAGATCTTTATAAAGATAAAGACAGGCTAGTATCTACTTATTCCGGAGGCATGAGAAAACGTCTTTCGCTCGCAGTTGCCCTTTTGCACAATCCTAAATATCTGCTGCTCGATGAGCCGACTGCGGGAATAGACCCGGTATTGCGTAAATCCATATGGGATTACTTTTATAGGCTTAGGGATCAGGGCGTTGCAATAGTCGTTACTACACACATAATAGATGAGGCTTTAAAATGTGATCATGTAGCGCTTATCTATAACGGAAAATTGATTTTTAATGACACGACAAAAAACGTTATTGAAAAGACGCCTAATGGCGATATAGAACAACTTTTTTTTATGTCAGAGGATAAGCAATTATGATAAGTATAGTAAGCCGCATTTTAAAACAAATATTTAACGATAAGCGTTCCCTTTTTCTTATGGTGTTTGTACCGATATTTTTGCTGACTCTTCTTTACTTTATTCTTGGAAAAAGCGGATATGTTCCAAAAGTAGCTACAGTCAACTTATCTCCTAATTTGGTTGCAGTTTTACAGGAAGAAGATGGAATAACTTTAACAGAAAAAGATTCTGACGAAAGCGATGTAGATTATATAAAAAGCGGGAAAGCAGATGCTGTTATATCCGAGGATACAAGCGGAATAAATGTAGTGATGCTTGAAGTTGATACTGTAAAAACTACGGAGGTAAATGAAGCCTTGAAAGAAGCGATCGCCTCTTTCAATCCGAATTTCAGCATTAACATGTCTTTTGTATACGGCGATGTAGATGAAAGCACATTTAATAGTATTGGATACCTGATTATAGGAATACTTTCATTTTTTATAATATTTATTTTTTCTGGCATATCCTTTGTCAGAGAAAGGACTTCAGGAACAGTTGAACGCCTGATGCTGACGCCTGTTAAGACGGTTTCGGTCGTTATGGGATATATATGCGGTTTTGGAATCTTTGCGGTAATACAAAGCGTTCTTTTGATAGTGTTTTCAAAATTCGTTTTAGATATGCCTTTTAGCGGCGAATGGTGGATTGCATCGATAATAATGCTTTTAACAGCGGTTATTGCTGTTATGTTTGGCATACTCGTTTCAGCTATTTCTAAAAACGAATTTCAGGTCATGCAGTTTATACCTGTTATCATAGTGCCGCAGTTCTTTTTTACGGGAATAATATCAATTGATACAATGCCGCTTTATTTATCATATATTGCAAAAATCATGCCGCTTTATTACTGTAGCATGGGGCTTAAAAAGGTACTGGTTTACGGCGATGGTATAGGGAATGTCTTGCCATTTATAATTGCCTTGGGCGTATTTATTTTAATTCTGTTTATCGTAAATATTCTTGCTGTAAGGCGTTATAGGGCGCGTTAACAAGAAAAATTCTTTAAAATCTTTCTAGCACTTCTCTTTTTTTATTCTCATATTTAGGGTATACTGTAAGAAAAAGACTGCGAGGTAAAACTATGCTTGATATTATTATTGCCGGTGCAGGGCCGGCAGGGCTGACAAGTGCCATATACGCTGCGCGTGCCGGATTAAAAGTAGTTGTTATTGAGCGCGCTTTTCCGGGAGGGCAGGCAGGGAAGACTCATTTTATAGAGAACTATCCTGGCTTTGAAAATGGTATAACGGGCTTTGATTTTGCAATGTCTTTGACAAACCAGGCCCAGAAATTCGGAGTTAATATAACTTATGAGGAAATAGAATCTTTTGACCTTTTAGGCAAAGAAAAAATAGTAAAAACGGCTGAAAATGAATATAAGGCAAAAGCGATTATACTGGCTATGGGTGCAAGCCCAAGAACGCTGGGGCTGCCGGGGGAAAAAGAGCTTACCGGTAAAGGTGTCTCTTATTGTGCCACATGCGACGGGGCTTTTTTCAAAGGCCAAAAAGTTGCAGTAATCGGCGGAGGGGATACTGCCGGAGAAGATGCAATGTATCTATCTACAATATGTGATACTGTTTACTTAGTGCACAGGAGAGATGAGTACAGGATGCAGTACCATCTTTCAAAGAAGATATCTGAGAAGCAAAATATAGTTCCTGTTTTATCATCTATCCCGTTATCCTTTGAAGGCGAGGATAAACTTAAAGGGTTAGTTGTAGAAAACGTTAAGGATAAAAAGACTACAACACTTGAGCTGTCCGGTGCATTCGTTGCAGTTGGGGTGGCACCTATAAGCGATAAGATAAAAGACCAGGTTGAGCTTGAAAAGGGATACATAATAGCAGATCAGAACATGAGCACAAACGTACCCGGAGTGTTCGCAGCAGGTGATATAGTTAAAAAACCTCTGCGGCAGATTGTAACAGCGGTGTCTGACGGCGCAATTGCGGTTTATTCTGCAACGAATTATATTATGGAAAATTTTTAAAGCAAAACATAGGTAAGTTATATTATAGAAAGCAGGTGTTAAAATACCTGCTTTTTTGTAATATATTGGAAGATATAATTAAAATAAAGCTGTTGAAAAAATATCATTTTACATATATAATCGACAAAACGAAAAGATTTTGTTAGAAAAGGAATGTTTTTAATATGCACGAAGAGAAAAAACTTAATGCAAATACCAATAATATAATGTGTTTGCTTTATGTTTCGTCTGTTTTCATATTGATATTTGCATTGTTTACGGGAATACCTCTATTAAGAGGCGGGCTTGCTTTATTTAAAGTAACTAAATTAGGCGGCTTATTGCTGCTTTTGATATTGACAACTGCATTATTAATATCTAAAAATAGGCGGATAATGTTTATAGGGTATATATTGCTTTTATATGCAATGTATAATTTACTTTACAGCTCATACAGCTTAGTAAATGGCGGATTGACCGAGCTTTTGAATGCAGGAACTGCGTTTTCAAATATAGGCGGCATATTTTGGGCAGGGGGTTTACTGCTTACATTTTTATATATCGTTAAGAAAAAGGACAGGTTAAGAGCCAGCGCCAGAAAGCTTATCATAATAAGTATTCTTTTTAATCTTGTATCTGCTGTCTACACATATGTTATTTCTTTTATAGAAAATGGGTTTGTTTTAAACGAAATATATACGCTGTTATTAAATATTATAGCTTCGGCATTTTTATTGCAGTGGTTGTTTGCTACCGTTCTTTTAAGTGAAATTAGAAGCAACGCCTTTTTCTTTGCTTATCCAACCAGGTATAAAAAAGATAAGAGTGTATATGAACCTCCTCAAGTCGACACGGCGTTTAAAACTCAGTCTGTACCTTTGGCAATATTTCTTTTTATAATAACACTGGGTTTTTACAACCTTTATTTCATATATAAAACAACGGATGCTCTAAGGTATTACAGTAATTCAGATGCCAAAAGGCCGGGCGTTAGCCTTGCACTTGCTATATTTATACCGTTTTATATAATTTACTGGTATGTAAAAACATCAAGAGAAATTAATGAGACAGCACAAAAGTTAAATACAAGCTCTATGAGTGTAAAAAGAGGCACTGCATTTTTCATGTGCATACTCTGCATGCCGCTTCTTATGGGTATATTTATGGGTAAGATAAATGCATTTATAGAAGCGGACATGGCAAAAAAGGGAGTTGGCCTAATCAAACGCCGTTCTTATACGTTAAAAGAGCTTTCTTCAGTTAGGTTTATTTTCTACTATATAATGACATTTGGCATATATGGGCTTTACTTTTTATATACTTCCAACGTATTTTTAGATGCGGCATTGAAGCGGAAAAATAAAAATGCAGGGAGAAAAGTACTCCTTTGCATGATAATACCTTTTTACCGTATTTATCTGGAAGTGGCAACGGCAAAGCATATGGAGAAACTTCTTTTAAGCTGGACAGATAAAGAAATTAAGATTAGTAAAAAAGTGTTTTTATTTAATATACTTCTTTTAAATATAATTTCTGGCTATATAATGAGAAAATCTATGTCTATTATTGTTGATATTAACTATTCACATATCAATTGTTCTTTACCGGACTTTACATATAAGCTTGCATACGTAAAGTGCCCGGAGATTTCACCTTTTAGCAAAACGGACACGGATAAAAAACTAACCGTAACTACTGCAACCGTAATTGCGGCAATTACAGTTGTAGTTGGAATGGGGACGAGCATAATAAACCAGATACATATAGGAAGTACGGTGACAGAGTATATTAACAGCGGGCAATACTATTTGGCTGAAGCTTACCTAAAAGGTGCTCCGCCGGATACTAAGAGCTGGATAGAAAAACAACTTTATTCTGTATATGTTGAAAAAGCCGAAACAGCGCTTACCGAGAAAGATACTATAACCGCATCAAAGATGGCAAACAGACTGAGCAATTTAGATCTTAATAAATCAAAAGACATACGATACCGTAATATTGGACTGCTTATAGACAACGACGATCTAAAAGATGCATTTAGCGAATATTTAAATTTAAGCGAAAATGAAACTAATCCGTATAAGGATGAAGTTACGTTGTTAAACGATGCGTTTTTAGATGATATTAAAAGCTATATAAAAGTTTCAGATATAGATAAGGCAAAGGAAATAGCCGCTATCGTTAAAGACAGCAGGGAGCTTGGATCTATTTATGATTTCGTTAAGCCGTATGAAGAGTTTTTTACAGTGTATAACGGAGGAGAATGGGGTTCCGCAATCGAGAGGCTAAGCAACCTGCCCGACAAGAGTATTGTAATTGCTAAAAAGACTCAGCTTGAAGATATGCAAAATTATTTTGGGAGTTTTGAATATAGTTTTGAAAGCAAGAGAACAGGCAATGTGAAAGTTAATGTTAAGCTTACTTTTAATTTTGCATCGTCTGGAAATTTTTCATTGATAGAATCATATGTGAAAAGTTCTATTAAAAATCCAACAGACGATGATTATGTAACAAAAACATTGCAAGATGGTAACTGGAGAAAAGATGGCGCAAAGGTAGACCTTTATATCGACGGGGAGTTAAAAGCTTCTATTCAGGCATATGTGGTGGGCGGTCTAAAGGTAGTTTTAGACCAAGAGTTTTTTAATCTGATAAATACATCTGATATAAGAACTTTAACAGGGCAGGAATCTATATTATTTTTAAAAAAGAGCTAGGCCAGTAAAATTCAAGCGGCTGTAAAAATAAACAGCCGCTTTTCCTTATTTTAAAAGACTTTTTAATAAGGGAATTTGGATATGCCTTTTAGGCATAAAAATTAATTGGAAAGTTGCTTTTTGATAAAAACTTAGCTATAATACTAAAGTATAAAATTTTGTAATTTGGAGGCTTTATTGAGTAGACTTTTTGGAACAGACGGTGTTAGGGGAATTGCCGGAAAAGATTTAACGCCGGAGCTTGCATTTAAACTAGGTCAGGCCGGTGCATATGTGCTTACCGGAGCCACATTTAAACCAAAGATTTTAATAGGAAGAGACACACGTATTTCAGGTTACATGATAGAAGCGGCATTGACGGCTGGAATTTGTTCTGTTGGAGCTCAAGCCGTTATTTTAGGCGTTGTACCGACAGCTTGTGTGGCTTATTTGGCAAAAGAATTAAATGCAGATGCCGGCATAATGATAAGTGCATCACATAATACCTTTGAGTATAATGGCATAAAGTTTTTCAACCAAAAAGGATTTAAACTTTCAGATGCAATAGAAGACAAAATAGAAGAACACATAAGGAACGACAACAAGGATATTCCTCTTGTTGCTGGAGCAGATATTGGCCGCAGAGTATACATGAAAAATACAGTTGCCGAATATGAACAGCTGCTTAATTCATGTGCCGATGAAAGGCTTGATGGTTTAAAAATAGTGCTTGATTTAGCGCAAGGAGCTGCCAGTAAAATAGCTGCTGGGATCTTTGCCAATTTAGGCGCTAACGTAATACCTTATTACGATACTCCGGACGGAGCGAATATAAACGATTTTTGCGGGTCTACCCATCCTGATAAACTTAAGTCCTTAGTGGTTGAATTAGGGGCGGATTTAGGCCTTGCTTTCGACGGTGATGCAGATAGGCTAATAGCTGTCGATGAGCATGGCAATATAGTCGATGGAGATAAAATACTGGCTATTTTGGCAGTTGATTTTAAAAAACGTGGGTTACTTAAGAAAAATACGCTCGTAGCGACTGTAATGTCTAATCTTGGGCTAATTAAAGCTATGGAAGCAAATGATATAAAAGTCTTGCAGACTAAAGTTGGTGACAGATACGTGCTTGAACGCATGCTTGAGGATGGATTTAACTTAGGCGGTGAGCAATCCGGACATATCATATATCTAGATAAGAGCACCACGGGAGATGGGCTGCTTACCGGGATATTACTGTGCTGCTGTATAAAGAGATATAATACGCAGTTATCCAGCTTGGGAAAAATCGTAAACATAATGCCTCAGGTTTTGGTGAATGCACATGTATCTGATAAAAATAAATTTGCATATGAAGAAGATGAGGTAATACAAAAGAAAATAGAGGAAATAGAAAATAAATTTAAAGGAAATGGAAGGGTGCTTATTCGCCCGAGCGGAACAGAGCCATTTGTACGCGTTATGATAGAAGGTAAAGAGCTTTCTGAGATTGGGAAAAATGCTGTTGATTTGGCAAAATTAATTGAGCAGAGGCTGTCGTAAGGCAGGAGGAAAATATAAATGTGCGGTATAGTAGGATATATAGGCGAGCGTAAAGTTGCGCCGGTACTTATAAAGGGATTAAAAAGGCTTGAATACCGTGGCTATGACAGTGCGGGTATAGCCTATCTTGATGATAATGATTTAAAGGTCATTAAGTCAAAAGGCCGCCTTAGCATATTAGAAGGATTAGTTGCAGGTATTGAAGCAAAGAATACGATTGGCATAGGCCATACACGCTGGGCGACTCATGGAGAACCGTCTGACGAGAATTCGCATCCTCAGACTAATGAGGAAAACAGTATTGCCGTTGTACATAACGGTATAATAGAAAATTACATAGAGTTAAAAGAAAAACTTACGGAAAAAGGCATTAAGTTTACTTCGCAGACGGATACTGAGGTAATAGCGCATTTAATAAACTATTACTATAACGGAGGTTTAGTAGAAGCAGTTGCCAAGGCTATTTCCAAATTAGAAGGGTCCTATGCTATTGGTGTAATATCAAAGCACCATCCGGACTCTATTGTTTGTGCACGTAAAGACAGCCCGTTGATCATAGGGCTTGGAAAAGGAGAAAATTTCATAGCGTCGGATATACCGGCTGTTTTGCCATATACTAAGGACGTTTATCTGTTGGAAGATAAAGAGATTGCTCTTTTAGAAAAAAATTCAGTTACGGTTTATGATAAGACAATGACTCCGGTTGAAAAAGAAGTCTTTAAAGTAGAATGGGACATAGAGCAGGCTGAAAAAGGCGGATATGCACATTTTATGTTAAAGGAGATACATGAAGAGCCGCAGTCTTTACTCGACACACTTTCCCAAGTAGTAAAAAATGGTAAGCCTTGTATAGATTCTCTTAACTTAAAGGACGAGTTTATAAAAAAACTTAAAAAAATCTATATAGTTGCTTGTGGCACCGCATACCATGCTGGCGTTGTAGGCAAGTATATATTGGAAAGGTCTCTTAGGATCTGTGTTGAAGTCGACATCGCTTCTGAATTTAGATATAGAAACTCACTTATCACTAAAGATGATTTAATGATAATAATATCTCAGTCAGGAGAGACCGCAGATACGATTGCCGCAATGAGAGAGGCAAAGAGCCGCGGAGCTTTTTGCTTGGCCATAGTCAATTCTCCTGGGTCTACCATATCGAGAGAGGCAGACGGTGTATTTTATACCCGTGCAGGGATGGAAATAGCGGTTGCATCTACCAAGGCTTACGATACGCAGCTTATGGCATTTTATGTATTAAGTGCTGCGTTTTCAAAGATCCGTGGTTTAGTAGACGACAAAGAGGCCAAAAAAATCATTTCAAGCCTTACAAGCGCCGCGACAACTACGAAAATGGTTTTGGATTTAGAAGAAAAAATAAAAAGGATAGCTGCTTTTAGTCTAAACCAGAGAAATGTGTTTTTCATTGGCAGGGGGCTAGACTATGCACTTGCACTTGAGTCTTCCCTTAAATTAAAAGAAATATCGTATATTCACTCGGAGGCATATGCTGCAGGGGAATTAAAGCATGGGACCATAGCTTTAATAGAAAAAGGGACGCTGGTATTTGGCATTTTGACTCAAAAAGATCTGATTGATAAGACGATAAGCAACCTTCAAGAAGTCAAGGCCCGCGGTGCATATATTATAGTATTAGCAGCGGAAGGGGCGAACGTCGAAGGAGTTGCTGACAGAGTAATAACATTACCTAAAATTGAAGATGAAATTTACTATCCACTTCTTGGTGTAATACCAATGCAGCTATTTGCATATTATGTATCTGTTCTAAAGGGATGCGACGTAGACAAGCCAAGGAACCTGGCAAAAAGCGTTACGGTTGAATAGTTTAATAAGATTTTTGTTGATATAAAAAAAGCCGTTTTGCCAAAAACGGCTTTTTTGCTATATTTTAAGTAAAGGAGATGATTTATTTGACGGGATCGATGATAATAATAGGCATTGTCTTATTGGTTTGCATTTTTGCCAATAAACTTTTTTACCGGCTTGGGGTTCCTACCCTGCTAGTCTTTTTAGTTCTTGGCATTTTGTTCGGATCTGAAGTAACAAATATAATATATTTTGACAACTATGATCTGGCTCTTAAAATATGCAGCATTGCACTTTTATTCATCATGTTCCAAGGCGGCTTTTCAACCAATTTGAAAATGGCAAAGCCTGTTGCATTCCCGTCTTTACTATTATCTACTTTGGGTGTTTTGATAACGGCAGTGTTAACGGGATTATTCTGCCACTTGGTAATGAAGATAACTTTAGCGCAGGGCTTTCTTATAGGGGCTATAGTGTCTTCCACTGATGCCGCTTCGGTATTTTCCATACTCCGTTCCAAAAAACTTAATTTAAAGAATAATTTAGCTTCACTTTTGGAAGTAGAAAGCGGCAGCAACGACCCGATGGCATATATGCTGACATTGGCAGCAATAACTTGGATCTCCGGTGAGGCTACAGGAACAATACCTGTTATGATATTAAAACAGATTTTACTCGGGGCTTTAATAGGGGTATTGCTTGGCAAGGCTTCTACATGGATATTAAATAAGGTAAACTTTGAAATAGATGGCCTTTATCCAATATTTGTAGGTGCAATAGCAGTATTGACTTATGCGGTTTGCGAGATGCTCGGCGGTAATGCATATCTTGCCGTGTATCTAGCAGGTCTTATACTTGGTAATGGCAAAATACTTCATAAAAGAAGCCTGGTACGGTTTTTCGACGGGGTTTCTTGGCTAATGCAGATATTATTATTCTTTTCACTTGGGCTACTCTGTTTCCCATCAATGCTTCCAAGTGTAATAATACCCGGTATCATGGTTTCGGTTTTCATGATACTGATAGCCAGGCCTGCAGCAGTCTTTGGTATACTTTCATTTTTCAAGATCCCGGTAAAACAGCAATTATTTGTATCGTGGGTAGGCCTTCGCGGGGCAGCGTCAATAGCATTTGCCATACTTGCGCTTACATATAATTTGAATATGAAAAATGATATTTTTCATATGGTGTTTTTAGTAGCACTTTTCTCTGTCGCGCTACAAGGCACTCTTGTTCCTTTTATGGCTAAAAAACTTGATTTGGTAGAAGATACGTCATCTGTTTTAAAGACATTTAACGATTATGCCGGAGATGTGAAAATGATAGAGATGACTATCGATGAAAAGAGCCCGTGGGCAGGGAAAACAATGGCGGAGTCGGGTATCCCGAGAGAAATGCTCGTAGTTATGATAGCAAGGAATGGTAAAGTCGTAATACCTAAAGGCGACACTGAAATTTTATCCGGTGATGTATTGGTGGTATCAGGAAACACGTTTAAGGGAGATTCTCAGGCTGAGCTAATTGAAATAGAATTGTCACAGGAAAGCGAGTGGATAGGAAGACGTATCTGCGAAGTGGATATTCCAAAAGAGGTACTTGTAGTGATGATTAAAAGAAAAGGTAATACGATAGTGCCAAACGGCAATACCAAGTTAAGAGAAGGGGATATTTTAGTATTAAGCGGGTGCGGTGAAGAATGTAAGCAAAATATATAAAAAGCAGATTTTTATCTGCTTTTTAATCTTTTAATTTATCTTTAATACTATCTAATATTTTGATTTTTTCGAACCTGCTGTCTGTTGAACTAAATTCATCTGCTAATTTATTTTTATAGTCTTTATCCGTTAACTTAGATAACTGCTGGAAAAACTCTACTTCAAGTTTTTTATCTATTTGAGCAATGGAAAATATACCTGTGATTAAGAATAATTTTATACGGTATTCAAGATAAACAAGTGAAATAGTTATAAAGGTGCATAGCAGGCTTAGGTTTAAAAATGACAAGTAAATATTATTTAGCATATTACGCAAAAAAAGCCGGATTAAGAATATTAGCAAGAAAATAACAGCGAGAAGTCCGCTTAAAAAATAGGCTGTTTTTAAAGAATATAGTATGATCTTTTGTTTTTTTGTCTTCATAAATTATCTCGTTTTTATTGTGTAATTTGATATATGCCCAGGAATATAAGACCGGCAACTAGAGCTATTGCCAAAATCAAGGCTACAAGAGATTTAAATGAAAATTTACTTTGCATGTATAACTCCTATTTTATATAATATCATTATATATGTTTATTGCTTTTTTAAATAATAACATATAAACTCTCAAATGTTAATACTTTTAGAAGAGAGGGATCTTAATGAAAATTAAACTTAATGAGATTAAATCAAAATTAATCAAAAAGCTAACTAAATTAAATAAAAAACAAAAAATATTATCCATCGTTGCTGCTTCTTTAGTTTTGGCAGGGATACTGCTGATAATATTTTTGCCGAGTTTGACACAGGCGGTTTATTATGGGAAAGTTAGTGCTATTGAGAGTAATGCTATAAATGAGTCTGAAATTATTAAGACTAACGGCAGTATTGAAGAAAATGAAACGCTAAGTGAATTTATGTCTAGAATTAAAACTTCAGTTGATAAGATAGATGTGGAAAAGCGTTTTACTGAATTAAATGAAGAATATGAAAATGTTTCTAAGTTAACGTTTGAAGAAACTGATTTGTCTCAATATGTTAACAAGGCTACTCAAGTCTTAACCTCTTACGATATTATAAGCAAAGCTGCAGATAACGTAAAAACGTTAAATGATGAGTTTACTTCTATTATAGGATCATCCGATAGTGAGAATGTTAAGGATCAATTAAACGAGCTGTTAAGCAGCATTTCAGAAAATAAGGATACACTAAACAGTATAGATATAGAAGAGCTTATGCCGGCAGCAGACTCAGTAATTAAAGTATTTAATGAGCTTGAAGGCAGCATTGATAAATACAAGGAATTGTCAGATGAATTAAATAAATTTAATTCAAAATATGATACCCAGGTTGCAAATATGCAAAGTATAAATTCGTGGAAGATTTTACGGGACAACGCAACTCTTGATGAGTATAAGGAGATGTGCCAGCAAAAAATCGATGAATTTACTGAACAGGCAGAAAGCGGAATAGATAACATTAACAAGATAGGTGAGAATATGCAAAATTTCAAAGAGCAGTTTGAAACTTCTTATAAAATATTTTTGAAGCGATTGGGTATTAACAAAGTGGACTATCCAACAAAAGAACAAATAGAAAATTCGATTGATTCAGCTAAGAACTTAGTTTTTTCTGAATAAATAAAAAAGCCGTTTAAACGGCTTTTTTTATTTAAGGAAAGTATTGACATTTTTGATATAATGTTTATAATAATTACTATAAAGTAAGTAATACGAAATTGTAATAATTACAATTCGGAGAAGGGAAAATGCAATCTTGTGCTAATGCAAAAGATATAAAGAACACGCTTATAGATTATGGCATACAAGCGTCTTATACGCGCATACGTATATATGAAGTGTTAAAGTCTAGCAAGGTGCATTTAAGTGCTGAAGATGTTTACTTAAAACTTATAGATAGCATACCGACGCTATCAAGGACAACTGTGTATAATACTCTTAGCCTATATGCAAAAAAGGGTGTTATAAGCGAAGTGCCGGTTTACGGAAAAGCACTTAAATACGATGCTAACAATAAGGCGCATGGATATTTTAAATGCCGGATTTGTGATGGGGTTTTTGACATAGGGGCAAATGAAATGCCTTCATTAAAAGAAGGGTTTAAAGTTGAAAAAATAGATGTATTTTACTACGGTATATGCAGCAAATGTGCCCAAAAGCTGAATGAAAAGAAGGGAAGCAATTAGACAGTCATTATTAATTATGTTTTCTTTGGCTAAAAGGCTATAATGATAATTGAGAATGGGATTTGGAGATAAAACGGACAAGCATCCGTTTTATTTCATTTATGCAATTTGTTAATTTTATGTTTAAACTTTTATCATAGTAATGTAGCATAAAATAGAGTATAATATTTTACATATAACATAAAAAAGCAGGATACTAATGGAGCCAAATGAGTTTTTAAACGAAGATGAAAAGTTAAGAGATCGAAATAAAGCAAAGCTTTTTAAAACAATACTAATCATCATCGCAGTAGTATTTTTAGCTATTTTAGCAATAGATTTAATACCCAAAGCGGGAAGCGATTTAAGCGCTGTCAATTCCTTTGAAGATAGCTTTGATAAATTTGACCAAAACAACTTTATATCAATAAATTCATTAACAGGCGATTCGGCTGATATCCCTCAGATAATTGATGGCTCGCTGTGCCTTTTAACAGACAATAGCGGGAAAGCTCCGGTCGTTTTATCAAGGCCAGTCAAACTAGATGGAGAAATTTATTTTAAGCGTACGTGCATGATAAGTTTAGACAAAGGATATGCGGGATACTTAAAGATAATATGGGTCAAAGATTCAACAGACGAGAATTATACTTTTCTGTCAATGGTAGAGTATAATGATTATGGCGAAGATCTAATGGGCAAATCAGGTTATTTTACACTACTAGACAAAGACCAAAAGAGCATAGCAACAGTGCCATTTATAAAAGACGAGAAATTTACAGAGGAAATAAATTACGAAAGCAAAACCGGGAAACTTACATATACAATAAACGGGCAAAGTTATGATTTGGATGCCCCTTCTTTAAGTGGAGGATACGTATTTGTTATAATGCAAACGGTAAGCGGTATATCGAGCGGAAACTTTTCAGTTGATGAAATTTTAATTTCAAATGGAGTTAGTTGATGAAAAAAATAGTTAAGAAGAAGCCAGACAAAGAAGAAAACGTACTAGTAGTCTTAAAAGAGCACATTATAAAAAAAGAGGCTATTTTAGGGGCAATAGTGGGCGTGCTTATTTTTTTAATCGGTTTTTTTGCATATGACATGTTTATACCAAAAACGATTATTTCAGATGATTTTTCAAGCTATGATAAAAACACATGGCACTATGTTCAAAATTCAACGGGAGAAGAATCCTATAATGTGAGTATTGATGACGGCATGCTTAAAATACCTAAAAATACAATCGGAACAGAGCCGTTTATAGTTTCAAAAACGTTTACAGTAAATAAAGGAAAGACGATCTCGATTGACAGGGATTTACTAATAAATACAACTGAAGAGCAGGATTTTATAGCATATTTTGTATTATCTAGCGTATCGGATGAAGGCAGCCCCCAGGACATATTTTATATAGAGTATATAAATTCTGATAGTGCATTTGAGATAAATGTATGCGTCGTTGAAGATGAGTCCTTAACCATACTAGAAACCTTGAGTTTTCCTCCAAACGAAGAGTTCAGCGAAGCAATAGATTTTAACACTTCAACTGGGATGCTTACTTACAAAGCCAACGGAGACTCGACAAGCGTAACCGCTTTGGTCCCTGAAACCAACGAGTTTGCTCTTTATATGTTCGGTGAATCTGAATATGATCAAGGGGATATGTTAGTTGACAATATAGTAGTAAAGACCAATTAAATATATTTTTTACAGCAAATAAATTGGGGATGGGATAGGTGAATGGAACAAGCAAACAAGGACTATAAAGAAGCACGGCGCCGTGTAAATGCATATAAAAGAGGGATCTTTATTACAATAATAGCCTGGGTGCTAATAATGGTCTTTGTATATTATTTTTTTACAAATATTATTGTAGATAACGGTGCTATATATGTAGTTATATTATTTGAAATTCTTATATTATATCAGATATGGTGGTTTCTTAAAAGAAACCGGCGTAAGATTGAAGGAATTTTATATGACGAGTGTGATGCCAAGCTTAGTTTAGTTGTGTTTAATATAATGAATGATAATGAAAAAAACTACCTTTTGAAAGCTCAGGCTTTAGCTATGACAGGCGATGATATTGCCATAGATGTAAAAAAGGTTCCAATAAAGCTACTCTGCCTGCTTTTAGATATATATGTCGACATTTATTTAAATACTGGAGATGTAAATCCGTTTTTAAATGCGCTTAGCGCTATTAATGAAGAATTTAAAAAAGGGTATTTACCTAAATCAACTTTAAAAAAGTTAAATAAAAAAATTCAAAAATCAAAGAGTATAGTTGGTTTGAGCGAAGATAAAACACTTCGAGAAAATCTTATAAACAAGGAATTAAATACTACTCACATATATAGGCGGGTATTATTAAATCTTATGCTTGCAAGGGAAGCAATTAGGGAGAATAACTTAGAAGAAGCAAAAATAAGGTTAAACTTAGTATATGATAAAGCTCCAAGGATGGATGCTTCTAATAAGGCTAAAGAAATGCTTAAAAATATTTAATATCTTGATATAATATGGGTTAGGCCTAAAATAAGTAGACTTAACCCATATTAATTTTCAAATAAAATTTAATCGTGCCTATGGTGATCACTTAGTCTTGGGTATATAGCAAGTGCAGTTAGACCGGCAATACCGACTATGATATATACTATTCTTGCACCTATGGACGCTGTACCGCCGAAAATAGCTGCAACTAAATCAAATTGAAAAAGTCCAACTAATAGCCAATTCAAAGCCCCGATGATTATAATCGTTAAAGATGTAATATTCAAACAAATCACTCCTTTCGTTACATTTAGTATTTGCAAAAGGAGTATAATTATTTACAAATATTTTTTTTCTTTTTTTTATCTATTATTATTTCTACTTCTAAACGTGAAAAGTATATATTTTCCATGAAGTCATCTTTTAAAAACGATGTTTTATAAAAATTTTTAATTTCGGATATATGTTTTGACAGTATTATAGGAACTGCGATATCAAGGGGCCTTAAAACTTGTGATAGTATATCGTTTAAATAACTTGCAGATATAGGCAGTGTTACTTTAGTTTCTGTAGTAGCTATTATTTTTTCATGTTTAATTTGCTTTATAAAAAGCCGCGCCATAAAAACCTCTTTCGTTAGTTTTATTAATCAAGTAAAAAAAGTTTTTCTTTTTGCTTGGTTAAGTTAGGGTCTATGTTATCCGTTATCGTTGTATTTAGTCTTTCTATTATATCTAGAAGAGTTGCCTTTAATTCTATATATGTAAGTAAAGAATACGAGTTGTTTTCAACTATACAGTTAAGGCGGGCGTTTAATTTATCAAGCGTTTTTTTACATTTATTTAAATCTTTTTTTATATTCTCATAGTTTACTATATCGGATTTATCAATATGGTTTATTTGAACTGACAGATCTTTTCCATTTTCCCTGGCACGCCCGATACGAATTAGGTATTCAGCATAAGCAGGATCGCAAGAAAAACGTTTAAGAATCAAGCTTTCTTCTTTTGTAAATGAACCCTTCATACTTACCTCCCAATAAATACGTTATGAATATAATATACTCTATTCATTTCTTATAATTAAATAGCAATCTAATTAAAAAGGCTTAAAATTTTAAGCCTTTTTAATTAATCAACCAGTCAAGCGTTTTCTGCCCGGGTTTTCATTGACGAACCATGAAATATTAGTGTATCCTGCAGCATTGAATATTGAAGTGGCAGATTTTTTGAGCTCTTTAATAGCAGTATCAATTTCAGTGCCATCTCTTTTCTTGGCGGATAAAGCGTTTTGGGTATCCATAAGCGTATCTAGATTATCTATCTGATTATTTAAGTTTTCAACGTCTTCAGCAGATATTTTTCTATCCTCTTCAGGCAAGGCTGCATCTTTTTCAAGTATACCGTTTACTATATCTGTATATTTTTCTCCCTGCATAGTTGCCCACAGCCAGTCGCAATACTCAAGGGAATATTCCGTATATTGAGGTACGTCTATATTATAAACTTCCTTAATGATCTCAACGCGTTTTTCCTGGTTTGTTATCACGTATACCCAGTTGAAAATAATCTTTTGTACCCCACCCATCGTGTACATGGATATATTCTCGTCTGCAAGCTTAGCTCCAAAGACTGCGAGGGCAGCTACTTGTTCAAAAGACATATTAGTATAAAGTTCCCCGTCAAGTGCCTGTATTATATCCGGTACGGAAAAAATCAGGTTAGTGCTTTTAAGTTTGTCAAATACGGCAATTAGCATTTTTTTCTGCCGGTTGACGCGGTTTAGATCACCTGCGGATGCTACGTGCTTACGCACACGAAGGTAGTCTAAAACTCCCTGGCCGTCTAAGTGCTGCATTCCGCTTTCATAGGAGCGGCCCTGTATAGTAAAGTTCAGATCCACATCGTAATCTACGCCGCCGATTAAGTTTACCAGCTCTTTTACGACAGGCATAGTGACACCCATATAAAAGTCTATATCAATTCCGCCGAGCTCCCAAGACACACTATCGCATACGTTTTGGAAACCATCTGGGACCCCGCCGCCATGGTATATTGCAGAGTTAAGCTTAAATATTCCGCCGTCGGTACCTATTTCTCTTAGATAAATACTGTCCTTATCTGGTTTTTCACTGGTACGGTCATCTTTTAAAACGGATATTTTAGCATAAGTATCCCTTGGTACGCTAATCATATCTACTGTATTTTCTTTAAAATTGATAGCTAGTACCATCATAACGTCTGAATAAAAATATTTATTCCAGTCCTCGCGTTCTTCAGCGTAGTCGACACCGATTAGTAAAACGTTTATGGTATCTTTCATTATATCTTTATCAGCAACAGACAACATATAATCGTATTGATCGTCTAATTGAATTTGAGTGGTTACAGGAGATGCATCTACATCTTTGTCAAAAAATACAGAGGGGTTGTTTATTATGTTATATACATGTATGCCCAAGATGCTGATCCCTGCAACTACTAGCCCTAATGCGCTAAATAATATTATCTTTTTTATTTTGCGTTTTTTAAAATAAGCGGTCTTTTCAACGTCTGACATAGCCGCTATTTTTTCATTAAGGCGTTCTTTTCTGCTCTTGCGCTTCACTTTTTCTTCATTTTTATCTGGAGTGCTATTTTTTTTCTTATCAGCACTTTTCTTATCTTTTTTAGATGAATCTTTATCTGGAGCGCTATTTTTTTTCTTATTAAAAAGTTTAAAGAACTTTTCAAATAATTTAGAAATTTTTAAAATCATATTTTTAAAAAACATTTATTGTACCTGCTTTAAATAATTAATTATATATAATTATGATAGATTTAAAGTAAAAATAATCAAAATTACACTTTTAATTTATAGGATATACAAATGTAATGTAATAATCCGAAGTATTGTCAGGGCCTGATAAATAGTAAACCGGATATATATTATTTTCATCTGTATAGATATCACCTGTTATTAAAAGTGAATCTACACTTAATTTATTATTAGGGAACGAATACGCATTTAGTTGGTAGTTAAATCCATCGTTTGCGGTTTCCGGCGGGGTTATATAATAAAGCGTATCTCCGACAAATCCCATCTGCTGTATTTGTATATTAGATGCAATAGGCGTTTCTGTTCCCGTTTCTAGATTGTATCCGACAAGGCCCATTATCTCGCCTCCGTCCTGCTGTATGTCCATTGTAATGACAGACATATAAGTACCGTCGTTACTTATGTTAAAGTCTACTCCGTCGGCTATCAGGGTCCTTCCGGTAGAGGTTATTTCATATATGTGAGTATTGCCTGATTCATCGTCGTCAGTTACGAAAAGACGGCCGTTTTTATTGATTATTTTGCTTGCATTTGTCGGGCTTTCTTCCACAGCCGATATGGCGTTGCCATTGTTTAATTCTACTTTCATGATCTGCTTAGAAGTGTTAGAGCCTGAAATACAGTATATTATATCATTATTTTTGTCGAAGCAAAAATCGTCTGTAACACTGCCTAATCCTTCTTCGCTTAAATTTATAAGATCGTTTTCACTTATGTCGTATGCGTATAAGATAGCGTTGTCATCTGAAATATCTAAAATTACGATATAATTCCCGGAAGGAGAAAATTTAGCTTTTGTGATCCGTGAAAAATCCGGGAGCGTCTGCTGTTCTAAATCACCAGAAGCTGTTTTGATCCATAGGCGTTCATATACCGGTTTAGAAAGGTCCTCGGCTGTAGCTTCATCCATAATGTAGCTTCTTGAAAACAAGATGCTTCCATCGCTTTTATTGTCTAAAAACCGTCCGTTGTTTAATATAGCCTCAAGAGATATATCTTCACCGCCTTTTTGCATGGATGGAGCTTCAATTATTTCACTTATGTCCACAAAAGAGATAACGTCCGGAAGTTTATCCCCTTCAAGAGATATTACTTTAACCACTGCACCAAATGAGCTAGAGATAGATTGCTCGGTTACTTCCTTAAACGAATTTGCTTCAGCTTCGGTGTCAAATGGATCTGATATAAGTATGATACTTTCCTGATCAGAGCAAAGTATCGGCGTATACGCAAGCGAATCCGGGAATGTACCCTCTTGGTAACTGCTAAATAGGTTCGTTACCGTATAATAAGCGGTCTTTAATTCATTATCTTTTTGAAGATATATTATCAAATGGTCATTTTCTTCGGAAACTTTATAAGTAACGTCTGAAGATAAGTCAAAATAAATATCTATATATGAATCATTGGCAGGGACGACATTGAAGATACCAGAGACCAAGCCTGCTATCTTAGTTCCGCCGTAATATGAATAATCGTAATAATCTACGTTTTGTATGCGGACTACCATTCGTGCAGGAGAACTTAAGAAAGAAATATCAAATGCAGGCAACCCACCCAATTTAGATTCCTCTTTTCCGGAAAGAACGCTGCCTAACAAAAAGTATAAGTCTACTTTTGTTCTAGATCCTTCCTGGGTTATGCTGATACTCTTGACGTTTACATTTTCAGATATGCTGGAATCCCCGCCTGAATATGGTTCGGCAGAGCTTTCAAACCCTTCGGAAGAAGCGGTGCAGCTTGAAAAAGAAAAAGCCAGTATTATTATAATTATCAGTATCGAGAAAAGTTTTTTCATTATATCTCCTAACTAAGAAACTTTATTTAATAATTATACACGAAAGTAGTTTTTTTGAAAATATTGAAAAGGATTTATTAACAAAAAATTCCCTAAAACTATTGTAAATAAGTTTTGTTTATTTGTATAGTCTATAAAAAAAAACTCAAAATAAAGAAGAAAAATAATTTGCAAGAATCGGGGTATACGGTCTCCTATGAAAAAAATAAAATTAAAATATATAATTATAGCTTCAATCATAATAGTCGGAGTATTTTTTAGTGTAAGCGGGATATTCACTGAAAGTATAGAAGTAAGCACCGAAGGATTAACTATAAGGGACATTTCGGATACCGTTGAAGTGTCTGCGGTCGTTACACCGGACAAGACAGTTTCTGCAGTAAGTTTGACCGGCGGCCGGGTAGATAGCGTTTTAGTTGAAGTAGGAGATACGGTTAAGGAAGGAGAGGTGTTAGTTGAGCTTGATGATACTAATCAGTCAAAGTCTTATGATCAGGCCGTTGCAGCATATGAAGAATATACGAACAGTGCTGCTGCGTTTTCGGGATCTAGCACTAGTTCAAAAATAGCAGCAAGAGAAGCAATAGCAATGTCTCAATCAATAGGAGCCGAATACCAGGATTTTCTAGATGCATTTACTGATTCTACAGAGACTTTTTCAAGCATTGACCAAGAAGCACAAGAGCTCTTAACTGAAGTCGAGACGGCAAAAGCTGCACTTAATGATATGACTATAAAATCCGAGGTTAAAGGAACAGTTATATCTGTAGATGTAGTGGAGGGAGGCGTGGCTAAAGCAGGGGTCCCGGTAGTTACAATTGCTGCCGAAGGGAAACTTTCCTTAATTGCAAGCGTATTTGAATCCGACGCAAAAAGCATTAAAGCAGATCAAGAGGCTTTGATATCGGCAAATGGGAAAAAGTATACCGGGGAAGTCAAAAAGGTGCTTTTAATATCAAATGAAACGGATACATACAGTACCTCGTCGCTTTCTAACGTAGGATCTGTAACCATTACTCCGCCGAGTAATTTTTCAGATATGCTGGGCTCTTCGTGCGATGTCAGCATAATAATCAGCAAGACACAAGGCTGTTCTACCATAAGTTTAGATAGCATTGTAGATGGAGAATACGTATACGTTATCCTAGAAAATAACAGGCTTGAAAAAAGGCAGGTAACCATAGGCGAAAAGAACGACTATTACGCCGAGATTTTATCAGGGCTCTCAGCCGATGAAATAATTGTTAAAAATGTATCAGACGTAGATGAGAACTCGAAAGTGGTGTTAAAAGATGATTGAGACTAAAAATTTATACCGTACATATGGACATGGCGAAACAAGGGTAACAGCACTAAAAAGCATAAATTTAAAGGTTGAAGGGGGAGGATTTGTAGCCATAATGGGGCCTTCTGGTTCCGGAAAGTCTACTTTGCTTAACATACTTGGTTGTCTTGACACTCCGACTAAAGGGAAATACTATCTGTCGGGGGTAGACACAGGAAAGTTAAATGAGGACGAGAAAGCAGCATTGAGGCGTAATACGATAGGATTTGTATTCCAGTCTTTTAACTTGCTTCCAAGGTTATCTGCATATGCAAACGTTGAACTGCCTTTAATTTATGGAGGAATTGAAAAGAGCCAAAGGCATGAACGTGTCATGCAGATGCTTGAAATGGTAAAAATGTCTGACAGGAGCAAGCATCTGCCTGGAGAGTTAAGTGGCGGACAAAAGCAAAGAACTGCAATAGCACGGGCGCTGGTATTAGACCCAAAGCTAATATTGGCAGACGAACCAACGGGAAATTTGGATCAAAAGACAGGAGAATCTATTATGGAACTTTTTAAAAAGTTGAATAAAAAAGGCAAGACGATAATTTTGATAACGCATGATGCTATGATAGCTGAGCATGCCAACAATATCGCACAGATTAAAGATGGGATTTTTACGGAAAATATAGTATGAAGATTTTGGATTATTTGTCACTTAGTTTTGCACAACTTTTAAAACACCCTATTAGGACGCTTCTAACGGTTACGGGAATAGCTATCGGCATAGCATCTATGGTTACGGTACTATCAGTTGGTGATGCCGGACAGGAACGTATAAACAGCGAGCTAGACAAATTTGGTATAAACAGGGTTTGGATATATTCAAGCGTAGTCAGTGGACAGGGGTCTTTGACTATGAGTGATGTAGAGGCCATATCAAGCAGGATAAGTGACATTGACGAGATAGCGCCGGTATCATCTACAAATGCTGTAGTAACGGGAGACACAGGCTCTGTAAAAACAGACATAGCAGGGACTACGGAGAGCCTTGAGGTATTAGAGGGCATGGATATGTATAAAGGCCGGTTTTTAAATGAAAATGACATAAGCCAGCACCGGAGAAGTATAGTCTTAAGTAAAACTGTGGCTAAGGAGATATTTAAAAATGGTGATGCATTGAATAAGACGGTCTATATAAATGGATGTTCTTTTAATGTAGTTGGCATAAGGAATGACTCTGGATTTATAAATCAGTTTTTAAGCAACAGGAGCTATATCCCATTAGAATTGTTTTTTGAGCTTTTTAATACGGATGTCGTAGATGAAATAACATTTACGAGCGAGAAGCTTGCAAAGATAGAGGATATGAATACTGAAGCTATGGAGGTAATGTCTGAACGGCACGGTTATTCGGGAATTAAATCTCTAAATTTATCTAAAGAGTTATCACAGGCAAATAACATTTTGGATATCTTCAAAGGGGTACTGGCCAGTATAGCGGCTATTTCTTTAATAGTTGGTGGAATAGGCATCATGAACGTCATGTTAATAACAGTAAAAGAGAGGACCAGGGAAATAGGAATAAAGAAAGCGATAGGTGCGACCAATGCAAATATAATGGGACAGTTTTTAACAGAGTCTTTGATATATTCTTTAATAGGGGGAACTTTCGGGTTTTTAATAGGTATGCTGCTTACATATCTAAGTGGTCTGATTATAGATTTGGATGTAGCTGTATCTGGTGTTGCCATTGTTTTAAGCTTTATATTTTGTGCAGGTGTAGGGCTGCTATTTGGAGTTTTTCCAGCTATAAAGGCCGGAAAACTAGACCCTGTTTTAGCTTTGCGGTCCTGAAACTGCCATTTATATAAAATGAAAAAACCCGGGTCCCGGGTTTTTTCATTTTAAAAATTTATTGTTAGAACTACCCTCTTTTTGATAAATATAGTATAATATTTAAGAAAAACTCGAAACTTTCAAGGAGGTTTTGTTTAATGATAACAAAAGTTGTAATTCCTGCAGCCGGACTTGGTACCAGATTTTTACCGGCAACAAAGGCTCAGCCAAAAGAAATGCTTCCGATAGTGGACAAACCTACGATACAATATATAGTTGAGGAAGCGATTGCTGCCGGAATTAAAACTATACTGATTATAACAGGACGCGGAAAACGTGCGATAGAAGATCATTTCGATAAATCGTATGAACTTGAAATAGAACTTGAACGTACACAAAAAGAAGAACTTTTAAAACTGGTGAGAGGCATCTCAAATATGGCAGATATTTATTACATACGCCAAAAAGAGGCCAACGGTCTTGGACATGCCATACACTGTGCAAAGACTTTTATCGGGAACGAACCGTTTGCCGTAATGCTTGGGGACGACGTTGTCGTATCTGAAAGAAAACCGGCTATAAAGCAGTTGATGGATGTATTCGACCAGCAAAAGAGCAGTATTGTCGGAGTTAAACGAGTTCCTAAAAAAGATGTATCGAAATACGGGATTATCTGCCCTGAAGGTGCAATGCTTAAAAATGGGTGCTTAAAAACAAGCTGTTTAATTGAAAAGCCAAAGCCGGAGGACGCTCCTTCAAATATAGCTATAATGGGCCGGTATATAATTACTCCTGATATATTTTACTATTTGGAGAGGCAGACCGCAGGTGCTCTAGGAGAGATACAGTTAACAGATGCGCTAAATCAAATGGCTTCCACAAGCGGAGTATATGCATACGAGTTTGAAGGGGAAAGGTACGATGTCGGCGATAAACTGGGATTTTTAAAGGCAACTGTAGAATTTGCCCTAAAAAGGGACGACTTAAGGGATGATTTTTATAGATATATAGAAGGTTTGGTAAAAAATAAATGACATTGATTGAGGACGGAACAAAAAATAAAATGGGCTGCTAAATCTATGCCCGTTTTAAACGGCATATTTAATGAATACGAGGGAAAAAGCCATTAGAAGGTTTAAAAATCGCACTTTCCATACATATGGAAGCAAAGACCGCATATTTAGCATATCTTCTAAAGTCTTTAGGAGCGGATATAAGGGCTACCGGATCTAATCCATTATCTACACAAGACGATGTAGTAGCGTCGCTAAAAAACCATTACGGAGTCAACGTCAATGCCAGGCACGGATGCAGCTTAAGTGAATACGATGAGTTTATTAATTGGGCGCTTGATATTAAACCGGACATAATAATAGACGACGGCGGGGACTTGATAGATACGCTGTTGAACAATAAAAGGGACCTTATTGCCGGAGTTAAAGGCGGCCTTGAGCAGACTACTACAGGAGTTAAACGATTAAAAGTTAAATACTCAAAAAACGAGATACCCTTTCCTATGCTGGCGGTTAACGATGCAACTATAAAATATATGTTCGATAACCGTTATGGAACAGGGCAATCTGCATTGACCGCCATATTAAAATCAACTAATATGACGCTTGCCTCCAAGACGGTTGTCGTCTGCGGATACGGCTGGTGTGGAAAAGGCCTTGCGCAGATGGCTAAGGGCTTAAATGCCAGAGTTATAGTAACGGAGACTGATGAACTTTCTGCATTGACGGCGGTCTTCGATGGCTTTTCTGTTATGGAAAGCATTGAAGCGGCAAAATTAGGAGATATTTTTATAACTGCAACCGGAACTAATAAGGTACTTACGAAAGAGCATTTTGCCGTTATGAAAGACGGTGCTCTTCTTTCAAATGCAGGCCACTTTGATGTAGAAGTAGACATTAAATATCTAAATGAAAACGCAAGTGAAATAAAAGAAGTTAGAGAAAATGTTAGGGAATATAATATTTTTGGCAAAAAGCTTTATATTATAGGTGAAGGTAGGCTGGTAAACCTGGCAGCAGGAGACGGCCACCCTATAGAGATTATGGACATGTCCTTTTCAATGCAGCTTTTAGGAGCTATCTACCTTTGCGAGAATGTAAAAAATCTTCCTAAACAGCTTTTATATATACCCTGTGAACTGGAGAAAAAAGCAGCGAGGATTAAGCTTGATAGCATGGGCATTAAAATAGATAGCCTTTCTTCAGAACAGAAAAAGTATCTTTATGGAGATGATAAGTAATGGATATTAAAGAGTTAAATGAAGAACATCTTTATAATCAAGATTACCTAGATGCCATTTTAACCGATCTTACAATAATAACCGGAGTTAATGGGAAAGTTATTGAAAAAGGCGAGATACATATAAAAGATGGCGTTATAAAATATGCAGGTGAAAAGCCTAAAAAAGAAGAGCTTAAGACAAAGGCCCGTTATTACTACGGCGGAGCGCTGTGTCTTCCTGCTTATGTAAATACACATACACATCTTCCTATGAACTTGTTCCGCGGCTGTGCAGAAGACATGGTTTTAGGAGACTGGCTTACTAAACGTATTTTCCCGCTGGAGGACAAGTTATCTGGTGATGCGGTATACTGGGCCACTAAACTGGCTGCGATAGAAAGCTTGTCCTGCGGCGTTGCTACTGTAAACGACATGTACTTTTTTACGGAAGATATGCTAAGAGCGCTAAAAGAGCTTAACTTAAGAAGCTTTATATCAAAAACTATAGTCAATTCTCCTAATGATATTAAACTAAAAGAAGCAGTGGAGGCGGTTGAGGAAATTCGCAGTTTAAAAGACCCTTTGATTTATGGCACTATATGTCCTCATGCGCAGTATACTGTATCTGAAAGCCTTATGGAGAATATAGCCGCTGCTGCTAAGGATTTAAACGCACTCGTTCATATACACGTATCAGAAACCGAGGCAGAGCACGAAGAATGCAAACGGCAAAACGGTGTAACCCCTATGGAACTTATAAACAGGTCTGGGATACTTGATAGCAAGACCATCGCCGCACACTGCGTGTTTGTAGAGAAAGACGATATAGAGATTATGAAAGAGCATGGGGTATCCGTTGCCTCTTGCCCTGTCAGCAATCTAAAGTTAGGGTCTGGTATCGCGCCGCTGAATGAATTTAGAAAAGCGGGATTAAATGTAGCTATCGGTACAGATGGAGCTGCTTCCAATAATGCCCTTAGCGTTTTATCGGAGATGCGTTTGGCCGCACTGCTGCAAAAGGGAACGACACACGACGCTTCGGTTTTTGACAAAGAATACGCTCTTGCCACAGGGACGATAAACGGAGCGAAAGCTCTTGGCATAGATAATATAACAGGAACGATTGAAGCAGGTAAGCAGGCCGACCTTGTTATATATTCACAGTTTAATTTAAAAGCCTCCCCCGGTATAGATAAACTTTATGATGTCTTATATGCATATGAAGATTCTTATGTTTTAGCAACGTACGTTGCCGGAACCCTTGCCTACGAAAGGCGGGACGGTTCTAATATATGCCGTATTAACGGAAGGGACGGAGAAATAGATGTGCACGAGGTAATGGCAAAAGTGCGTGAATATACTAAAGATATATGTATGGGACAAGAGCCCTAAACTATTGCAAATAGGCAGTAATTTTGATAAAATTACTTAAATTTTGATAAACGATATTAACTTCTGAAAGGGTTTTAAGCATGGGTTCAAAGGAAAAAGAATTTGTAAAAGAATTAACAGATAGAAAAGAGGATTTTCCTCGTTGGTATACAGACGTCGTGATGAAGACGGATTTAGCGGACTATTCAGAGGTTAAAGGCTGCATGGTTATAAAGCCTTACGGATATGGTATGTGGGAGCTTATACAGCATGAAATGGATACTCGTTTTAAAGCAACGGGCCATAAAAATGCATATTTTCCATTGTTTATTCCGGAAAGCTTGTTAAAGAAAGAACAGGAGCACGTAGAAGGATTTGCGCCAGAAGTCGCCTGGGTAACACACGGTGGCGACGAGAAGCTAGCAGAGCGTATCTGCGTTAGGCCGACATCTGAAACTATAATTTGCTCTATGTATTCTAAATGGATACAAAGCTACAGGGACTTGCCGATGCTTTTAAACCAGTGGTGCAACGTAGTCCGCTGGGAAAAGAGTACAAGGCCGTTCTTAAGGACAAGTGAGTTTTTATGGCAGGAGGGGCATACGGCACATGCAGATGCAGAGTCTTGCCAGGAAGAGACCTTAAAGATGCTAAACGTCTACGAAGAATTTGCAAGGAACGTACTTGCGATTCCGGTCATAATAGGGCAAAAGAGCGAAAAAGAGAAGTTTGCCGGTGCAGTTAAGACATATACGATGGAAGCTATGATGCAAGATGGGAAAGCACTTCAAATGGGAACTTCTCATAATTTGGGGCAGCATTTTGCAAAAGTGTTCGACGTTCAGTTTTTAGATAAAGACGGTGTTTTAAAATACGTACACCAGACTTCGTGGGGCACGTCTACCCGAATGATTGGCGGAGTAATAATGGTACATGGCGATGACAGAGGCCTAAAGCTTCCGCCTAAGATAGCACCTATACAGGTAATAGTCGTTCCGATCGCCGCACATAAAGAAGGCGTACTTGATAAAGCGTACGAAGTTTTAAAAGCTTTAAGAGATTCAGGTATTCGTGCAGAAATAGACGTAAGGGAGCAAAGCCCAGGATGGAAGTTTAACGAATGGGAGTTAAAAGGCGTTCCTATACGCGTTGAAATAGGGCCTAAAGATATAGCAAATAATTCCGCATTGGTATTTAGAAGAGACACGTTTGAAAAGCTAAGTATTTCACTTGATAATTTGGATGCATCGATTAAAAAGCTTCTTCAGGATATACATGAGAACATGTTGAAAACTGCTCTTGCCGCGCGTGAAGAAAAGACTTATACGGCAAAGAATTTCGACGAATTTAAGGAAGGTATAATAGATAAAAAAGGTTTCGTACGGGCGCTGTGGTGTGAAGACAGGGAGTGCGAAGACGCGATAAAGGAAAAGACCGGTGCAACGACACGCTGTATGCCATTTGACCAAGGAGAAGTAAACGGTGTTTGCGTCCATTGTGGGAAGCCGGCGAAAAAGGTCACCTATTTTGCAAGGGCATATTAGGGGAAATCTATAAGGAGAAATATAAATGAAATTCGAAACAAAATGCCTTCATGAAGGTTATGAACCCGGAAACGGTGATACAAGAGTTGTGCCCATATATCAAAGCACGACATATAAATACGATTCAGCGGAACATATAGGAAAGCTGTTTGATTTAGCAGCTTCCGGGCATATGTATTCCCGTATATCTAACCCTACGCTTGAAGCGGTTGAAGCAAAGATAGCTGCACTTGAAGGCGGCGTCGGAGCTATGCTTACGTCTTCGGGGCAGGCAGCTTTACTTTTATCTTTATTAAATATCTTAAATGCGGGAGACCATTTTATATCAACAAGTTCTATATACGGTGGAGCTATTAATCTATTTGCCGTAACTATGAAAAAGATGGGCATTGAAGTTACATTTGTCAATCAAGACGATGATATTGAAAAAATTATTTCTGCATTTAAGCCAAACACTAAGGCGGTATTTGCAGAAACGCTTTCAAACCCATTAATATCGGTTTTAGATATAGAAAAGTTCGTAAAAATAGCACACGATAAAAACGTTCCGCTTATTGTAGACAATACATTTGCAACGCCGTATTTATGCCGCCCGATTGAGTTCGGAGCGGACATTGTAGTGCATTCGACTACTAAGTATATGGACGGACACGCGGTGCAAATAGGCGGAGTAATAGTTGACAGTGGTAATTTTGATTGGGAAAAGGCGGGGTATACCGAGCTTTGCACACCGGATAAATCTTATCACGGCGTTACATATACAAAGGATTTTGGAAAGGCTGCGTATATAGTTAAGGCGCGCGTTCAGTTGCTTAGGGATATCGGTGCGACGATGAGCCCTTTAGGTGCGTTTTTGCTTAATTTAGGTATCGAAACGCTACCGTTAAGAATGGAACGCCATTCTTTAAATGCGCTTAAAGTTGCAGAGTTTTTACAAAGTTCAGATAAAATCGAATCAGTAAATTATCCGGGGCTTAAGGGAGATAAGTATTTTGACATTGCAAAGAAATACCTTCCAAAAGGCAGCTCGGGTGTAATATCGTTTTCTCCGAAAGGCGGAAAGGCAGATGCAGTTAAGTTTATGGACAGTTTAAAACTAGCGTCTTTGGTTGTTCATGTAGCGGATATAAGGACATGCGCTCTTCATCCTGCCAGTGCAACACACAGGCAGCTTACAGAGGAGCAGTTAAAAGCTGCTGGAATAGGCCCGGGGCTAATACGTTTTTCTGTAGGGCTTGAGAATATAGACGATATAATTAAGGACGTTTCTGATGCATTATCGGCGATATGATTTTTAAAGTGAAAGGCGGGTTTTACCCGCCTTTTTTATATACTATTTTAATTTTATTCTCCTTATATATTCCCGTATAGGAAGAATCTTTGGAGCAGAGACGGAAAGTTCGTCTATCTTAAAACGCAAAAACATTTTTGTGAACCTGAGGTCGCCGGCCAGCTCCCCGCATATGCCGACGGTTATACCATTTTTATGTGCGTTTTTGGCTGTTAATTTTATGAGTCTTAAAACCGCCATGTACTTATTATCAAAAAATCGGTCCAAAGTCTTGGACTGCCGGTCTATTGCAAGGGTATACTGTGACAGATCGTTTGTGCCTATACTGAAAAAGTCAACTTCTCTGGCAAGTGAATCGCTTAAAAGTGCGGCGGCAGGAGTCTCGATCATTATTCCTATTTTAGTATCGTCTTTAAAAGGCTGCCCTTTTGCTTTAAGCTCTGCTTTAACTTCATTAATTATGGCTTTTATATCTAAAACCTCTTTTTTAGAGGTTATCATCGGGAACATAATGGCTACGTTGCCGAAGGCGGAAGCGCGGTAAAGGGCCCTAAGCTGCGTCTTGAAAATTTCCGGCCTAGTAAGGCATATACGTATAGCACGGTATCCAAGGGCTGGGTTTTCCTCTTTGTCTATATTAAAATATTTAACATTTTTATCTGCCCCAACATCCAGCGTGCGGATTATAACTTGTTTTTCTCCGGCACCTTTAGCGACCTTTGAATATGCTGCAAACTGTTCTTCTTCTGTCGGGTAATCATCTCTTCCTATATATAAAAACTCGCTCCTGAAAAGGCCTATTCCATCAGCATCGTTTTCTATTGCTGAGGCAAGGTCATCTGGGGTGGCTATATTGCACAGCAGTTTAATACTTTGCCCGTCTAGGGTTACGGTTTTTTTACCTTTTAGTCCTTCATATAACTTTTTTTTAGCCTCTTTATCCTGCCTTATGTTCAAAAGAGAATCTACTGTCTTTTTGTTAGGGTCGATATAGATCTTACCTGAGTACGCATCTATAGCCACTGATTTTCCATCAAAATCGTCTGAAAAAACGTCTATATTCCCGATAAGCGGGATACCGGCTGCTTTTGCGAGTATCGCTGTATGAGAATTTAAGGAGGAGGCTTTTAATATTATACCTAAAATATATCTTTTGTTAAGTTTGATAGTTTCGCTTGGAGTTAAGTCATCAGCAGCGATTATATAAGGTTCGCTTATATTAAGCTCGTCCTTTTTGCCGCTTAACTCATTTAAAAGGCGGTTTGTTATATCGGATACATCTAAAGCGCGTGCACGCATGTATTCGTCGTCCATTAAGGAAAACATGTTTTCAAAATGCTCACCGGCACGCTTAACTGCATATTCGGCATTAAATTTTTGGTTTATTATGATGTCTGAAATGAAATCGGTATAGTCTAGGTCATCAAGCATCATACGGTGTATTTCAAAGATGTTTGCGTTTTCCTCGCCAGTTTCTTTCAAAGCTTTTTCGTAGAGAGTTTTAAGCCCATTTGAAACGTTTTCTTTTGCCTCATTAAAGCGTGAAAGTTCATTTTTAGTATTAGAAACGCTATATTTATCTACTAAAAGTCTTTTTGGCTGGTAAAGAAATATTTTACCTATAGCGATTCCGCCAGATATACTCTTGCCTTCAAATATTTTCATTAGTTTGCTCCATTAAGTTTAGAAATTCTTTTTAAAAAACCCGTTTAGTATATTGATTGCGGTATCTTCGTCTTCGCCTTCAGCACTTAGTGTTACAGTGTCTCCCTGGCGGGTACCCAGCCCCATTACGGAAAAGAGGCGTTTTGCATCAACGGATTTATCTCCTTTGGTTATGGTTATGTTGCTTTTGAATTTAGCGGCTTCTTTTACAAAAAGCCCTGCAGGACGGGCATGCATGCCTTCCTTAACTGTAAGCGTATATTCAAACTGCTTCATTTTAAGTGCCTTTCTTTAAAGTTTTTTAAATGCGTCTTTTAAATTAAGCGCCTTAATTATTTCATCTATATTTTGCCCGGAGGAGGAGTTGACAGCGGCAAGGACGGAACCTTCAACCAAGGGGCAGTCTACCATCTTTATATTTTTATCTTCCAAGCTTTCGAGTACCATTTCCGTCGTCATAACAGCACTGCCCATGTCCATCAAAATAATAACGCCGTCCGGGGAATTAACGGAATTTATAGCAGAGGAAATCTTTTCAAAGCTGAACAAAATTTCAGTCTTCAGGCCGCCTGCTGCTGGGCATTTTCGGCACATCGCTTGCCATGAGCTTTGATAATTCAACAACTCCAAGTGCTAGTTTTTCGCTGTGGGATACTATAACTATGCCAACCATTATTTTCCCCTCTACTTTCCTGTTATATTCTAAATAGCCTTTAACATAAGTGCTGGAAGATGTAGCCCCGGATCCTTGATGCCCGATACTTCTTTCCCCAAAATAGCTGGCGCGCCCTTTTGTGGCTATTATGGTTTTTGTATACTCTACCCGGCATTTGCGCATCGACCGCCTGTTTAATAGCCGGTTTAAAATCTTTATTTTTATTATATTCGGTTTCAAATGCGTCTCTTGCCGGACAGGAATCAAGCATAGTCTTTTCACCTTGCTTTGATTTGCTGCGCATTGATATGCTGTCATCGTTGCATCTAAAACGGCAATAAAATCCTTCGCATCGGATTTCATTTTTGCCAGCGGTAACCATACCGGCCTTCATAAACGCAGTGCCAAAGCGGCCCGGCCGCCCTGCCTACTGTGGATACAAGGACCAGGCTCATGGTTTTGAATATCGTCCCTATATTTATCGGCTAAGGTAGGGAGTTTAACTGGACTTGGAGTAAAACCCGCGGGACATATTAATACCATGGTCCCCGTCGCCTATGGCGATATCTAGGTCTGTCAAAAAATCTTTTTGTTCATGCATTTCCTTTGCTATTTCATCTATGATTTCTATTAATTTTTTATTGTCTATCATAATAAAAATTTCCTCATTAATATGTTTAAATATTTTTATTCTTTAAAGCCGTATCTGCTTTGGCGTTAAGTAGAGATTTTAATTCATCATCTAGTTTAAGAAGCGAAATAGAAAATCCGGACATTTCAAGCGAGGTCATATAATGGCCCACATAAGTCCTATATACCTTTATTCCTTTTTTAGCTAAATAATCGCTTAAATGGTTATTTACGATATATAGTTCCATCAGCGGCATTCCGCCCGCATCGTTTAACATGACGGCCACCTCGCTTTTAGTATAGTCTATATCAGCAGTTATCTTGTCTAAAAGCATATCGGTGATTTCATTTGCCGAGCGTATTTTTTCTTTGTGTGTCCCGGGTTCGCCGTGAATTCCTATGCCTATCTCCATCTCATCTTCTTTTAATTCAAACCCTGGTTTTCCAGCGGCAGGGACAGTGCACGGTGTAATTGCCATGCCCATTGTACGTACGTTTGCTATAACACGTTCTGCAATTTTTTTGACTTCCTCTAGGCTGGCGCCTTTTTCTGCTGCCGCTCCTGCTATCTTATGTACGAATATAGTGCCGGCAACGCCGCGCCGGCCGGTTGTATAAAGGCTGTTTTCAACAGCCACATCGTCGTTTGTGACGACATAGTCTACTTTTATATCTTCCATAGAGGCCATTTCGGCAGCCATTTCAAAATTCATTACATCTCCGGTGTAGTTTTTAACTACCATTAAAACGCCTTTTCCTGCATCAATGGCTTTTATACCTTCATAAATCTGGTCTGGAGTAGGCGAGGTAAATACTGCTCCTGCAACGGCGCAATCTAGCATACCTTCGCCAACGAAACCACCATGCGCAGGTTCGTGCCCGCTGCCACCCCCGCTTATAAGAGCGACTTTATCCTTTTTTTTATTAGCACGTACCACTACATTACCGCAGTCAAGTTTGCGCAAGTATTGAGGATATGCCTTAACCAGGCCTAGTATCATTTCCTGTTCAATGTTTTCAACATCATTGATAATTTTTTTCATGATAAACCGGCTCCTTTTTTCTAATGTTTTAATTCAAGTGGCAAATTTTCAGCTAATTATTACCTATTTATATATATTATATTTTAATTTAAATACTCTGTCTATAACATGGAGGAATAAAACTCCCCTTTGCTTGTCAATTAAAACGATAAAAGTTGATTTCTTTTAAAAATTTTATCTTGAAATGGGTTTTTTTTATATGGTATAATACTTCTTATGATATAACTTAAGAAACGAAATTATTAATAAAGGTTATATTATACAATTATTATTTTAAAGCTAGTTATAAGGAGTAAACAATAATGGAATTTTTGGTAATTATTGTTTCAGTACTTGCATTGTTATTTGCACTTATTCAGGGTATTAGCATTACAAGAGTAAAAGTTACTGATGAGAAAATTATTAAAATTGGAGGATACATACGATCGGGCGCTATGGCATATTTAAAGCGCCAATATAAGATTTTATCTGTATACGTTGCAGTTGTAGCAATCATTCTTTTTATCTTACCGGGAATGGGAATACTAACAACTGCTGCATTTTTGTTAGGAACGATTTTTTCAGTGACCGCTGGATTCTTTGGGATGAAAGCTGCAACTTCTGCAAATATGCGTACAACTCAGGCTGCAAAATCTGGTTTACAAGAAGCATTTAAGTTTGCGTTTTCAGGCGGCTCGGTCATGGGATTATCAGTAGTCGGCCTCGGAGCACTTGGAATATCTGTACTTTATCTTATTTTTAAAGACGTAACTATTTTAACAGGTTTTTCATTTGGGGCGAGTTCCATTGCGCTGTTTTGCAGGGTAGGCGGCGGAATTTATACCAAAGCGGCAGATGTGGGTGCAGATTTAGTTGGTAAAGTTGAAGCAGGCATTCCGGAAGACGATGCCAGAAATCCAGCCGTTATAGCAGATAACGTTGGAGACAATGTCGGAGACGTTGCCGGAATGGGATCTGATCTATTTGAAAGTTATGTAGGTTGTATTGTATCTGCTTTGTTGCTTGCATTTGTCTGGGGAGGAGAGACCGGAATACCCTTTGTTTACTGATTGTAGGTCAGGCATTGTCGCTTCAATTCTCGGTATATTGGCCGTTAGGTTGTTCCAGGCTAAAGATGCACAGGCATCACTTAATATAGGCACTTATTTAAGCGCTATAATTTTAATAGGCGCAGCGCTTGCTATAACATTATGCTTGATGGATACGCTTGATATATTCTGGGCTATAATATCAGGAAGATAATAGCAGGGCTCTTGATTGGTAAATTAACTGAAATATATACTTCAAGCATATAGGCCGGTAAAAAATATAGCAGCTTCGTGCAAAACTAGGTGCAGCAACTGATATTTTATCCGGTATTGCATATGGCATGAAATCTACAGCGATGCCTATAATAGTTCTTGCAGGCGTAATAATAGTTTCTTATATCTTTGCTGATTCATTTGGTATAGCAATGGCTGCTGTCGGGATGCTTGCTACTGTTGGTATGGTCGTATCGGTGGACTCTTACGGGCCTGTTGCCGATAACGCTGGCGGTATTGCACAGATGACACATCAAAACGAATCTGTTAGAAATATTACAGACCATTTGGATTCTGTTGGTAATACAACGGCAGCTATAGAAAAGGATTTTCAATAGGTTCCGCAGCGTTGACTGCTCTTGCACTATTTGCAAGTTACAATGCGGCTGTAGGCCTAAACAGGAATTGATATACTTAACCCAAATGTTATGGCAGGGTTATTCTTAGGGGCTATGCTAGCATATCTCTTCTCGGGATTAACCATATCTTCTGTTTTCAAGAGCGGCGGATAAAATGGTTGCCGAAGTAAGGGATCAGTTTAATAGATTCCCGGGCATAATGAAGGGTGAGCAAACTCCTGATTATGCAAAGTGTGTTGATATTTCGACCCAGGCTGCAATTCGTGAAATGATTATTCCTGGAATAATTGCAATTGTAAGCCCCCATATTAGTTGGGTTGATACTTGGGCCAGAAGCTTGGCGGCTTACTGGCAGGAGCAACTGTGGCAGGTGTTCTGCTTGCCATCAAGATGGCTAATGCGGGCAGTGTGGGACAACGCCAAAAAACTGATAGAGAGCGGCGACCATGGCGGGAAAGGCTCTGAAGCTCATAAAGCAGCAGTAATAGGAGACACAGTTGGAGACCCTCTTAAAGATACTGCCGGCCCGTCACTTAACATACTGATTAAGCTAATGAGTATAGTAGCTCTTCTGTTTTATCCGTTATTTATATAATTTATATAATTTATATAAAAAGCAGTGTTTTTCCTGCTTTTTTATTTGACAAATTAAGCTTACTAATCTATTATATGACAAATAAAAGGTAGTATTTATTTTATGGAGGAGGGCCTAAATGCTTCAACTAAAAAACATAACGAAAAATTATACTGTTGGGCGTTTTACTCAAGCAGCCTTAAAAAACGTAAGCCTTGATTTCAGAAAAAGTGAATTTGTTGCTATACTAGGTCAGAGCGGCTCTGGAAAGACTACTTTGCTAAATATAATAGGCGGTCTTGATAGATATGACAGCGGCGACTTGATTATAAATGGAAAATCTACTAAACACTTTAAGAATATAGAATGGGACGCTTACCGCAATAACAGCATTGGTTTTGTATTTCAAAGCTATAACCTTATCGGGCACATATCTGTTTTAAAAAATGTAGAACTTGGAATGACTTTAAGCGGGGTGTCGGCACGCAAGAGAAGGAAAAAGGCATTAGAGGTTTTAGAGCGGGTGGGGTTAAAAGACCATGCAAGGAAAAAACCGAACCAATTGTCCGGCGGCCAGATGCAGCGGGTTGCAATTGCAAGAGCGCTTGCCAATGACCCGGATATTATTTTAGCAGACGAGCCTACAGGTGCGCTTGACTCTCTTACCAGTATACAGATAATGGACTTAATCAAAGAGATTTCAAATGATAAGCTCATTATAATGGTAACGCACAATTCTAAACTTGCGGAAAAATATTCAAACCGCATAATTGAATTAAAAGATGGCGAGATAATTAGCGACTCAAATCCGATAAAGGATAGTGAAGAGGAAGCTAGTAAATATCACTAAAAAAGACTTCTATGAGCTTCTTTACGGCACTTAAACTATCTTTTAATAATATAATGACCAAAAAAGGCCGTACTATTTTAACGGCATTTGCATCTAACATCGGTATAATCGGTATTGCACTGATACTTGCGCTGTCTAATGGTTTTGATAAAAAAATAACCGAATTCGAAGTTAATACAATGTCTGAATATCCTATAATAATTTCACAGCAGTCTATGCAGGTGAATGATGAGACGTTTGCGGATATGAGAAACAATATAAAGGAAAACATCGGAGCATCGTCGGCAAATGATGAATTTCCTGACATTAGTGAAGTTTATCCATACGATTCGCAAGAAGATACGTTTTTACACGGTAATAAACTGACAGCGCAATATATGGATTATATCGAAGACATAGATTCTTCTTCTATTTCAGGTATATCCTATACACGAGCTATGAATTTTAATTTATCAGTCAAAGCAGATGGAAAAGTTAAGACTGTAAATGCTAATAATATTAATTTTACCGAGCTACCCAAAAGCCTAAGCGGGGATGGAAATTTAATCCTTGAAAACAACTATGATATCATTGCCGGAAGATATCCTGAATCTAAAAACGATATTTTACTGGTGGTAGATAAAAAGAACAGGATAGAAGAAAGTATTTTAGAAGAGTTAGGCATTTCTATACAAGAAGATGCAATCGATTTTGAAGATTTACTGGGCCTTGAAATAAAAGCTATATTAAACGACGATTACTATAAGGAATACGGTGAATATTTCACTGCAAATATGGATTTAGAGACTGCATATAATAATGAAAATTCTCAAACCTTGAAAATTTGCGGTATAATAAGGATTAAGGAAGACAGCTACTTAGAAATATTAAATGAAGGTATAGCGTATACCCCGGAGTTTGCGGATTATATATCTGAAAACGCAGCTGCTTCTAAAATAGTTTTAAAGCAAAAAGAGGTAGATTATAACGTACTTACCGGAGAACAAATAGATCTATCCACCGAACAGGGGCAAGATACTAAAGAACAGCTTTTGTCATATTTGGGATCGGGTGGGGTACCCAGCATGATTATGATATATCCAAAGGATTTTGATTCTAAAGAAAAAGTTCTTGAATATTTGGATAATTGGAATCATAATAAAGATGATTCGGATATGATTTTATATACGGACCTAGCAGAAATAATAACAACTATGTCTGGGAGTATAATGAGCGCCATTACAATAGTGCTAATAGCGTTTTCGGCTATTTCGCTTTTGGTTTCCGTAATTATGATAGGCATCATTACATATATATCTGTTCTTGAGAGGACAAAGGAAATAGGTGTTTTAAGAGCGCTGGGCGCACGTAAAAAAGACATTACCAGAGTGTTTGATGCGGAGACCTTTATAGTCGGGCTTTTTTCAGGAGGGCTTGGGATATTAATTGCAAGCATTTTAATTCTGCCTGTTAATATTATAATCGAGTCATTGACTGATTTGCCTAATGTAGCAGTAATCAATCCGCTGCATGCTATATTTTTAGTAGCAATAAGCTTAACGCTTACAGTAATAGGAGGGTTCATCCCGGCAAAGATGGCGGCGAAGAAAGACCCTGTTGTAGCGCTTAGAACAGAATAAATTTAATAATTGAATACTTAAGCTTAATTAAAGGAATTGCATATTAAGCTAAAAATTTATTTAAATATATTGTTTAAATACTTTAATACAAGTATATTTTATTAGATTATGAAATTTTTAGTTTTTTATATTGCATTATTTATTTTAAAGGAATATAATGTAGGGCATCAGGTATAAAAACCTGGAGCACAAAGCCAGAGAGGGATACTAATGATCGGGTTTTTAATTGGACTTTGTTGCGGATTAATACAATTTATATTATTGAGTCGTTTTACTGAATCGTTAACGAAAAACAGGAAAATACCCATATTATTAGCTTTTTTACAGATATTTGTATTAATAATCACGCTTTTAGTTTGCGCTCTATTGATTCCAAAGGAACTTATATGGGTCGCAAGTGGAATCGTGAGCTTTTTAATTGCAGGCGCAGTTATAAAATTTATAATTGTTCGCAAAAAAGATCAAAGCTAAAAAGTCTTTGATATTACGTATAGTTTTAAAAAGGAAAGTGTAATCAGTTTAAATGAGTGCTTTTTCGATGACAATAATAATTATATCGGTGCTACTGGCAGCAGTAGGGCTAGCATGGAGAATATTCGCAGTAAAGAAACTCTCTAAGCTGGGTCCTAATGGGCCCGTAAAAAAGCTTAATATTTCTAAAACTTTAGCAACAGTGCTTATAATAGTAAGTGTTTGGTTTTTGGCTCTGCAGGTGATATCAGTAATTTTTAAATTACCTGAAAGTGAGGCATTTGGCATTTCAGTATTGGCGCAAAGGGTAAACGTATTTGGCCTTAATTTAAGCAATGCCATAATAGTTACATGGATTGCTATGGGGATTTTGGTGCTGGCTGCATTAGTTTTGCGTATATTTATAATTCCGCATATGAAAAATGCACCTGCCGGGGTTCAAAGCATGCTTGAAGCAACCATTGAGGGTAAGAGAAAAAATGGCAAGCGTAGAGTTGCGGGCGATAGTTTCAGAACTTACATATTTACTGTAATAGTACTTCTTATAACCTATTTGGCGATAGAATTTTTTGGGACTAAAACCCCAGTTGCAGATGTTACTTTAATTGCTGCGGTAATCTTGGCTGGTTTGCTCATACTGATTCTAATAGGTATAAGATTGTTTTTAATAATGCTGGCAAAAAAAAGCAAAGAGCCTAAGACTGCTAAAGATACAATAGAAGACAGAAAGATTGAAAAGCAAGAGAAAAAAGCGCAATTAGAACTGGCAAAAAGGCAGCAGGTATTGGAGAAAGAATCTAAGCCGCGCAAGAAACTTAATGCTTTAAAACGTATCGTTTTAACTGCGGTTATACTTTCCGTTTGGTTTTTTGTCATACGTATACTTGAAATAGTCTTTGGGACTCCGGCGGGGCAGATGTTTGGCGTTTCATTGGGGGCAGACCGCGTTAATATACTTGGTGCTGATCTAAGCAATACCATAGTAGTTACATGGCTCGCAATGGCGATTATTATATTAATTTCGTTATTTATTAGAGTTTTTGCAGTTACTCAGGCAAGAAGAAAGCCAAAGGGAATCCAGGCCGCCATTGAAGTAGCGGTTGATGGTAATAACGTTTCTGCTGAATCAAAAGCGAAAAATATTAGTGAGAAGCTGAGATCTTATGTATACACTGCAGTTATATTGCTCATTACGTATACTGCAATAGAACTCGTAGGCCTTACAAAGATTACGGCAGACATAACTCTTATTCTAACGCTTATAGTTGTGGGTGTTTTAGCACTTATAGGTTTAAGCATACGTATAAAGAATTTAGCAAAGAGAGAACAGTTGATGCTTGAAAAAGAAATAAACGCAGAGGCAGCAGAAGAAAAAGAAAAAGAACACCAGGCAAAGAGAAATAAGACTATAAAGAAGCTTATAATAACAGCGGTTATAGCAAGTGTATGGTTTTTCCTTGTCCGTTTATTAGAGCTTATATTTGGTACACCGGAGGCAGAAGGGATTAAGGTTTCTATATGGGCAGAAAGAGTTAATGTATTTGGGCTTAACTTAAGCACCACTATTATAATAACGTGGATTGCCATAATAGTTTTGATTGTAGCGTCCTTACTTATCCGTATGTTTGTCATGAGAAAAATGAAAGATGTGCCAAAAGGGGCACAAAACGTTATTGAAATAGCAGTTGAAGGTATTGCAAAATATACTAAATCTACAGCAGGGAATCTTGGTGAAAATTTAGGAGCGTATATATTCGCTGTATCAGCATTGTTAGTTACTTGTGCGGTAGTAGAACTTTTTGGTTTCCGTGCACCTACTGCAGATATAACTCTTACATTTGCGCTTTCGATAAATACGTTTATATTGATAAATTATTATGGAATAAAAGAAAAAGGCGTTTTTGGAAGGATGAAAAGCCTTGCCGCACCATCGCCGTTAATCTTGCCATTTAAAATAATAGGAGACTTGGCTATACCAATATCTATGTCAGCTCGACTTTTTGGTAACATGTTTGGCGGGCTTATAGTTATGGATTTACTCTATAGCGCCCTTGGTGGAGGCGCAATAGGGATACCGAGTGTCGTTGGCCTTTACTTCAACGTATTTCATCCGTTGATACAGGCATTTATATTTATTACGCTAACACTTACGTTTATCGGTGAAGCTACTGAGTAGGCGCTTCGTTATAAAATTTTTAATTAATTAGGAGGATATAAATATGGATTTGGGTTATATTCCAATAGGTATTTGCTTTATGCTTACTATCTTGCGCAGGAGCTGGGCTTGGAATGGGTATAGCTACTGGTAAAGCTGTAGAAGGGGTTGCCCGTCAGCCGGAGGCTTCAGGAAAGATCAGTGCAATGCTGCTTCTTGGATTGGCGTTGACTGAATCAACTGCTATATACGGCCTTGTAATGTCATTAATAATGATGTTTTCACTCACTTAATGCGGAGGTATTAAGATGGAGATATATCCTTTAGACATTGTAATACACATAATTAATATTATAGTGCTTTATCTGCTTTTGCGATTGATTATCTATAAACCGCTTCGCAAATTTATGAATGAGCGCACTAAGAAGATTCAAGATCAGTTGGATTCTGCTGCAAATGCTGAGAAAGAGGCTCTTGCAAATAAGGAAGAGTATATGAAAAAAGTTGCATTATCAGAAGAGCAGATACAAAAGACTGTACGTGAAGGTGCGCAAAAGGCCGCTGAAGAATCTGAGGTAATCGTTAGAGATGCGAAAAACAAGGCTAGTGAAATTATCGAGCAGGCTCGTGTCAAAGCAGATGAGGAACGCAAGCGCATGACAGAAGGTATAATAGACGGAATGCAGGATAAGATTGCTGAAATATCTATCGATCTGGCTAAACGAATATTAAAGAGAGAGGTCAGTTTAGAAGATAACCGTACTATTATTGACGACTTTTTTAAAAAGGTAGAGTGAGTATATGAAAAAAGCTATACTTAGGGTCGCCACTTCTTTGAATGAACAGATGATAAAATCTATCTGTGAAGGATTTGAGGGATTGCTGGGCGGACCTATTGAATTTGATATAATTAAAGATGAAACACTAATAGGCGGCTTTATAGCTTTTATAGGTGGCAAAGTTTACGATGCAAGCATGTCCACACAACTTAGTGATATGCGGCGCTCTCTGTCCGACGACAATATAGGAGGATAAGGCATGCTGAATTTTGATTTAGGCCCTATTGGGGGTTTCTTAAAAGATAAAATAGGTAAATTAAAGCTAGGACCTAAAGTCTATGAGTATGGAATAGTTAAAAGCTGTACTGATGACGTAGTACAGATAGAAGGGCTTTGTCATAGTCTTTACGGTGAAATATTAGAGTTCGAAAACGATGCTTATGGTTTAGCGCTGGATCTTAGAATAGATGGTGTTGGCGCTGTATTTTTAAGTGGCAATGCATCTGTATCGACAGGTTCTATAGTACGCGGAACAGGGCGTGTTGCAGATATATGCGTAGGGGATAAGCTTTTAGGCAGGGTCATAGACCCGATAGGCCGCCCTATGGATGGAGAACCTCTTAGTTCCGATGAGTTTAGGCCGCTTGAAAGTCCTGCTCCTCCGCTTATAAAGAGGTCACCGGTTAACCGGCCGCTTGAAACAGGACTTTTGGCTATAGACAGCATGATACCTATAGGCAGAGGGCAACGTGAGCTTATTATAGGAGACAGGCAGACAGGTAAAACCTCGATAGCACTTTCAGCTATAATGAACCAACGCGATAAAGATGTTATATGCGTATACTGTGCCATAGGGCAAAAGGCTTCTACTATAGCTAGCTTTGTCCATTCATTAAGTACAGCGGATGCAATGAAAAATCTTGTGGTTGTAGCATCGACTGCGAGCGATTGTGCTGCTATGCAGTATTTGGCTCCATATGCGGGCTGCTCCATAGCCGAAAAGTTTATGTACGAAGGAAAAGATGTACTTATAGTATATGATGATTTAAGCAAGCATGCGGTAGCATACAGGGCCATGTCGCTGCTTTTAAGGAGGCCATCCGGCCGTGAAGCTTATCCTGGCGATGTATTTTATCTGCATAGCCGTTTATTAGAGCGTGCAGCTCAGCTGAATAGTTCTTTAGGCAGTGGGTCAATGACCGCGCTTCCCATAGTCGAAACTATGGCAAACGATATTTCAGCATATATTCCAACGAATGTTATTTCTATTACAGACGGACAAATTTATTTAGAAAGCGAACTGTTTCATGCAGGGATACGCCCTGCTGTTAACGTAGGTTTATCTGTTTCGCGTGTAGGCCGTTCAGCTCAGCCGGATGCAATGAAAAAGGTTTCCGGGAGTTTGCGTTTAGATGTTGCACAATATAGAGACATGGCGATATTTGCACAGTTTGGTGCAGACATAGATGCAGCAACAGCTACATTGTTAAGGCGCGGCGAATGCCTGACAGAATTATTGAAACAAAAACAAACTGAAATTTTATCTCTTGCAGAACAAGTGTCCATACTGGTTGCATATTCGCATAATATTTTTGATAGTATTGATTTAAAACTAGTACCGCAGTTTAAAAACGGGCTGCTTAGCCATTTAAAAAATACCTGTCTTGATATATTAAGCAGAATAAATACAACAGGCAAACTAACCGAAACAGACAGGGCAGAACTTATAAAGGCAATGAAGGCATTTTTGGCTAAACAAGAAGGAGAAGCCAATGCAGAACGCGAATGAGATCCGCAGCCATATTAATGCGGTAGCACAAACTCGTAAAATAACAAATGCAATGCAGCTGGTTGCTTCATCGCGGATGAAGAGGGTTTTGCAGCAGATAGGGTATAATCAAAAATACTTGTCGCGCGTTCGTTCGACTATGAAACATATACTGCAGTCTTCAAAGGACGTGACACATCAATATTTAAAGAGCAGAGGAGACAAGCGCACATATATAGTAATTTCGGGCGATAAGGGAATGGCCGGTGCATATAATGCAAACATACTTAGTTTTTCATGGAAAGAGATGAGCAAGCACCCAGGTTCTGCACTAATATCTGTTGGAACAATGGCAAGTAACTTTTTTAGGGAACGCGGAATAGACCCGGATATCGAACTAATTGGCATTACTCAGAATCCAACTCTTTATAGTGCAAGAGAAATTGCCTTTGACATTTTAGATTTTTACGATGGCAAACTGACAGACGAGGTATACATAATATTTACTCCGTACGGGGTATCTCAAAACTCACCAATCATGTATAGGCTGCTTCCTATACTTTTAAGCGATTATGTAGAGAAAGAAGAAGATGCCGTTCATGCGGAAGATATAATATATATACCATCCTCAAGAGAGTTATTTGACTTGCTTGTACCGCAGTATCTTATAGGAGTGGTGTTTGGCTCGCTTGTACATGCATATGCAAGTGAACAATTTGCAAGGATGAATGCTATGCAAAGCGCAACGCGTAATGCAGATGAGATATTGAAAAAGCTGAAAATGCAGTATAATTTAGCAAGGCAAACGGCAATAACGCAAGAGATTACAGAGATAACTGGTGCAGCAGAAGTGCTGCGTGATGGAGATAATAACTATGAATCAAGTAACTGATAAAAAAGGTACAATAATAAAAATAAGTGGGCCAGTATTAGATGTACGCTTTGAAGATCATGAGCCACATATACATAATTTACTGGTTACTGTAGATGGTATCCATATGGAGGTTGCCGCACAGATATCCAAGTCGGTTGTACGATGTATAGCGCTTGAAAAAACAGAAGGGCTACGTTGCGGAACTGAAGTTACGGATACGGGAGACGGTATAAAAATTCCTGTTGGAAAAGAACTTTTAGGCCGTGTGGTAGATGTGCTTGGCCGTCCAATAGATGAAAAAGGGCCGATAGATGCAGAAAAATGGCCTATACATAGGCATCCGCCGGCATTTATTAAATTAAATCCTGTAATCGAGTTTTTTGAGACAGGAATAAAGGTTATCGATTTACTTACACCTTATGCGAAAGGCGGAAAAATAGGCCTTTTCGGAGGTGCTGGCGTCGGCAAGACTACGCTTATAATGGAGCTCATATATAATATAGCTGTCAACCATGGCGGATATTCAGTTTTTACCGGTGTTGGAGAACGTAGCCGTGAAGGGAATGATTTGATACATGATATGGAGCAAAGCGGTGCTATAAGTAAAACGGCGATGGCTTTCGGGCAGATGAACGAACCGCCGGGCTCCCGTATGCGTGTTGCCCTAACAGGTCTTACGATTGCAGAGTATTTTAGAGATATACTTCATCAGGATGTTTTACTATTTATAGATAATATATTTAGATATGTTCAGGCAGGAAACGAAGTATCCGCATTGCTCGGCAGAATGCCGTCTGCAGTTGGTTACCAGCCGACCCTGGCAACAGAGCTAGGCGAACTTGAGGAACGTATTACATCCACAGAAGATGGATCTATAACTTCTGTACAGGCGATATACGTACCGGCAGACGATTTGACAGACCCGGCACCTGCGACGATATTCTCCCACTTAGACGCTATAACTGTTTTATCAAGGCAGGTATCTGAAATGGGTATTTATCCTGCGGTTAGCCCGCTTGAATCCAGTTCCAGGATACTCGATCCAGATGTCGTGGGGCAGGATCATTATGATGTTGCACAACGCGTCCAGGAATGTTTGCAAAGATACAGTGAGCTAAAAGATATAATCGCTATTTTAGGTATGGATGAATTATCCGAAGAAGATAAAAAGACGGTTTACCGTGCGCGTAGAATACAAAGATTCCTGTCACAGCCATTCAACGTAGCCGAAGTCTTTACTGGTATAAAAGGCCGTACTGTTCCGATAAAGGATACGATAAAGAGCTTTGCAGCAATAATTAACGGTGAAGTAGACGATGTGCCGGAATCTGCTTTCTTCTTAGTCGGCGATATAGACGATGTGCTTAAAAAGGCAAAGGGGTTGTAATTTAAATGAGGACCTACACGCTGAATATAATGACGCCTCGGCACCAGTTCTTTAGCGGCGAGGTTGAAGCGCTTACAGTTTCGGTACCAGACGGAGAAATAACGATACTTGCAGGGCATGCACATTTGGCTGCGCCGATATTAGTTGGAAAATTGTCTATAAAAATAGATGATGAGTGGAAAGAGGCGTATTGTGCGGAAGGGTTTATGGAGGTCGGCCATAACAAAGTCAATTTGTTCGTTCAATCATGTGAATGGCCGGAGGACATAGACATTGAGCGCGCCTATAGTGTGCTTCGTCAAGCAAAGGATAGGCTAAGCCACCGTAAAGACGAACATGAAGACAGGCTTGCTCAAATTGCATTTGAACACTCCATAGCACGCCTTAAAGTGGCCCATCAGGATATAGATGTAAAATAAAATTTTTAAAATAATAAAGCTGCCTAATATTAGGCAGCTTTATTTTATTTACTTACATAATTTTTCAGAATATTTTATCTTTAATTTTTTAATAATAAATGTGTGTAAATAAGGAGGTGATATTTTGAAAAATTGCAGTCAGAAGAATTGTCAGAAAAATTATAACCGAAACAAACAGGAAAATAGTAAAAATAATAATTCTAAAAATGATTATGACTATGAAAAAGGATTTTAGAGAATACTGTTTTAAGTCGTTGCTTTCTTATTTATAAAAGCGGAGAAAGGCAAGTTTTAAACTTGCCTTTCTTTAATTAATAAATTATTTTAGTTTGCTTTTTCTGGAAATATTGAACACTGCGAGCCCATAAAAAACTATAGCCGTTGCTATTAAAACGAGTATATGAGTTAAAGTGCTTACCTGAGTATCTCCGAATTTAAATACTATACCCATCTCCTCTTTAAAGCTTGAAACCGTTTCTATAGGAGCATTTCCAAATGAGGTTGAAAGTGGCACATCCATTAAAATTTGCCTGAAAAGTACTCCGGCGTGGGAGACGGGGAATATCTTGATTATAAATTGTATTGCGCCTGGAAGTATGCCGATCGGGATATATATCCCGGTTAGAAAACCTATAAGTGTTCCAAGTATAGTACTGGCAACTGAGAAGGCATTGTTACTTTTAAAAAAACTGACCATGAAAAAGACCATTGAACTTGAAGATATAACGGACAGGAATATTAGCCCAAATACTTTTATTATGCTCCAAAAAGGAAGTATTTCACCACCATATGAAACAATATATATTTCTGAAAGCACAAAGGTTATGAAGCTTATTATAATGCCTATTAAAAATGAGCTTAGTATATATCCGGCAGCGATATCCCGCCTTTTGAGTGGGGCGGCGTAAAAATCATTTATATTTTTTTTGGCCTGGTCTTCAACCATGATACCAAACGCACCCATAGTAGCAGTAATGGAAGTAACGGCCAATAATCCCGACATTATCCAGCTATCCATTAAAAACCGCGCGCTGGGTACATCGTTCATATTTTGTAATAAAGTATCGCCTAAAAACAAGACGTAAAGGGCTATAATGATAAGGACGCTTAAAAGGGAAAAGAAGACAGAGCTTTTATCTCTGAAAAATACTTTTAAATTTCTAAAAGCTATACTAATCATCGTTATTTCCCTCCTGGCTTACTACATTTATAAATACATCGTCCATAGTTCCCCTTATAACTTCAAAGCTTTCAATATAAGGTTCTGCGGCTTTTAAAATAGGCAAAGCCTCCCTGGTCTGTTCTATCTTTACTACTGCGAATTCGTCTTCTAAATCAAATTTTATGTTTTTGCTATTAAGTAAATCCTTAAGAGCGGATGTATCCGTTGCTTTTATCTTTAATAGATCGGAGCTGAATTTTTCTTTCAGCTCATACGGAGTCCCTTTTGCGGATATAGTGCCATGGTCTATGATTATAATAAAGTCGGCGGCAGCTGCTTCTTCCATATAATGTGTGGTAAAAAATACTGTCATTCCCGTTTCTTTTTGAAGCTTGGATATAGTATCCCACACGCTCTTTCTGGTTTGAGGGTCCAGCCCCGTAGTCGGTTCGTCTAGAAATAAAATTTTAGGTGTATTGACAAGTGCCCTTGCTATATCGGCGCGCCGTTTCTGCCCTCCGGACAGCTTGCCGTACGGGCGGTCGATAAATTCTGCAGATTCGGTTATATTTGCAGCATTGGCAACTGCATTTTTGAGTTTGGATTTTTCAATAGGATAAAATTTTGCCCTGGTTGTTAGGTTTTCCCTAACTGTGAGAAGCGGGTCAAGGACACCGTCTTGGAATACAACGCCTATAGATTCGCGTATTTTCCCGTCTTCTTGTCCTAACTTATATCCATTGATAATGACCTCTCCGGTATTTTGCTTAAGCAAAGTGCAGATGATATCGATCGTGGTGGATTTCCCGGCACCATTAGGGCCAAGAAGTGCGAACATCTTTCCCTTTTCCACATAAAAATCAATACCGTTTACTGCCTTGACTTCACCATAGTATTTTTTAAGATTTTTGACAGTAATAATTTTATCCATTACTATAACCTTTCTTTAAGAATATAAAGTTTTTGCTATATACGGAATATAAAAATTTTAATAACAGTAATGTTAGCTTTGATATAAAGTTAAAGCTAAACGTAAAGTTTAAGATTTATACCGTTTAGCTTTTCTTAAATATTATATGAATTTTAAGCTGATATCAAGTGGTTTGACAAAATTAGTCAACGCACCCATAGATATATAGTCAACTCCGGTTTTTGCTACTTCTCTTAAGTCTTTTTCATCCATATTACCAGAAGCTTCAATAAGTGCCCTTTTATTTATTAGCTTAACAGCTTTAGCCATTGACTCATAAGACATATTATCAAGCATTATTATTTCGGCACCTGCTGCAAGCGCTTCTTTAACCTGCTGAATAGATTCTACCTCTACTTCAATTTTAAGAGTATGAGGTGCAAAATTACGTGCCTTAGAGATTGCATTTTCAATACCGCCGGCAGCTTTAATATGGTTGTCTTTAATTAATATACCATCTGATAGTGTGTATCTGTGGTTATATCCGCCGCCAGTTCTGACAGCATATTTTTCTAAAACCCTCAAGCCAGGAGTTGTCTTTCTCGTATCTATTATCTTAACCGGAAAGCCAGCCACTTTTTTAACGGCTTCATTTGTCTTGGTTGCAATCCCGGAAAGACGCTGCATTAAATTAAGAGCTAATCTTTCGCCTAATAATACGGATACAGCGCGGCCTTCAATAGTGGCTATTATGTCTCCCTTTTTTACAGCATCGCCATCGGAAAAATTATTGTTAAGGGTAATATCTGGATCCACATATGTAAAAACAGCCTTTGCAATATCAATGCCGCAAAGTATGCCCTGTGATTTTGCAATAAATTTGCCACTTACCATCCTGTCTTCAGGTACGGTGCTCATAGTGGTTATATCGCCGGTATTTAAATCTTCTTTTATAGCCATTTTTATTATATCGTTAAGCACCTTTTTATCTATCATAGGCCCCTCCATTTAGTTTATCCGGTAATGTGCCCCGACCGACTCTTTACGGTTATACGCACCTTTTGCTATGGTTTGAGCTACGGTTACCATATTATAAAGCTCAAGCGCCCTTATGCTTTTCAGCTTTGCGCCTTCGATATCATTAAGCATATCTTTTAATAGGGTTATGGCTTTTAAAAGCCCCTCTTCAGTACGTACTATACCACAGTATTTTACCATTATACCCTTTAAGTCTATAATCCTTGCTTCCGCATCTATATCTTTGTCTATAAACCCTTCATTTTTAGGAAGTGAGACGTTAGTGCTTAGATGCGTAAACCCTTCGTTTATAACGTTAGCACAGCGGCGGCCGAACACAAGGCATTCAAGTGTAGAGTTACTGGCCAAACGGTTGGCTCCGTGGACACCCGTAGACGCGACTTCGCCACAGGCAAGAAGACCCTTGATTTTGGTCTCGCCCCACAAATTAGTTTTGACTCCGCCCATCATATAATGTTGAACAGGGCCTACAGGAATATAGTCCTTAGTTATATCTATTCCGTTATCAAGGCAGGCATGGTAAATAGTAGGGAAGCGCTTTATTAAAAATTCACTTGGCTTACTTGTTATATCAAGTTTAACATAAGGGGTTTTTTGGTTTTGTATTTCTCTATAAATTTCTCTTGCTACTATATCTCTTGGTGCAAGCTCTGCTAAAGGATGTTTTCCCACCATGAACCTTTCACCGGCATCGTTTAGCAAAACGCCACCCTCGCCGCGAACTGCCTCTGAAATCAAGAAGCACTGCTTGTTTCTGTTTTTAGGAGTATAAAGCCCTGTTGGATGAAATTGTATAAATTCCATGTTTTCAAGCGTTGCACCTGCGCGTTTAGAAAGGGCAAAACCATCTGCCGTTGAAACTATAGGGTTGGTCGTATATCGGTAGATCTGCCCAAGGCCGCCAGTAGCGACTATAATATAATCGGTTTTGTATAAATGCCACTTGTCATTTTCGAATACCATTAATCCGCATACGCGTTTGTCTTTAGTTATAATATCTGAAACAAATGAATTTTCGTGTATGGTAACGCTTTTTTTATTCATTACCGTTTTTTTAAGCGTCCTGACCATTTCAAGGCCAGTTGCATCGCCGCCTGCATGAAGTATACGGCTCATACCATGGCCGCCTTCACGTGTTGTCATCAGGTTTCCATCTATATCCAGGTCAAAATGTGTGCCAAGGGCTAAAAGTTCGTTTATTTCTTTAGGCCCTTCTTCTACGATGACATGAACTGCCTTTTCATCGCACATGCCGGCACCGGCTTTTATTGTATCTTCAAAATGGTAATTAAAACTGTCTTCTTCTTTGGTGACGGCGGCAATTCCGCCTTGCGCCAGTGAGGAGGAGCTTATCTCCATTCGTTCTTTGGTGAACATCTCACATTTTAAAGCAGGATTTAAGTGGTAAGCCGCATATAGGCCGGCCAGCCCGCTTCCAATAATAGCTACGTCGATAGAATGTTTTTCTATGTCCTTATCTTGTATATCAAATGTATATCTTTTCATTTAAAAAACCCCATTATATTAAAACCCGTTATGCCATTTCAAGCATACGGTTAAGGCTTTTTCCAGCCTTTTCAATTATATCGTTGCTAAGAGTTATCTCATGTTGCTCATATTTTAGTGCATTTAGTACATCAACTAATTTAGTTTTTTTCATGTTGGTACAGAATAATTTTGGGGATAATAAATAAAATTCTTTATCTGGATTTTCCTTTTTTAACACATGCAAAATGCCCATCTCGGTTCCGATAATAAATTTTTTGTGGCTGGATTGTTTCACATATTTTATTATCTGTGCCGTACTGCCGATAAAATCTGCTTTTTTAAGAACAGCCGTAATACATTCTGGGTGTACTAAAAATAAAGCATCTGGCATTGCATTAAGTGCCTTGCTTACGTCGTCTAAGTCTATTTTGTGGTGAACTATGCAGTAGCCGCTAAACGGTATTATTTCCTTTTCAGGCAGCTTGCTCGCAACATAGTTGGCTAAATTTTGGTCTGGAACGAATATGATACGTTTTTGTGGAAGGGAGCTTACGACATTAACGGCATTGGATGATGTAACGCATACATCACACTCAGCTTTGACATCTGCTGTTGAATTGACATAGCAGACTGTAGCTGCATCCGGGTATTCGCTTTTTAAGCGTTTTATATCCTCGGTAGTTACCATTTCAGCCATAGGGCAGCCTGCTTCATTTGCAGGTAAGAGCACCTTTTTTTGTGGGCTTAAAATTTTAGCGCTTTCCGCCATAAATCTGACCCCGCAAAAGACAATTATATCTGCATTATTTTCTTTTGCCTTCCTGCTTAGATCAAAAGAATCACCGACCATGTCAGCAATGTCTATGATATCTCCAGTTTGATAATAGTGTGCCAAGATTATGGCGTTTTTTTCTTTTTTTAATTTTTCAATTTCATTTTCAATTTCTTGCATTTCATTTTGCCTTTTTATGTTTAAAATCTTTATTTTATTACATATTTTTAATAGTTATTTTACCAGTCTGCTATACAAATTGCAAATTTTAATCAATAAAATTTTAAATATGCATATATTAAAGGGCATCCGTTATCTTTTTTTAAAACTATAAAGGTACCAATATTTTAACCTTTACAATTAGTATTTCATATGATATTATAATTTAACAACTGGATTTTACTTTTTATTTAAGTAAATTTAGTTAGATGAGATGAGATTAGAAGAGAAGAGTTTTCCATTTGGCATATCAGTTTTATGATATGTGCTTTGGTATTTGTATTTATTTTAATTTTGAAAAACAAATCAACTGCCTCTTCTTTTCAAAAAGGAGAGGCTTTTTATGTATCCAAACTTTGAAGAATTTAAAAAAATTGCAAAAACTGCTCGTATGGTCCCTGTTTATGAGGAGCTGTTTTTAGACACGCAAACGCCCATAGGCATATTTTTGCGTTATGCAGACGACGAAAACAGTTTCCTCCTGGAAAGTGTTGAAGGCGGGGAGAGATGGACGAGGTATTCATTTATAGCACGCCGCCCGTTCATGACCTTTAAAAGCAGTGGAGATGATATAACCATAACTAAGGATGAAAAAACAACCGTTAAAAAGGGTAACCCATTCAAGGAACTAAAGGCGCTTTTAAATGATTATAAAGGCATCAGCCTTAAGGGCATGCCTAGGTTTTGTGGCGGTGCTGTCGGATATATAGGCTATGATATGGTCAGGCATATAGAATACCTGCCTGATACACCGGAAGATGACATACGCTTGCCGGACAGTTATCTTGCCTTTTATGACGAAGTAGTAGCTTACGACCATTTAAAACAGCGGGTCATGGTTATAGTAAATGTTGACACAGCGGGCGATATTGAAAAGAATTATGAGATAGCAAGGCAGCGCATTGAAATCACGGCAGATGAGCTTATAACACCTTATAAATATATTAAGCCAATAAAGGCGGTATCGTTTGACGAGATTAAAATGGAAAGCAACTTTACTAAAAACGAATTTATGTTAAACGTAGATAAGGCAAAGGAGTATATAAGAAACGGCGATATTTTTCAAGTGGTTTTATCCCAGCGTTTCGCAATTGAAACGGACATAAACCCTCTTCGCGTATACCGTGTATTAAGAACGCTTAATCCATCGCCATATCTATATTACTTAAAGTTCGGTGATGCTATCATCGTTGGTTCTTCGCCCGAGCTGATGGTACGCGTTGAAAACGGCATCGTTGAGACCTGCCCCATAGCCGGTACAAGCCGCAGGGGGAAAGATAAGGACGAAGATGAACTTTTGGCAAAAAAGCTTTTAAAAGACGAAAAGGAAATGGCGGAACATACGATGTTAGTAGACCTCGGGCGAAACGATTTAGGCAAGATATCCAAGTTTGGTAGCGTTAAGGTTTTAAACCCGATGCATATAGAAAAATATTCAAAAGTTATGCACATAGTTTCGAACGTGCAAGGTGAACTAGACGATGATAAAGACTGTTTTGATGCACTTACGGCAGTGTTGCCGGCAGGGACCTTATCCGGTGCACCGAAGGTACGCGCTATGCAGATAATAGACGAATTAGAACCGGTAAAACGGGGTATTTATGGTGGCTGCGTCGGTTATATGGGTTTTGATGGCAACCTCGATACTTGTATTGCTATACGTACTATTGTCTTTAATAAAGGAAAGGCGTATATACAGGCAGGAGCGGGAATAGTTGCAGACTCTGTTCCCGAAAACGAATATGAGGAGACGCTAAATAAAGGGCATGCTTTATTTGCATCGCTTCGTGAGGCAGGTGATATTTAATGATTGTGATAATAGATAATTACGATTCGTTTACTTATAACTTATATCAGTATATAGGAGAATTAAATAAAGACGTAGTGGTAATAAGGAACGACCAAATTACGGTTAGCGATTTGGCTGATATGCCATACAGCCACTTAATAATATCGCCGGGGCCGGGTTATCCGAAGTCTGCCGGCATTGCAGTAGATGCTATAAAAGCTTTATCGGAAAAATCCCCGATACTTGGAATATGCCTTGGACATCAGGCAATAGGTTATGCATTTGGCGCGGATATAGTCCATGCGCCGCAGCTTGTACATGGCAAGGCATCTGATATAAAATTGGGGGACTGCCCTATTTTTAATGGGATAGCGCCTGTAATAAAAGCGGCTAGGTACCATTCGCTGATAGTTGATAAAGATACCCTTCCGGATACTCTTGAGATTACAGCAATGACAGATTCTAAAGAGATAATGGGGATTAAACATAAAAAGCTGCCTATATTCGGGCTCCAGTTTCATCCGGAATCGGTATTGACACCAGACGGGAAGCAAATACTTAAAAATTTTTTAAGATTATAGATAGGGGGATATATAAAAATGTTAAAGGAAGCAATATCTAAAATAATAAATAAAGAAGATTTAACTCGTAGCGAAGCAAAGGCCGTAATGGATTATATAATGAGCGGTTCAGCAACACCAGCGCAAATAGGGGGATTTTTAACAGCTATGCGAATGAAGGGTGAAACTGTAGACGAGATAACAGGGTTTGCCATTTCTATGAGGGAAAATGCAAGCAGAATTTCTCCTAAAGTACCGTTTTTGATAGATACATGCGGAACAGGCGGAGACGGTGCCAATACATTCAATATTTCAACTGCAGCTGCTTTCGTGGCAAGTGCGGCCGGAGTCGGCGTTGCTAAACACGGCAACCGCTCTGTAAGCAGCAAAAGCGGTAGCGCAGACGTGCTTGAGGAGCTGGGCGTAATTATAAACCTTCCTAAGGAAGACGTTTGCCGTTGTATAGAGGACGTAGGAATTGGCTTTATGTTTGCACCGGCTTTTCACGGGGCCATGAAATATGCGATAGGGCCAAGACGTGAATTAGGTGTCAGGACTGTGTTTAATATGTTAGGGCCTCTTACCAACCCGGCCGGAGTCGAAGGGCAGTTAATGGGGGTATACAGTTCGGACATGACAGAGCCAATGGCAGAAGTTTTAAAGAACTTAGGCGCCAAACACGCAATGGTAATAAACAGCGAAGATGGGCTGGATGAAATATCTATATCTGCACCGACAAAGGTAAGCGAAGTTTTCAACGGTGAGATACGTACGTATACTATTAATCCTGAAGATTTCGGATTTTCAAAGAGAAAGTTATCTGAAGTAAAGGGCGTTGACCCGAAGGGAAACGCGGAAATGATCATAGCTTTATTCAAAGGTGAAAAAGGTGCAAAGAGGGATATAGTTATCTTAAATGCGGGGGCTGCTATTTATGTAGGAAACAAAGCAAAGACTCTAAGTGAGGGAATGAAGTTAGCAGCTGATATAATAGATAATGGAAGCGCATACAAAAAGCTAAACGAATTTGTTGAATTTACCAATGCATTAAAGGTGAGTTAAATGATTCTGGATACTATAGTAGATAAAAAGAAAATACGCGTTGAAGCGGCAAAAAAAGATATTACGATTGACGAAATGAAGTCGCAAATAGACATTAATAGTGAGGCGCGGCATCATTCTTTTAAAGATGCGCTTAAATCAGGCGGAATTTCTATAATTGCCGAAGTAAAAAAGGCGTCTCCATCCAGAGGGCTTATCTGTAAGGATTTTGATCCTGTTAAAATAGCCAAAGAGTATGAGAAAACTGGGGCGGCAGCTATATCTGTTCTAACGGAAGAGGATTTTTTTCTTGGCAGCGGGGAATACCTGAAGCAGGTAAAAAAGGCGGTTGAAATTCCCGTTTTAAGAAAAGATTTTATATTCGACATATGGCAGGTATATGAGGCTGCTTTGATGGGGGCAGATGCAATATTGCTTATTACAGCGATATTAAAAGATGCCGAACTAAAAGCCTTTAGGGAAATGGCAAATAAACTTAATATGGATGCGCTGGTAGAAGTTCATGACAGTAAAGAATTAATAAGGGCGCTAAATTCTGGCGCAGATATTATCGGCATTAACAATAGGGATTTAAATACGTTTGACGTTAACATACAGACGACGGGCAAACTTGCTAATATGATACTTAAAGGAGTGGCAGTTGTAAGCGAGAGCGGTATAGATAAAAGAAGCGACATAGTCTACTTAGAAGAATTTAAAGTTGACGCAGTGCTTATCGGAGAGAGCTTGATGAAGGCAAGGTCTATAAAGCGGAAAATGGACGAATTGAGAGGCGATAAACGTGGCTAAGGTAAAAATATGCGGGATTAAATCTAGAGATGATATAGATATAGTAAACGCGCTATTACCTGATTATATAGGTTTTGTATTCTGCCCTACGAGCAAGAGGTACATAAGTTTAAACGAGGCTAAAGTTTTATCTTCTTTATTAAGCAGCAAGATAAAAAAGGTAGGCGTTTTTGTAAACGAAAAAAAGGAGACTATAAATAAGCTAAAAGAGGAATGCAATCTTGATGTTTTGCAGCTTCATGGCGATGAAAAACCGCAGGATTGTTTTTACGATGGTGCAAGCGTATGGAAGGCGATACGTATAAAAGACTCAATAGATCTAGACAAGGTTAAGTTTTATAATGTAGACAGGTTTTTACTAGATACGTTTGTATTAGGCTCTTACGGAGGGTCAGGTAAAATGTTTGATTTAAACTTGATCCGATATCTTAGCAAGAAAGACGAAATAGTACTGGCTGGAGGCCTTTCGCCTGAAAATGTTAAGACAATAGTTAAAACGGTAAATCCATATGCAGTTGACGTAAGCAGCGGCGTAGAAACAGAAGGGAAAAAAGATTATTGTTTAGTAAAAGAATTTATAGATAAAGTGAGGAATTGTCATGCCTGAATTTAGTAAAGGTTACTTTGGTAAATATGGTGGTATGTATGTGCCAGAGACGCTTATGAATTCATTAAGCGAATTAAACGATGCATATAATGCAGCCAGGAAAGATATACAGTTTAAAAAAGAAAAGGAATATTACTTAAAGGAATATGCCGGCAGGGAAACGCCTCTTTATTATGCAAAGAAGATGACAGAGATTTTAAACGGCGGGAAAATATACTTAAAGCGTGAAGATCTAAACCATACCGGTTCGCATAAGCTAAATAACGTTATAGGACAGATGCTTTTAGCAAAAAGAATGGGCAAGAAGCGGATAATAGCTGAAACGGGCGCGGGCCAGCACGGTGTCGCAACTGCAACGATAGCCGCACTGTTTGGCATGGAGTGTGAGGTATATATGGGGCAGGAGGACGTTGACCGGCAGGGTTTGAATGTATTCAGGATGGAGCTCTTAGGAGCAAAAGTCAACCCTGTTAAAACTGGAACGGCTACGTTAAAAGATGCGACAAGCGAGGCAATACGCGACTGGGCGGCAACGTATAAAGATACATATTATGTTATAGGCTCCGTTGTCGGGCCGCATCCGTACCCTATGATGGTTAGAGATTTTCAAAGTATTATCGGGAAGGAAGTAAAAAAACAGATAAATAAAAAAGAGGGCAGGCAGCCGGATCTTTTAATAGCATGTGTAGGAGGAGGAAGTAATGCCATGGGGCTTTTCTATCCTTTTATCAATGACGATAAAGTTAAGATGATCGGAGTTGAAGCGGCAGGCCTAGGTATTGGCACACCGTATCATGCTGCGGCATTAGCTGCCGGTGCACCTGGGGTGCTACATGGGATGTTGTCTTATTTTTTGCAGGATAAAGACGGGCAAATATTACCGGTACATTCGATATCCGCGGGGCTCGATTATCCCGGAATAGGCCCTGAACACGCATATCTTCACGACAGCAGCAGGGTTTATTATGAATCGGTTACAGATGATGAGGCGGTTGATGCATTTGAGTTTTTATCTAAGACAGAAGGGATAATTCCGGCACTTGAGAGCTCTCATGCGGTCGCTTATGCTATGAAAATAGTACCTAAAACTTCTAAAGATGCTATAATCGTTATAAATGTATCAGGAAGGGGAGACAAAGACGTTCAGATCGTTGCAAAACATATGGGGGTTAAAGTGAAATGACAAGGATTGGTGATAAATTTATTGAACTTAAAAGGTTAGGGGAAAAAGCGCTTATCCCATTCTTCTTTGCAGGGGATCCGGATATGGAAACGACTTTTGAATTAATACTGTCCGCTGAAAGTGCTGGGGCAGATATAATCGAGCTAGGTATACCATACTCGGACCCGTTGGCAGATGGCCCGGTAAATCAGCAGGCAGCCAGCAGGGCATTAAAAAACGGTTTTAAAATAAAGGATATATTTTCTTTTGTTAAAAGAGTTAGAAAAGTTACAGATATACCTATAGTTTTTTTGCTGTATTTTAATTGTATAATGCAGTATGGTATAGAAAACTTTCTAAAAGACTGTACACTGTCCGGTGTAGATGGACTTGTGATCCCGGATCTGCCTTATGAAGAAAAGCTAAATTATAAAAATGCCTTTAAAAAATATCCTGTAGATATAATTGCCCTTGTAACTCCGTCATCAAAAGAGCGTTTAAAGCAGTTAGTTAAAGACTCGAGCGGTTTTATATACTGTGTTACGTCATCTGGTGTTACCGGGACGAGGAGCAGTTTTAAAACGGATTTTGCATCTTTTACATCCGAGATTGCGTGTTTTACAGATACTCCGAGAGTCTTGGGATTTGGCATTTCAACGCCTAGACAGGTTGAAGAGCTCAAAAAATACGCAGAAGGCATAATAGTAGGCTCTGCTATAGTACGGTTAATTGGAGATGGCTCAAAGGGCGATATGGTTAAAAGGGTTTCTAAGTTCGTTAAAGAATTAAAAGACGCTTTAAAATAGCCATAAAAAAAGTGCGGTATACCGCACTTTTTTTATGGTTTTAAAATCTAGGTTTTAAACTGTTAAATAGATTTTTATTTACATTCTTATTACATGTTTGGCAAGATGTAACCATCATCGGGTGGTCTTTTTCGTATATACCTGAACATGCTATGATTAAAAGAACGAGCAGGCCTGTCTGCGGCCAAAAGACCGTGGCATCTAGCATACCGTGAACTAAAACGACAAACACTATCACTATTGCAAGGGAAGTTCTTTCTTTATCTATCCCGCTTATATAGATTTTAAAAATCTCAAAGATGTTTGTGTAAAAATAAAAAAGTGCAAAGGCGGTTCCAACTATTCCGTAGTTTAGCATTGATTCAAGAAATATATTATGGGCATGGTTGGCTTTTATACCTCCATAAAGTAAATATATATGAGGGTAAGTAAGGCAGCCGCCGCCAAATAACGGCCGACTTTCAATAGACTTTATCGCTGCTTTCCAAATGAGCATCCTTTTTCCTATATCGGCATCTACGCTATCCACTCTAGGTAAGATTTCGGGGATTATAAGGAGAAGTGCTGTAATCGTTACCATAAACCCGGCGTATATAATTAAATACTTTTTTTTGTTAAGGAGCATAAATAAGATCGGAACAAGTATCAAAATAACTACAAAGGCTGTTCTGCATTGGGCTAATATAAGCCCGATTAAATTAACGCAAAGTACAAAAATATAATAAGGGAAATTATATTTTCTGTTTTTATCAATTAGTTTATATACAGCAAATATAGTTACTATTTCGATCATAGTCGCATAGTAATTTGCATTGTTAAATACAGACTCAGAACGGAACTTCGGGCTGTCAAACCCTAAAATAAATTTTTGCAGCAATGCGATGACAAAAATAAGGATACTTAAAAAGCAGCTTAGTTCGATAATATTGTCAAACAGATTTTTAGTCATCACAGATCTTATATATATAGCTGCTATAAATATAAGAGTGATGCCAAGTGCTATTCCTATTTCTAGAATCGATCCATAAATAGCTGAGGTTATTATTGCTACAGCAGGAAGCAGCATTAAAATTAAAGAATTTTTTACACCAAAAAATATTTCCTTTATTCTACCGGAGGCAATTAAGTATATAACTAATGAAACTACACATACGCCAACTGCGTAAACCGATATGAATATAGAAAATACCATAAGTAAGACTGCGATTTCATCGCCAGTGTATTTTGTTTTTAATATATTAGTCAACATCTTATTTACAATCATATTTTACTTTTCTAGCATCATGCTCAATATATTACATCTTTTTATTGCATATATCAAAATACCCGACATGCTGTTTTTTAAAGCTTTTTAGCGCTTTTGGGGCAAAACGCGAATATTTAACCATTTATATTACATAATTCGTGTTTTTAACCGTTTTTATAAGTATATCATATATTTAACAATATAGAAAATGTATATTTAAAAAAAGTTTATTATATAACTTTTAAAGTTTCCATTTAAAATTTGCACGTTGATTTTACATTAATCTTATAGGACAGATATTAGGGCTTTCTCTTTGCTGTTTTTACTTATTTAAAGTGTCCTCCCGCATTTAATTTGGATTTAAAGCATAAATATCACTATGCTCTTCTATATCGACGTTTAAAAAGGCCTATTTGTTTTGAACTTAGTTGTTATTTTATAAAAAGATAAGTAAATTCAATCACAGATAGATGGGCATACAGAATAAAATAAAAGGAGGGAATGTATATGCAAAACAGGTTTAAGTCGTGGGCTTTATGGTTATCTATTGCGGCACTTGTAGTATTTTGCGTAAAGCAGTTTGCCGGTATTGACATAGGCGACTTCATGAATGGATTCCTAGATGTGCTTTGCCCAGTACTGGTAGGTTTCGGCATAATAAACAATCCTACAGATAGTAAAAATATCTAAAGGAGGGCTTCATGGAAAATGTAGATGAGATACTATTTTCTCATACGACAGAAATAGCGGAACACGGGCAGCAAATAAAGACACTTTTTGAACAACAAAAGGAAATACGTGAACTTGCAAAAAGCACAAATAATTTGGCTTTATCAGTTGAAAAATTAGCAGAGCAATTTAAAAATATAGATGGACGTTTAGGCGCTATTGAAAATGACAAGCGATATAAAATAAATATGATCTGGGCTTCTTTAGCAACCGGAGTTATAGGCGCGGTGGTAGCATTTTTAATGGCGACATTACTAGGGTAGGTTAGTTTCCTACCCTAGTTTTATGTTAAAGACAAATGTAATTAATCGCACGAAGGATATACCCCAAGTATTTTATATGGGATATTGAAAACGACTATGCCTGTAGAATATGGGGCAATTTCATACTGCTGATAATATACGGCTATGCCGGATGAAGTAAGATAGTAACTTTTGGGGTTAAAATACTTGACGATTAAAGAACGGTAATCCTCAAAATATATTCCAGGGTTTTGGTTAATATTCATCCCAGCCTGTTTTAGTATCTGATCTAATAATAAACGTTTATAATCTTTATCTTTAATAAACCAGCTAGAAAGCGGGATCTTCCGGCCTGTTTTTAGGCTCCATGTGTTGGATGACCTTATAGTATTGCCGTGTGCGCCGCCTGTAAATACATATTGATCTGAGTAAGCGCTTAAATAACAGTCTTCGTTATACGTTATTTCATAGTTTAAAACGGCTTCGTATGTTCTAAATGGGAAATTATTTTGAATTGCATTTTTATATTCTCTTATTGCCTCAAAGTATAATGTGCTTGCTGTATAGCCAAAAAAGTCATATACTTCCGATGTAATACTGGCATTTATACGGTTTTGCGCCCTAAAGTTATCTGCTAGTTTTATTTCTGGATATGTAATCTTAAGCGTTATCATTACTAAATCGTTATATATAAATTCCCTGTTGATTTCCTTAAAGGAAATATCTGCACTATTATTTTCTAAATACATATTAATCCCCTCCTACACTTCATCTTATGCGTTTAATATCTATATGACACTTATTTTACTAAAAGCGGTTGCTTTAACTATAAAGGCTTATTGCTTTTTTAGAGAATAACAGTTATTATAAAATGTAAATAATTAGATGATTTGGGAGGTATTGCATAATGCGTAAATTAATTTCAGTAGGATTAGTTTTAGTTTTTCTTGTTATAGTAAGCGCTTGCAGTACAGCAGCAGAAGAAACAATACAGCAATCAAGCCAGGCTACTGAGCAAGTAACGGTATTGAAACCTGAAATAAGTCTAAAAAGCTGGTCTATGAAATATATACCGGAAGACGAATTCAGTGATCTAGAACAATATTTGTTTTCACTTACATTTGAAAGTTCGGAAGTTTTAACTTCTGACGTAGGGCTTTATTTAAACATTGATCTGTTAAAAGACGATGAAATAAAATTGTCTGCAAATACTTATTTTGGGGATACGTCTTTTAATGGACTGGCTGACTTTACTTTGGTTGTAGATTTTCATAATTATATTCTAAGTGAAGAGCAAATGGATAGCGTAAAGGATATCAATAAAGTTGTTATAAGTACAGATGTTATAACTCTGGAGGAACCCATTTTAGATGGCACTCCGCTTTCTTTTATAAAAGAGGATAAAGATAAATTTCAAATTGTAAACGAAAGCTGGGGAATAGTAGACGATTTATTAAAGATTAAAACCGACAATTATCCTGAAATAGGGGCAGGGGTTATATATATAAAAGGCAAAGACCCAGTTATAGTTCCAATGTCAGAAGACCTAAGCGATAGCCAGTATTACAGTGGATACATGCCCGAAAGTGTCAGTATGGATGACGTTGAAGAAATAATAATCTGCGCGCTTGAAGATGCAAGAGTTGATTAAAGGTTTGAAAAATATTTTATAAAAAACGGCAGCTTTAAAGCTGCCGTTTTTTATATCAAGTTATATAAGTTATTACTATTTATCCCTGTCGGACAAAAGTACTGTTCCGTTTCCTATATTGTCAAAGCTATTTTCTTTAATGATCGTAACGAAAGCTTGCTTTGGAATATTAAGTACTTCGCTTGCATTAGTAACAAACCCTTCTACGAGTTTGGCTTTTTGTTCTTTTGTCATTTTAGGGCCCTCTAGTGTAATAACTGGCATTTTTTTATTCCTTCCTAAATTTAAAATTGAATAGTATATAACCGGTAAACGATTTTATATCGTTTATATTATTCTGGTAGCTCAGGTAAGTCCGGATAATCGCCAATAGATATGTTTACCGTGCCGCCTGCTTCAACTCCGAAGTCTAACACAGCTCTTGGTAATGTTATACTCTGATCTGAATACCAAATTGTTATACTTAAGATATCGTCAGATACATATTCGCCGCTATCTGGTATTCTCCACATACTCCCGGTTTTTTCACAAGAAATGCTGCTTCCATCTGAAAAGTTAACATAGACTTCTACGGCACTACTGGAAACATTTCTGATATGTACTTGCGTTGATTTAGATGCGAAAGCTTGTATAGGTATTAAGGTTAACATAAGCAAAGCTACGATGATAAACGAGATATACTTTTTTTTCATATTTTTATCCTCCGTATATAGTTTTTGAATTATCATATGCGTTAAAAAAGATTGATGATATAAAAGTTAATTTAAAATGTAAATATATTATAATATAAAAATAAGATTACAGCTACTATTATTTTTTATCATATAAGAAAAGGCCGATTTTAAATCAGCCTTTTCTTATATGATAATGAAATTAATTTTTAATATCTAAGCTAGTTATTCCATTATCTTTTTTCTGCTACTAAGCACCTTTAAAACAACTGCGATACTAGAACCTATTACGCTTACTATCATAATAATTATTGACCATAAAATATTTGATGTATCTCCGGTTTTTGGCACTTCATTTTCTGCCCATGTTGCCGTAAACACTACGTCTTTTTGAGGCATGGTGAAAGTTCCGGATGTAACAGTTACATCGCCGGTCGCCCAACCTGAGAAGGTATAGCCTTCCATAGTCGGGGCAGTGGCAACTGTAATATTTTCTGTGCCCCAGTCATGGCTTTCATCTGAGGGAAGCGCAGGAGCACCAGACGGTACTGTTCCTGTATACTGGTAAGTTACTTTATAAGGTATCTTAGCCCATGTTGCCGTAAATACTACGTGGTTTTGCGGCATGGTGAATGAGCCACCGGCGACAGTTACGTCATCGGTCACCCAGCCTGAGAAGGTATAGCCTTCTAAAGAAAGATCTGCTTCAACCGTAATACCTTCTGTGCCCCATTCATAAATTCCGCCTGTAGGAAGTGTAGGAGCATTACTTGGTACTGTTCCTGTATACTGGTAAGTTACGTTATATGGTATTTTTGTCCAGCTTCCCGTAAATACTACGTTGCTTTGTGGCATGGTGAATGTCCCATCTGTAACTGTTGCGTCGTCTGTTGTCCAACCATTAAAGATATAGCCTGCTAAAGTTGGAGTAGCTTCAACTGCAACATCTTCCGTTCCCCATGCATAGCTGCTGGTCGATGGCAGCGCAGGAGCGCCGGACGGTACAGTTCCGGTGTATTCATAACTGACGTCGTAAGACACTTTTGTCCAAGTACCGGTAAATACCACATCTTTTTTAGGCATAGTAAATTTTCCGCATATAACTGTTACGTCATCCGTAGTCCAGCCGGTAAAGATGTAGCCTGACATGGATGGTTTAGAAGCTACGGGGATATTGGTAGTGCCCCAAGTATAGCTTCCACCTGAAGGAAGTGCAGGTGCACCGCTTGGTACAGTTCCGGTATACTGATATGTTACGTTATAGCTAGCTTTTGTCCAGTATCCTTTAAATACTACGTCGTGACTTGGCATGGTATATGTACCATTAGATACTGTTGTGTCGTCTGTCACCCAGCCTGAGAACACGTAACCTTCTAATGTCGGGTTATCAGCGACTGAAATATTTTCTGTGCCGGCAGTATAGTTTTCGCTGGACGGTACTGATGGAGCGCCACTAGGCACAGACCCGGTGTACTGGTAGGTAACATCGTATAGCGTAGGAGGCTGCGGGCATCCCTTTATTGTCAGGTTCAATGTGCCTCCTCCTTCAACGCCAAATGTTAGGCCAGACCTTGATATAGTTAAGCGTTGAAGTTCGTTCCAAACGATAGTTACGCCTGTGATGTCGTCGCTAACATATAAGCCGCCGTCTGGCAGCTTCCAGTTGCTCCCGCCTCCATACTTGGTGCATGGAAGGCTGCTTCCATTTGAGAAGTTAACGTATACTTCTTTCACACCGCTAGGAACATTCTTGACGTGTACTTGTGTTGCTTGATAGGCAAAGGCTTGCATAGGTATTAATGTGAATACAAGTAAAACCACAAGTATAATTGAGATATACTTTTTCATATTGTATCCTCCGTATATTATTTTTTTATAGTATTTACAAAGAAAAATTTGCTATACTTTTTTATGTATATGCGCGGAAGAATTTTATATGAATGGTTGTCTTATTTTTAGTAAAATCTTAGTTTTAAGGCTGATATTATGTACTTTTAAGGGCAGGAAGATTTAATTATTTAAAAGTAAGAAAAAGAAATATTGACTAATTTATCTTTAAGTTGTAAAAATAGAATAGATAGGACGTGATTAAATGAACAGGCGTTATGACCGACCAAATCGTAATAATGTAAAAAACAATTCTTTTGGTAAAGATAATAATGTGTCAAAGCAGAGAGAAAAGCGTAGATTACCTATTTTACTAGTCATTGCAATAGACGTTTTAATAGCTGCTTTGGCGCTTTTGATATTTTCCCTTTATTATTTTATATTGCCAAGGGATCTAAGCCAGGATTCACAAGTTCTCCCGGAGGCAAGCCAAACTGAGGATACAAATACTGAAGGTTCCTCCACAACTGATACAGAAGTTTCTTGGAGCACTAAATTTGCGGACAAGTTTACAAAAGGAGAAGTTGAGAAGACTGAAAATTCATATAAGAGTGCAAACGTTAATATAAGCATTGAAAAAGTTCAAGAAGACGACGTTACGTATTACGTTGCGGACATATATATAGCGGACATAAAGTATTTTAAAACTGCATTTGCTAAAGATACATATGGTAAAGGGTACCATGAAGGTACAGATACTATTGCTGAAAACAACGATGCAATAATTGCGATAAACGGAGATTATTATGCCAATAATGCCGGAATCGTTATTCGTAACGGTGTACTTTATCGTGACGAAATATATAAGATTCGTTGGTCATGTACAACGACGGCAGCATGCAGACGTATACAGCAGATGAGATAGATATAGATGAAATAAAGAGTAAAGGCGCATATCAAGCTTGGACATTTGGGCCGATGCTTTTAGACGGCGGACAGCCAATGGAAGAATTTAATTCCGATCTTAATGCAAGGAACCCAAGAACCGCTATTGGATACTACGAACCTGGCCATTATTGCTTTGTAGTAGTGGATGGTAGGCAGCCTGGATATTCAAACGGATACTCTTTAAAGGCCCTATCGCAGCTCTTTTACAACTTAGGTTGTAAGGCAGCCTTTAATCTAGACGGCGGCCAGACTTCAGAAATGGTTTTCGAAGGCGATTTTTTTAATCAGCCATACAATGGAGGAAGAAGCGTTAGCGATATTTTATATATCGTAGATGAATAAGGAGAAGAAAAATGTTAAAGAAAGTAGTTCCACATATCTGTATAATTCTTTCGCTTATGATGATAACGTTTTTTATTCTGGATAAATTTAATCCGGGAATGAACTTTGTAGGTAATGAGATATTTAAAGTACTTTTATTGATATATGCTATAGCAACTATAATAGCATCTGCGTGCCTTATATATTACAACAGAAGAAGGCCTTAGCTAAAATGCAATAAAAAAAGTAATATTTAGGTGAAAATTATATAAAAAAGAAAAATATTGTTATTTTTTATTAATTTAAAAAGGCCATTAATGGCCTTTTTAAATTAAAAGAAATTTCTTACAATTTTAAAAACTCCAAAAATTCACTGTTAAAAAGCTCAAGCTGGTCGTAAAAAACTGCATGACCGCTTTCCTCAAATGGAATTATCCGTGAGTTTTTCATGCCCTCATGCATTTCAAGCGCAAATTCAAATGGGCATATCCTATCCAGCTTCCCGTGGAATATACCTGTGGGAACGCTTATTTTAGGTAAGTCTGAAGACATGTCTTCATCGCGCAGAGACTGCGCGGTTTTTATAGTAGCATGTCCGGAGGCGCTAAGCCCTAAGGAATTAAACCAGTTGGAAAAGCTTTCTGTAATCCTGCTTGCAAAAAACTGCTTGCCAAAATCACTTACCATTTGGGGACGGTCTTTGTAAGTTTTGCTAATCAATGCATTTACTTCTTCGGTACTCATCCCATAAGGATACCCGGGACGCCTTGTAAAAGACGGTGCGGCGGCGGCAAGCAGGGCTAGCTTAGTAACTTTATAACCCATATGCCGGGCCATATATCGTATGGCGATAGGTCCGCCCATAGAAAAACCTACTAGCGTCAGGTTGTTTACATTTAAAGACCTAATTACCATAAAGACATCATCTGCTAACCGATCATATGAGTACCCCTCCCAAGGTTTATCCGAGTTGCCAAATCCTCTTAAATCAATCGATATGCATCTAAAGCCGTGTTTTGGCAGGACATCAAGCTGATATTCAAACATCTTATAGTTAACAGGCCAGCCATGTATTAAAAATATATTTTTCTTGCCTGATGGGTTTAAATCGTTGACATAGATTTTAACGCCTCGTTCAACCTCTATGTAGTACATAATTCACCTCTAATAATTATATTTTATATTTAGTTTTATAGTATGAATTTAAGCCTTTAAAATAGAACTGCTCCAATGATAATTGCCTATAATTAAAAAACAAAGCAAAAAATTTTTTGCTTTGTTTTTAGTAAAATTATTTAATTAAAACTTTATATACGCTTTAATCTATCAAGCTTTCATAAATTTTAGATAAATTTTCACTCATACGTTCAAGGTAAGTCTTGTCGTCTTCATTATTAGCTATGGTGTAAATCGTCTCAACGTTTGCTCCAACTTCATCTGCTAGTGTTTGTGAGATTTCCGTACTTACCATTTCCTCGGAAAATATTGTAGTAACATTATTTTCGCGGCAGTAATTTACGAGTTCAACTAATTGCTGGGCGCTAGGTTCACCTTCTGCAAAAACGTTTTCTACGCTATTTTGCTCTAAACCAAAGTCCCGGCAAAGGTAAGTAAAAGCAGCATGACCAGTTACAAAACTCTTTTTTTCAACGGATTTAAATTTTTCATAATATTCGTTAAAAAGGCTTTCCAATTGAGAAATGTAATTGCTGCAGTTTTCTTCATAATAATCTTTATTATCTGGATCTGCCTCAACCAGTGCATCTTTTATATTTTCAACTTCGATTTCAGCACATTTAAGGCTCAACCATGTATGAGGATCATACTGCCCGTGTTCTTCTACTTCCTCAGCATCCGTATTTGTAATAGTGTCGACTCCATCAGAAGCTTTAACGACAATCAATTTATCATTATTTGCCGATTCGATTGCATCATCTGCCCATGATTCCATTCCAAGACCATTGTAAACGAAAATATCGGCAGTACTTAATGCTGCTAAATCTTGAGCTTTTGGTTCAAAACTATGAGCCTCCGTTCCATCGGGAATAATCGTTGAAATTTCTACTTTGTCTTGCCCAACAGCATAGACAAATTCTTTCATTGCATTAAAGGTTACGGAAACCTGGATTTTGGTTTCTTCTGATTCACCATAAGTTTGATTATTGCTGCTGCATGATGAAAAGCTTATAATGGTAATTAAGCTTAATAGCAAAACAGCCCATTTTTTTAACATTTTTACCAACCTCCGAAATTTTACTTGCAAATGCTTCTCATTTGCATCTATAATATATATGATATTTTTTAGTTACATATTTGTCAAGAAAATAAAATTTATTTAAGGCTTTTTGCCAGAAAGAGTTTTTATGATTGAGGTAGAGAATTTATTTTTTTCTTATACTGGTTTAGCACCGTATGTACTTAATGGAATCAACCTTAATGTGCACGACGGTGATTATATATCAGTGGTAGGTGAAAATGGCAGTGGAAAAAGCACACTTATACGTTTAATATTAAAATTTCTAAAACCTACAAGCGGGAAGGTATTATCTAGGGCAAAGAGAATAGGTTATCTTCCGCAGAAAAATGATTTTTCAAATTCTAATTTTCCAATTACTGTATACGAAGCTCTTAATTCTTATAGAAGGATTCTAAAAATAAAAGATAAAGACGTTATTATTAAAAGCCTTGAAAAAGTAGGTATGGAAGGCTTTATGAACTCACTGGTAGGCACTTTGTCTGGCGGGCAAAGCCAAAAGGTGCTTATTGCAAGGGCACTTATTGGTGAGCCTGATTTACTGATTTTAGATGAACCTTCAAGTGGAGTTGACAATAACAGCCAAAAAGAAATTTATAGGTTTTTGAAAGAAATAAATCAAGAAAATGGTATCACGATTGTTTCCGTAGAACATAATTTAGACGCCGCTATATCAAATTCAACATTGATATACCATATGTTAGAGGGACAAGGTCATCTTTGTACGCCTGAGCAATATACTGATGAATTTTTCAAGAACAACGGAGAGGAGAATAATAATGCTTAATTATAGTTTTATGCAAAACGCTCTTTTTGTTTCAGTATTTATTTCTATATTGTGCCCCTGTATCGGTATTTTTTTGGTTCTTCGCCGTTATTCTATGATAGGAGATACCCTATCTCATGCATCTTTAGCTGGAGTAACGATAGGGCTTATATCTAACCAGAACCCAATACTTGGTGCATTTGTTTTCACATCTATTTGCGGTGCTTTGATTGAATTACTGCGCAATTATTTTAAGAAATATACTGATCTTATACTGACTATTGTACTTTCTTTAAGCGTAGGTACTGCGATCACGTTGATAAGTTCTGGAAAACTAAATGCAAATGCAGACTCCTTTTTATTCGGGAGTATACTAACTGTGACCAAGTTCGACGTACTAATGGTAGTTATATTAAGTATAATTTCAGTTCTGGCACTTATTTTCTTATATCACCAGATGGTGTATATCGCCTACGATGAGGAAGCTGCTAAAGTAGCGGGAGTAAAAGTTAGGTTTATCAATTATGTTTTTTCCATACTTGTAGCTTGTGCGATATCAGTATCTATAAGAATAGTGGGCATGCTGGTAATAAGCTCCATGATTGCACTTCCGGTTGCAACTGCACTTCAGCTTGGAAAGGGATTTAAAACTACGTTGATATTTTCTATTGTTTTTAGCATAATAGATATCATGCTTGGGTTGTTTATTTCGTATTATCTTAATGTAGCACCAGGAGGATTTACCGCACTTGTATCCGTTGCAGTCCTTGTTTTAGTATTGGTAACTAAAAAAATATACTCAGGTATAAACGCTGTTCGCGCTAGATCATAGGGTTTTGAATGCTTGACTTCATATAAAGTGCACTTTATAATAAAACCACATGCGAACTACTTGCATTTATACAGTAAAAAGTTGAGACAGAGCCGTAAAGTTACGGGTATTTTCTTTTATATATTAAATGAGGTGAAAATACGTTGAAAAAGGCACTCAATAATTGGCCCTCAGGAATAAAAAAAACCAGACAGCGTGAAAGCGTGATTTCAGTTCTTTTAAACGCTGAAAAACCATTAAGCGCAATGGATATTTGTTCTAAAATAGAAAAAAACGGTGATATCGCTTGTTTATCTACCGTTTATAGGATATTGGAGCTTTTTATAAAAAAAGGCATAGTAGTTAAGACCAATGTAATGAATAGTGAAATGGCAGTGTATGAACTCAGTAATTCTAAACATAAACATTATGCTGTCTGTATTAACTGCCATAAGATGATACCGATGGATAATTGCCCGATGGAAAAATTCGTCCCCGAACTTGAAGATGATGAATTCCATGTAGTTGGCCATAATTTAGAGATTTATGGTTTTTGTAAGGATTGCCACCGAAAAAAATCAGATTAAATTTGACTTATGTAAATAGCCAATATATACTAAAGGCAAATAATATTAAAAATAAAAGAACCGTCATAATATTTTAATGAAAGGCTTTTTCTTATATAAAGATGTGGGAAAGATAAAAGGACCTTTTATTTTTTTATATTCTAAAAGGGCGATTAAATCACTTGCTAACGAGGAATTTAATTTATAAAAAACGAAATATTCAAATTTTAAGATTTATATTTATAACAATGGAGTATTATTTATAGTTATTAAGAGGAGCGTATACTATGGTTACCGATATTTATCTTACAAACATTGACAGAGAACGAATAAAAAAGAAAATTGATAAAATGGCAGAAAATAATCAACAGATTGATAAATCTGTTAAAAATCTTGAGCGTGAGCTTAACAGAGCAATAATATCTGATTCAAAGCAGATACCACGAGATGTCATTACCATGAATTCAAAAGCGTTGTTGCAGCTTAATGATGAGGAGATAGAAGTTTCATTGGTGTATCCTGAAGATGCCGATTTAAGTTCAATGAAGATATCTATTTTTTCTCCTATAGGCACTGCTATTCTTGGATATAAGGAAGGAAATATTGTTGAATGGGAAGTACCATCTGGCAGCTCCAAAATTCATATTAAAAAAGTTTTATATCAACCGGAAGCGGCAGGCGACTACCATCTTTAATTTTAAAATATACGATGCTAGCCAGTTTTAATGACGTAGGCAAAAGAAAACAAGGCCTTTTTAAAAGGGGTTTATTAAGGGGTTTTATATAATAATTTTATAAACAAAAAGCCTTTATTTATAATAATTAAAGGCTTTTTTATGTGGCGGAGAAAGAGGGATTCGAACCCTCGCATCGCTTCGCACGATCTACTCCCTTAGCAGGGGAGCCCCTTCAGCCATACTTGGGTATTTCTCCAAATAATAAACTAAAATTTAATGGCGGAGAGAGAGGGATTTGAACCCCCGGTACCTCTCGGTATCACTGGTTTTCAAGACCAGCTCCATAAGCCACTCGGACATCTCTCCTCAGTCATATAGCTTTTTCATTATAGCAATATGAAATCTCTTAGTCAAGTATAAAAGTTATACTATCATATTAATGGAATGGGTTACAAACAGCATTAAAATGCCGGCTACAATATTGCCTAAAAATATAGTAGGCAAGGCGTGTTTAAGCTTTAAATCTAGCAGACCGGCTATTAAAGACCCCGTCCATACCCCTGTCCCAGGAAGAGGGATGGCAACGAATATAAACAATGTAAATAAGCTTCCTGCTCGGACTTTTGCCGCCTTTTTTTCTGTATGGCAATGGATAAAATGGCCGAGTTTATTAAGAGGCTTAATTTTGCATTCAGCAAAAAAATCTAATACTTTTCTAACAAATAGAATCACAAAAGGTGCTGGAATGATTGCACCTAATATAGCTATTATAAAGCAAGTTAGAACAGGTATTCCATATGTAATTACACCAAAAGGTATTGAAGCTTTCAACTCTAGTATTGGTGTTGCAGATAGGCCCATGACGATTAAGTATTGCCAAAAAGTAGCCATAATGAACCTCCGGTTAAACTAATACCAAGTAATTATACCAATATAAAAAAGTTTACGCAACTTATAATTGCTGATATAATATATAACTTGAGGAGAAGGCTATGAAACATACACTTGGTTGCTTAAGGCGTGCAGATGAAAAATTTAGCATGATCGATGAAGGTGATAAAATCGCAGTTGGGCTGTCGGGAGGTAAAGATAGCGCCTTACTTCTTCATGCACTTAATGTATACCGCAAATTTTCCAGGAAAAAGTATAGCATTGTAGCCATTAGTGTAGATCTGGGATTTGAAGGATTTGACGAAGCGGCGTTACAAAAGATGTGCGATAAGACGGATGTTGAGCTTCATATAGTGAAAACGAGCATAGGGAAGATAGTATTTGATATAAGGCAGGAAAAAAATCCGTGCTCATTATGTGCAAAACTTAGGAAAGGTGCATTTTACAAAAAAGCCAAGGAGCTAAACTGTAACAAGGCTGCTTTCGCACATAACATGGACGATGTTATAGAAACGTTTTTTATGAGCTTGATATTCGAATCACGTTTAAATACTTTAAGCCCTGTTACATACCTTTCTAAAAGGGACATAACTCTGATTAGGCCTTTTATATATCTTGAGGAAACACATATCAAAAGAACAGTTGAAAATGTAGGTCTGTCTACAATCAAAAATTCCTGCCCGGCTTGCGGAAACACCAAGCGCCAGGAGATAAAAGAACTAATCAGCAGCTTTTCAGAGGATTATTTAGATTTTAAAAAGAGCGTTATTCATAGTATTGATTCAATAGAAAAATATCACTTATGGGACAAGACGGAGGGCAAAGATGGAGTTTTATGAATGTGACTTGCACACACACACGACTAATTCAGACGGACGCGACATATACGAAGAAATCATATTAAACGCGAAAAGAAGGGGCGTTAAGATACTTGCGATAACGGACCATGACATTACGCCGCTTGAAACTATAGAGGCTGAAGGGGAAAAGATATCGCCGAAAGATTATGCTAAAAGGAACGGAATCTATTTAATACCCGGAATAGAATATTCATGCGATACTGATGTAGAAGACGTACATATTTTAGGGCTAGGGTGTAACTTTTCAGATCCAGGTTTTAGTGAAGAACAGCTAAAAATTGAAAAGAGCAAAATAGATACCTTTAAGGCACTGGTTGAAGCGATTAATGAAAAAGGGTTTAAAATAACATGGGAAGAAGTATTAAATCAAAATTCGGCCCATACTGATGCAAATGTTCAGAAAAAACATATATTTGAGCTTATGGCAAAACACGGAATGACAAAGACATGGAAAGAAGCCAAGATATTGACGCAGGTAGAGCATCCGTACGTAGATTTTAAAAGGGAAAAGATATTGCCGCAATCTGCTATAAATTTAATTCATAAATCAGGCGGGATTGCAATTCTTGCACATCCGTATTTAATAGACGAAGTAACAGCAACGGGCATAAAAAGAAGGGACTATATAGAAAGCATAATCTCTTTTGGAATCGATGGGATAGAGGCGGCGTATCCATATTCAAAGACAAGCTATAAAGGTAGCCTGACAGATAAACATATTGAGGATGAAGTCAAAAAAGCATATGAAAACAGGTTAAAGATAATTTCAGGCGGCTCTGATTATCATAACGATTCTAAAATAGGGTTAAAAGTAGTTAGAGAGATAGGGGAAAAAGGCGTTACGCTTAAATATTTTATGTCAAACAAATATTTAAGGCAATTGATTGAAGAGTAATAAAAAACGGGCTTAAAGCCCGTTTTTTATTACTCAGTTTTTTTAATGTAAAACGTATCTATTATGATTTTTTCAAGAGCTTCTTCATCGTGTATCTGGTAGCTTTTACCGCTCGAAGAATCTCCTGTAGTCGGTATTGTGACATGCGCTATGCCTTTAAGGTTAACATCTTCAAGAATAGTTGCAAATGCAAGCATCTGGTCAGTATCCAAATTAGTTTTAACTACACCGTCGACTTTATCCCATAATGCCAATATAGATTTTCTTGCTCCTAGCTGCTTGATTTTTTTAGCCAGGGCAAGCATAAACTGCTGCTGCCTGTAAGCGCGTTTTAAGTCTCCGCCTACTCCATGCCGCTCACGGACGTAGTCTATGGCGTCTTGTCCTTTTAAAGTAACAGTCTGGCCTTTTTTGCCTATACCTGAAAGGCTCATATCCAAATTGACTTGAACGCCGCCCACAGCATCTGCAATATCCGTGATACCGTCTATATCTACTCCGGCATACAGTGATAAGTCTATATCGAACTGTTCATCACAGTTAATAAAGTTTTCTACGGTTTGAACAGTGTTAAGGTATGCTAAATCTTTTCCGCTGTAGCCGGCAAAAGCTGCATTTATTTTATTAACGTATGAGCCGGTGATGTTTCCATTTTGATTCATCTTAGTTATATTAGCTTTTGTATCTCTTGGTATTGAAATAAGTGTGACTTTATATTTCTTAGTATCTATAGCACATATCATTATCATATCACTTCGGTACCCAAGGTTTTTGCTTGCACGCTCTTGGTAGCCGTCTATTCCTAGGAATAATAAAGTAACCATATTTGGATTTTTATAGTATTCTTTACCATCATATGTAATAGTGGGAAGTTCAACTCCAGTGTCAGTATTTATCTGAGTGTCTACGTTTGAATTAATAACGGAATGAGGGTTTGATCGTATTTGATTATATCTAACAAAGAACCAAGTACAAGAGCCGCATGCAAGAGCCAATAAAACGCATAATGTAGCGGTTAATATCTTGATAACTTTCTTTCTGTTCATATTAAGTGCCTCCTTGATACAGAAACATAAATATAATACTACAATGGGACATAAAAAGTCAAAATTAATAATGCATTAATTATTAAATTAATATTAACAAAAGTATTTAGAAGTTGTATTTACCTTAAACTTTAATAAATAAAAAAAGCCCGTGGGTTAAACCCTGGGCTTTAGCTTTTAGGATTTTTTAACGTAAAATGTACTTAATATAATTTCTTCAAGTGCTTCTTCGTCGTGTATCTCGTAGCTTACAGAACTTGTTGTATCTGATGTGGTTGGTATAGTGGTTTTTTCTATGCCATCTACATCTACATCTTCAAGAATGGTTGCAAATGCAAGCATCTGGTCTGTATTTAAGTTTGTATCTACTATATCTCCAACTTTATCCCACAGTGCTAAAATAGACTTTTTAGCCCCCATTTGTTTTATTTTCTTAGCTAAGGCTATCATGAATTGCTGCTGCCTGTAAGCGCGTTTTAAATCTCCGCCGACAGTTTTCCTTTCACGGACATAGTCTATGGCATCCTGGCCTTTTAATGTAACTGTATCTCCTTCATCGCCAAGGCCTGGGAAATCAATATCTAAAGTTACTGTTACTCCGCCAACAGAATTGGCGATATCAGGGATTCCGTCTATATCTATTCCGGCATATAACGACAAATCAATGTCGAACTGTTCATCACAGTTGATAAAGTTTTCTATACTTTGCATTGCATTTAAATATGAATTTTTATGCCTGTCATAACCAAAAGCAAAGGCTGCATTTATTCTGTTAACGGTTGTACCCACGATTTCTCCAGTATCTGGATCCATTTTGGTAACAGTGGCTTTTGTGTCTCGTGGTATAGAAATAAGAGTGACGCCATCAGTCTCAGTATTTATAGCGCAAATCATTATCATATCGCTCCTATATCCTAGCGATGCCCCGCCACGTGTTTCATAAACATCTATACCTAGAAATAACAAAGTAGCTATATTTGGGTTTTTATAGTATTCCTCTCCATTGTATGTGATAATGGAAAGTTCCTCTTCATTGTTTGTTTCCTGGTTATTTATTATAGAATGCGGATCTGAGCGTATTTGATTATATCTAACGAAGAACCAAACACAAGAGGCACAGGCTAGTACAAGTAAAATGCATAATGTAGCCATTAGCCCCTTGATAATTTTTCTTCTGTTCATGGCAACCGCCTCCTTGCAATTAAACATAAATATAATAATACAATATAATATAAAAAGTCAATTAAAAAAAAAGGCCTTAAAAAAGGCCTTTAAAGTAATTCATAATTTATTAATAATTGTAAAAGTCTCCACGGCGATAATCGTAAATAGATCCTGAGTAATAATCCAGATTATCAAGAGTCTTACCAGTTCCAAGAGCTACACAAGAGACCGGATCTTCTGCTAAATAGCAGGGTATACCAAGCCTTTCGGTAAAGAGCTTATCCATACCATAAAGAAGTGCCCCGCCTCCAGTCATGCAAAGCCCGTTTTGAGCAACGTCTGCTGCAAGTTCCGGAGGAGTGGATTCAAGTATAGTATGTATTGAATCAAGAATTGTCAAAAGCGGTTCTTCCAAAGCTTCTATAGTTTCATTAGAACTTATAGTAACTGTTTTAGGAAGACCAGACCCTAGGCTCCTGCCTGTTATTTCCATATATATTTCTTCTTTTCTTGGGAACGCAGATCCTACATTGATTTTAATTTCTTCAGCTGTTTTCTCGCCGACCAAAAGGTTGTATTTTCTCTTTGTATAGCGAACGATAGCTTCGTCGAATTTATCTCCGGCTACTTTTATAGAATCACTACAAACTACGCCACCTAAAGATAAAATAGCTATATCAGTTGTTCCGCCTCCGATATCAACGACTATGTTGCCGCTGGCATCTGCTATATTTAGGCCAGCGCCGATAGCTGCTGCAACAGGTTCTTCAACGAGACAGGGATGCCTGCCGCCTGCCTCCTCTGTGGCATCGATAACAGCACGTTTTTCAACTTCAGTTACGCCGCTTGGTACACAAACGACAACACGAGGTTTAAAGAAAAGTTTTTTGCCGACAACTTTTCTAATAAAGTATCTAAGCATTCTTTCAGTATCATGAAAGTTAGATATAACACCTTCACGCAGAGGACGGATAGCGACGATGTTGCCAGGCGTACGCCCAAGCATTATACGAGCTTCTTCACCTATTGCGACTAATTCACCGGTAAGCCTGTTAACAGCGATAACCGATGGTTCCCTCAATACAATTCCTCTACCTTTTACATATACAAGTACACTGGATGTCCCAAGATCAATACCGATATCATTAAATTCAAATAAAGCCATGCTATGCTCCTTCAAAATAAACATTACATGGTATATTTTAATATACTTTAATTAATAATTCAATACTATAAACATTTTTTATACTTGTTATGAGTAGCAATTCCGCCGCGTAGATGCCTTTCTTCTTTATTAGTTTTAAGAATATCTTTAATGCTTCGTGCAAGCTGTGGATTTATCTCAAAAAGCCGCTCAGACATATCCTTGTGTACGGTAGATTTACTTATCTTAAATACGCTTGCAGCCTGCCTTACTGTTGCCTTTGTCTCTAATACATAATTTGCTATTTTTAGTACACGTTGTTCGATATAGTCTTTCATATTTAACCTCTCTTACTTGAACGATACTTGTTTAAACTTATGTTTAATAACTTAAAAATATGATTTAAAAAGTCAAAAGCTATTTGGCATTTTAAAATTGTGATATTATTTATATGTATATAAACAATTTTAATAAAGAAGGAAGCATATGGCACCTGTAACTGAAGGTAGAGTTTTAAACGGTGATACCAGTATTTACTACAGATGTTTTGGTAAAGGTAAACCTCTTATTTTACTTCACGGGAACGGAGAGGACTACACCTGTTTTGAAAAGGTGCTGGAGGACTTTTCAAAACATTTCTTTATTGTAGCGATAGACAGCAGGGGACATGGGAAGTCTGGTTACAGTAAAAAAATAACAATAGATCTGATGGCTAAAGACGTTATTGCCGTACTCGATAAATTAAAATTAGATAAAGTTTCGCTGCTGGGGTTTAGCGACGGGGCAAACGTAGCCATAGCATTTACATTAATGGCAAAAGACAGGCTTGATAAACTTGTTCTTGCTGGAGCCAACCTGTATCCTTCTGGAATTAAGGAGTATTATCAAATTCCAACGGTATTTAAATATGTATTTTTACGCTTTTGCTCTATATTAAGCAAAAATGCATATGAAAAGAGCAAAATCATCGGCCTTATGGTACTTGAACCACATTTTAAGCCACGTCAGTTATCGGCTATAGATGTACCGACTCTTGTACTGGCCGGAGAAAAAGATATGATAAAAGAAAAGCACACCCGCTTAATAGCATCTTCAATAAAAGGTGCGGATCTAATTATAATAAAAGGTGCAGACCATTTCATATTTGATATGGAGCCGATAGAATCTGTAAAAATAGTTCTTAATTTTTTGCTAAATTAGAAGTGATATCTTAAAAGGAGGTTAAATTTATGCCTTTTTACTTAGTTAAAAATGATATAACAAAGATGCCTGTAGATACTATAGTCAATGCGGCTAACAGCACCCTTAAGATGGGGGGAGGCGTATGCGGTGCAATTTTCGCTGCTGCAGGTGCGAAAAAGCTGCAAGAGGAGTGCGATACCATTGGGAGATGTGCCGTTGGTGAAGCCGTTATCACAAGCGGATATGACCTTTTGGCAAAATACATTATACATACTGTCGGCCCTATATGGAGGGGAGGCTCTGAAGGTGAACCGGAGCTGCTTAAAAACTGTTATATAAATTCTTTAAATCTTTCTTTAAAATATGGATGTAAATCTGTAGCTTTTCCGTTGATTTCATCTGGCATATTCGGGTATCCAAAAGGTAAAGCTCTTAAAATTGCTATATTAACAATAAAGGAATTTCTTAAGGAAAATGAGATGAATGTTTATTTAGTGATTTTTGACAATGAAACTTACTCTTTTAGTAAAAAATATATTTAACTTTGCAAACTAAAAAGCCATAACTTAATTAAGTTATGGCTTTTAAATTTATTAACCTCATTTATTTAATTTAGAGTAAACGTCTTTAATTACATTATCTATGAATTTTTCGCGGTTAAAAAAGTTTTGTTCCGATTCTTCGCTATATTTTCCGCAGTCTATTAAAAATAAAAACTGGCTGTATTGAGACGCCTTATATTCAGACATATTTCTGTTATTTACGCTTATCTGGGTTGTAATTTTAGAGTACCATTCTGCCGCATTGTATATATGCACAGTTTTTAAATTACTTAAGCACTCTTCAGCAGATGTCATATTTCCGTTTTCTTCGCTCCACTCCTTATAATATCCAGCACCTTCATTCATGTTTTCATCGCTTGAATATAGCCAGTCTATAACTCTTGCAATTACTTCGTAGTATTTTAAGACGGCAGTTTGCTTAGTATCCCAAGCATCTTTTGTGACTACATGGTTTGTATCAGCCGAAATATTGAGGGAATCCATGTCGATTACCGCCTTATAGTTTTCGTAAGATTCTGTATCTTGTGAATACGGAGTCCATAATCCGCCTATCTCTATACTACCTTCTTTCATGTCAGTATTGATAGAATCCACGTCTTTATTGACCAAATCCACGTCTTCTTGGCTAAGCCCCATCTTATTTAATGCAGTATATAGTAAATAATGAAGCGTTGATCCTGTTGGAAGGTATATAGTCTTACCCCTCCAGGATTCTGCATCTGCGTACATATCCGGGTTATCGGTCAACTGACCTGTTCCGGCAGTGATTATAGAAGAATCATTCTTTACGAATATAGCGTTGGAAGTACCGACGCTTCTTGATAAAGGAGCGACAAAATAACCGCTGTTTAATACTATCTGTTCTCCCATACCGCCCATACCATATTGTGAAACGTCCCAAGCATCATTATCAATATCATCTGCGATCTCGATACCATTTGCATATACTATACACTCAAAATCTATATTTGCCTTTTCAAAAAGGCCTAATTTTTCAGCCATAATTGGTATTGAGGATTCAGGGCTGCCAAGAATAGCAGCATATCTTATGGTAACGCTTTCTGATAATGGCTGTATATCATAAAAATAATCGTTTTGCTCAGTTGTTTCTCCAGAAGGTGTGCTTGATGGGGTTAATTCTTTATCGTTTGAATTTGAACAGCTTGCAAATAGAGCAAAAGTCATGCAACCTGCAATAAGCAATGATAATATCCTTTTCACGCATTAACCTCCTCTTATATTTGTTATATAAGAATAAAAATTTATATTATTATAAATGATTAACCTGTTTTTTGCAAAATATAAATATTTAACAATTTTAAAATATTATAATTATGTAAATTTTTAGCCGGAGCTATGCTTTAAATTTAAGTTCCGGCTAAAATTAATTTTAAAATGCACGAAAAGTTACATGTAAATACTTAGCTGTCAAATGCTGGATTTGTGGCATAGAAATTTTTGGGGTTTAAGCTATCTTGTACAATACGCAGTGCTTCACCGAATCGCTGAAAATGTACTATCTCCCTTTCACGCAAGAACTTAATTGGGTCTCTTACATCAGGGTCATCTGCCAGACGCAATATATTATCGTAGGTGGTCCTTGCCTTTTGTTCCGCAGCCATGTCTTCTACTAAATCGGTTATTGGGTCTCCTTTAGACTGGAAAAAAGTAGAGCTGAATGGCGTACCGGATGCAGCCTGTGGCCAAAGCCCAATAGTATGGTCTACAAAATAAGTGTCAAAGCCGGATCTCTTAATTTCCTCGATAGATGCGCCTTCAGTCAGTTGGTGTAAAATAGCGCTGACAACTTCTAAGTGAGCAAGTTCTTCCGTTCCTATATCTGTTAAAAGCCCGGAAACTTTTTTGCTCGGCATAACATACCGCTGTGATAAGTAACGCATCGAAGCGGCTAGTTCACCATCCGGCCCTCCCATTTGGCTGATTATTACTTTGGCAAGAGCTGTGTTAGGGCGGCTTATATTAACCGGGTATTGTAGTTTTCTGTCATAGTTCCACATATATTATTCCTCCCTTTCCCATGGCCACGGTGATGCAACCCATGCCCAAGAATTGTTATTTACATTTACTTCGTATGCATTTAAAGGCCCAAATCTGCTGGTGTATTCTTCCATAGCCTGGTTCCTCATTCTCTTGTATTTCTCGTAGTAGTTAAGGGCATTTCTGTCATGCGGATGAGAATCTAAGTATAAGATAACGTCATCCATTGCAAAAGATGTAGCCTGAACATTTCTCATAAGTTTATCTTTTTCTGTCATTCTCATAGCATAGACCCCCTTCCATCCTTAAAGGGAAGATCTAAGTCTGGGAATATTGTACCTTTTGTCAATGCCATATCTGCGCTATAAGTTTCTCCCCATTGCTGCATAGGTACGTATGCCATAGCCAAAGGTAGTTGCCCCAATTGATCACTGTCGGATATACGCATCATTGACATATCCATTGGCGGCATCATTGGGGAATATGAAGAAGTATTAAATTTATCCAAAATTTTTACTCTCCTTTCCATTTTGGTTGATTTATATAGGTATTTAATATCCTAATATTAATATATGAATGAAAGCTTTATATGTTCAGTTAAAAAATAAATTATTCGCTATTTTTGGAAGTTACTTGAAAAAATAACGCTAATCTGTCAAAATAAATTATGCTAATAGGGGTAAAATAGGTTTTAAGTATAAATTTTAATTAAAGATGGGGAAAAACATATGCGGCATGGTTTTATAAAGGCTGCGGCGGCAACGCCTAAAGTATGCGTAGCCAATACAAAAGAAAATTCTAAAAATATTATAAAAGTAATAAAGAAAGCAAAAGACAAAGACGTAAAGCTTTTAGTACTACCTGAACTTTGCTTGACAGCTTATACATGTGGAGACCTCTTTTTGCAATCCAGTTTGTTATCCGGTGCGGTAGATGGCCTAAAAGAAGTAGTTAAGGCAAGTGAAGGGCTTGATATGCTGATTATAGTCGGGGCACCGCTTATCTATAAGACAAAGCTTTATAACTGTGCCACAGTGATTTATAACGGAGACATTTTGGGAGTTGTGCCAAAATCATATCTTCCAAATTACAACGAATTTTATGAAAAGAGACATTTTAATTCTGCGCCCAAAGAAAATGGTAATATATATATAGATGGAAAGGCATATCCTTTTGGGGCTGCCCTGCTCTTTAGGTGCAGCAATATGCCTGAATTTACTTTGGCAGTTGAGATATGCGAGGATCTATGGGCAACGACACCGCCGTCCAGCATGCATGCTTTGGTAGGGGCAACTGTTATAGCGAACTTGTCTGCAAGTGATGAGACCGTCGGCAAAGCAGATTACAGGGTAAGCCTGGTTAAGGGGCAGTCCGCACGGTTTTTATGCGGATATTTATTTGCCGATGCAGGCGAAGGTGAGTCTACAACGGATATGGTGTTTGCAGGGCATAATATCATTGCCGAAAACGGAATAATCTTAAATCAGAATGAACTTTTTGACGGTAAGATGGCTATAAGCGAAATAGACGTTTCAAGAATGGCAGAAGAGAGGCGGAGGAACACTTCGTTTGAAACTGCTGATGAAAATAAATATACAGTAGTAAATTTTGAAATGCCGTTAACTGAGACAAAATTGACCCGTGAAGTAAAAAAATATCCGTTCGTTTTAGAAGACATAAAGGAAAGAGAATCTCGGGCTAAATTAATAATCCGTATTCAAGGTGAAGGCCTTAAAAAGCGTATTGCCCATGCGAAAAGCAAAACTGCGGTAGTTGGTATTTCCGGCGGGCTGGATTCCTGCCTTGCACTTTTGGTTGCGGTCAGGGCAATGAAAGAACTATCACGCCCCACGACCGACGTAGTAGCTGTTACAATGCCATGCTTTGGAACGACAAGCAGGACAAAGAGCAATGCACAAAAACTGTCTGAATGTCTAAATGTAACTTTCAGGGATATAGACATTACTAAATCTGTCAAATCCCATTTAAACGATATAGGGCACGACATCGATAACCTGAATGTTGTTTATGAAAATGCACAGGCAAGAGAGAGAACACAAGTCCTTATGGACATAGCAAACCAGATGGGCGGTCTTGTAGTCGGGACGGGCGATCTATCTGAGTTGGCACTTGGCTGGGCAACGTATAACGGCGACCATATGTCTATGTATGGGGTAAACGCATCTGTCCCAAAAACTCTTGTACGTCATATAATCAAGTATGTGGCAGATGAAGAGGCAGATGAGCAGTTAAGCGATATTTTAAACGATATCCTGGATACACCGGTGAGCCCAGAGCTTTTGCCGGGTAAAGACGGGGAGATATCCCAGAAAACGGAAGATATCGTTGGCCCTTATGAATTACATGACTTTTTCTTATATAATATACTGCGTTTTGGGTTTAGCCCATCTAAAGTGTATAAGCTGGCTGTTTATGCTTTTAATGGAGATTATACTGAGAAAGAGATTTTAAAATGGCTTAAGAATTTCTATAAGCGGTTTTTTGCACAGCAGTTTAAGCGTTCATGTTTGCCGGACGGTCCTAAAGTTGGTACTATAACCTTATCTCCAAGAGCAGACTTTAGAATGCCAAGCGATGCTTCTTCTGAAATTTGGCTTGATGAGCTGAGTAAACTTTAATAAGATATGTAAATAAGTTTTTAACTCCTGGCTGCTATTATGCTCCCGGGAGTTTTTTAATTAGCTTATTCTAAGTTCCAATCTATAGCAGGGCTGCCAAGAGATTTTAGTATTTCATTGGCTTTTGAAAAATAGTGGCAGCCAAAAAATCCGCTTGCAGAGAAGGGGCTTGGGTGTGCACACTGAAGTATGTAATGCCTGTCATTTGTTATGAAAGATGCCTTTGCCCGGGCAGGGCTGCCCCATAACATGAATATTACAGGATATTCTCTTTCATTTAAAAGGGATATTATCTTGTTGGTGAAAATCTCCCAGCCATGGTTTTTATGAGAATTTGCCTGATGCTTGCGTACCGTAAGTACGGTATTTAAAAGTAATATGCCTTGCTTAGCCCATGGTATCAAGCAGCCGGTTTTGGGAGGAGATATATGAACGTCGTTTTCGAGTTCTAAAAATATGTTTTTAAGAGACGGTGGAGGTTCAACTCCCGCTTTTACTGAAAAGGCAAGGCCATGTGCCTGCCCAGGGCCGTGGTACGGATCCTGCCCTAAGATTACAACTTTTACATCTTTATAAGGCGTATATTTAAGAGCGTTAAAAATATCGTTCATATCCGGATATATGGTTTTTGTCATATATTCGTTTTTTAAAAATTCGCGAAGTTTAAGGTAATACTCTTTTTTTAATTCATCTGCTAAAATTTCATCCCAATCGTTACCGAAGTTTACCATGTTTACCCCTAATTACACATATAAGTTTAAGTATTTTAAAAAATTATAGCAAAAGCAATAATTTATTTCAACTTTTTGCAATTTTTTATAGACAAAATATCATATTGGTTTGTACATTTAATTGTTCTACCTAGACATATAAATTTATATATGGTAAAATATTAAAAAAATAATTTTTAAATTTTTTAATCATATCAATTACAATCATTTTATTTTAATCCAAATATTTATTTTTTGTCTAATTTTTAAATATATTATGTATTTAATTTTAGACGGCCTTTTAACAAATATGTTTTTTGCAAGTACTTTTTGCAGAAAGTTGCAAGTTAAAAATACAGAATGTTGCATTATGGAAAATCCATAGTTTTGCAAGCTAAAATGCGAAGCAATTTCATGAGCAATCTAAGCATTGCAGGCAGTTTGTTATTGTTTTTTTAATTGATTATCCGATATTGAGCGATATAATTCATTGATGCTGGATTCCCGCATCCGGTTACTGGGTCCCGGAAACATGAGCAGGTGGCAGTGATGAAGGAGCCGATCCAGCATGGCAGCCGTCATCTGTTCATCATAGAGCACATTGACCCATCGGGAAAATTCAAGGTTGGTATTAAGAATGATAGACCGACGTTCATAACAATCGGATATGATTTCGAACAGGAGCTGTGCTCCCGTTCGGTCCAGTGGGACATAACCATATTCATCCAGAATAATCACTTCGGCTTTATTCAGTTTTTTCAGAAAAGCGGTCAGGGTACCGGCTACTTTGGCTTCCGACAGTTTATTCACCAGGGCGGCCGTTCGAAAGAATTTAACCGGGATTCCCTGTCGACAGGCGGCAACGCCGAGTGCGGTTGATAGCATAGTTTTGCCGGTTCCGGTGCCACCATAGAGAATCAGATTCTTCTTTTCGTGGATAAAGGCCAGGGATTTCAGGCCTTCTGGAGTCAGATCCGAAGGCAGGGTGATTTCATCAAAGCGATATCCTTCAAAGGTGTGAATCCCATAGAAACCGGCGCTGGTAACCAACTTTTGGGTGCGGGTGAGTTCCCGGTAACGGAGTTCATCACTAAGCAACTGATGCAGATATTCCTGGTGACTGCTGCCTTCGGTGGTTTGCGCCAACTCGGCCAGATTGCGACTCAGACGCAGTTTCCGGCAGCATTCAAAGATTTCTTTGTCGAGCATATCCGTCAGCCCCCTTTCCCTGAAGCAAGATATCATAGGCCGTCAGATTGGGCTGCATCGGGATCATTTTGGGAATGCCCGGAGCAAGGGTCATTGCAGGCAGCTCAGGTACATCCGAATACAACCGCCGGTAAAGACTCTCCAGACTATCGGCATCTCGCGCCTGATGAGCAATTGCATGGTTAACGGTATTTACGGCACTGTCAAAACCGGTGCGACTGGTCAACTCGGAAAGAACCTTGAGGATCTGTCCAACTTCGCTGCCTGAACAGGTGGCCAGATAGGTTTGCATGGTTTCCGGCATCAGCTCATAGATCCCAGTATATTTCAGGGCTCGGGGTCGCAGGGATAATTGTTTCAGATAGGGCAGCCAGTCCATCTGCTCTTGTTTGGTATCTCCGTAAAGACGCCGGTGGCGAACAATTTCACGAAAGTTTTCATCTTGTATAATCACCAGCGCTGAAGTTAAAACCAGATGAACCGGGCACTGGGCGTACTTTGGAGCCACCGAATAAGCATGCTGTCGTTTGTTCAGATAAATCCTGGCCCAGTTGTCGGCTTTGAGGGTTTGATGACCGGTGAGGTCAAACGCAATTCCGGGCAGTTTGTGGCAGGCCGTCAGATCAGCCTGAAACCGCTCCTCGATGGTTTCATCGTAGCGATAATGGTTCCGCCGGGCATCTTTCTCACACTCTGTCAGCAACTGCCGGTTATAATCCGACAGCGACAGAAAGCGGGGAACCGGTACCATGAAGTTGCGACGCTGATAGCCGACCTTGTTTTCGACGTTTCCTTTTTCATGGCCGGCCCCGGGATTCATGAAGACGGCTTTAAAATGGTAATGCTCCCGGAACCGTTCGAATTTGTCAGTCAGTTTTCGCCCGCCACCACGGATAATCTCGGTAACAATGACTTTCGTGTTATCAAACCAGAGTTCCCTTGGCACACAGCCAATGTGGCGGAATATGGCATCCAGCCCTTCCAGCAGGCATTCCATATTTTCCCCGTAGAACAGCTGCAGATAGCCTTTATTGCTGTATGGAAAAGAGACCTCCAGGTATTTTCCAGTCAGTTTTTGGCCATTTTCATAAAACTCAGCTGTACCAAAATCAACCTGCGCTTCTCCGGGTTGATGTACCAGTGGCAGATAGGCCTGTTTATTCTGCTTGAATATTTCCCGGTGTTTCACTGCGTAATAGCTGGCGACCGTCCGATAGGAGCAGTCAAAACCGGGAATTTCGGCCAGCAGGCGATGAAATACCCGTTTAGCTGTATGGCGCTGTTTGCGTGGGGCTGATTTGTCCTCAATCAGCCAGGAATCGATCATCTCCTTGTAGGGATCCAGTTTGGGACAGAATTGTTTCTCCAACGCCGGCTTTGGCGGCGGGCTGTTAAAATCAGTCTGATCAATGTATTTGCGTACCGTTCGCCAATCCAGGTGCAACGCTTCCGCAATCTGGGAAATATTTTCCCCTTTCTCATAAAAACGATTTCTGATATCATGTATCTGATCCATTGTGAGCATTCTCCATTTCCTCCTTGTTCTTTGGTCAGATACAAGGATAATTGACTTGAGTTTTGCCCGCAATGGATTTTTGCAATATTGTGCATTTTCCAACTTGCAATACTATGGATTTTTGCTTTGCAACTTTCTACATTTTTATTTTACAATAAACATATTATAATTTGTAAAGGTTTTCAGACAACAATAATAATTCATTACTGTTGTATAATAAATCAGTTATTAATAAAATTTGTAAAAAAATTGTCAATTCGAAACAATAAATGCTCTTAGCATTTGTGGTATAGATACAAATGTTGAACAACTTAAAATAATTCCAAAATATTTTTAAGTATTTTTTTCAAAATTTGTGATATACCTTAACAATGGCTTTAGATATAATTATAAGTACTTTAGAAAAGGAGCTGATTAAATGCTTAACAAGTTTTTCTCTGAACGATTTATCGAAAACGCAAGAAGTTATACTCATTATAAGTTCACTGTTATGAATCCAGATGGGATGATCATCGCAGCAACTGAAACAGAAAGAGTCGGAAATTTTCATGAAGCTTCTTATCAGATGATGCAAGAAGGTAGAGACATAATGATCGTACCCCCTGAAGATGTAAAAAAATATTTCGGAGTAAAGCCTGGTATTGATGTACCTATTGTGTATAAAAATGAAATGATGGGAGCAATTGGTATTACCGGGATTCCACGAGATGTGCGTCCAGCTATCCTCATTGCAAAAATGGCTTTTGAAACAATGTTAGAATATGATTACTATCAACAGAGTATTGCAAAAAAAAGTAGTGAACTAAACCTTTTTAGAGATTATCTTATATATTCTGAAACGAAACACCCGGATGATTTAAGAGCACTGGCACATCGTCTGAATTATAAAACTAATCTATTCAGAGTTCCAATACTTTTAGAGTTAAGCAACACAATTTACTCAGATGACAAACTTTTTCTTTTAGAGTTGAAAAACCATTTTCATGAAAATGATATGATATTAACAACCCATGAAGGTGACATCTTAATTTTTAAATATGTACAAGAAAATAAGGACGAAATTCTCATCCGCATCAATCGCGAACTAGAAAATTTTATTGATTCTATAAACAGTATATTTTATAAAAGAGAGATTACCTATAAGTATTACAGAGGGGCGCTTCAAAATAATATTGATAATTATTCTTCTGGTTATAAACATTGTCGCTGGATGCAACGTCATAATTATTCTGGTGAGGATTTTTTTAATTATTTAGAAGAATACTTTACTTCACTTATGCCAATTTTGGAACAAAACAATATTTATGGTGCAATCGCCGATTTGATGGATCAGCAACTTAGAGAAGTCTTAATTGACAATTTCGAAACACTTAAAGTAAGTAATTTTAATTTAAGTAAAGCAAGTCAAGATCTCTACATTCATAAAAATACTTTAGTATTTAGACTAAATAAGATTAAGAATTTTTTTGGTATAGATCCTTTACATAATAATAGCGATCAATTTTTTTTAAGTCTGCTCCATAGTTTTTTAAAAAGATCAGATAAAATAAAAACTGAAGAGGTTTAAACCTAAATTCCCGTCCAAATTATAAAAAGGACGGTGGTTTTGCATCTTACTTGCGATAAAGCGCCTCTTATTTCTTGTTCATATCGCTACTTCTCATGTCACCGACATGTTTTTCGAAGCACTCAATGACATCCAGTTCATCAAATAAATTGCTGCATGGTATAATTTTTATAAAGTCCTTGTTGTGATATATTTATAGCACTTTTATGTAATCTTTTAATTTCATTGCGAATCACAGAAAGAATCCATAATTTTATTCTGCTTTGTCGACGGCGACTAGTTTCACACTAACCTTAGTTATGATGGGAACGATATTTAGGACAAAAAATCAAAATGAAATAGATAAATTAATTGTTTAATTTGTTGTTTATAAATATTTGAGTATTCCACTTGAATAGTGCACCGGGGGTGCGGACATAATCCTGGACTTGATTAGTCATTAGGAGGTGCGCCAATGTATTCGAATGAGGATCGCACGAAAGCACTAATCAATTTCAAAAAGCTGATTAGTGCTTTCGTAAATTTTTAGTTTTATTAGGGCGTGGCTTTATGATACCCATCTAGTTAATAAAAAGCCATCCACTAAAAACCTTTATGATGGTATTTATTGAAATCATATTGAGAATACATCAATTGCTAAAATAAAAATGAAAAACCTTAAACATGGTGATATTCAAAGTTACTATAATAGTTTGCACAAAAACGGAAAGTCCACAAGTGTTATTAAAAAAATTAATAAGCTTGTTGTCCCATCAATCCGTCATGCCGCCATGACTGGTGAAGTTATCCGGGACTTTTCAAAACTTGTAGTTATTCCAAAAGATCAAAATAATGAGCCAAAACCGCTTGAAATACGGCCATTCACAAAAGAGGAACAAAAGATTTTTGAAGCATCCATAAAAAACGAACCCTTAAGCCCCCTATATTTGACGGCGCTTTATTCCGGAATACGGCAAGGGGAACTTTTGGCGCTTCAATGGCAGGATATTGATTTAAAATCGAAACAAATAAGAGTCAATAAAACATATAAGGTCATAAAAAATATTGATACAAAAAAGAAGCGGTATCGTAGGGCAACCAAAAACTTCTGCAAGCATCCGGGATGTTTCAATCCCAACAGTTTTGGCTGGTTATTTAAAGGAATACAAACGAAAAATATAAGAAAAAACTTAAAAAAGGTTTTGGGGAATTGTGGAATTGAGGACAGGCGTTTTCATGACCTCCGCCATACATATGCCACCCGGATTTTTGAACTCGGGGAAAATGCAAAAACGATACAAACCATCTTAGGTCACACCGATATCTCAGTAACTTTAAATACCTATACTCATGTTGAAGAAAGTGTATCAGCATCAGCCGCTGAACGGTTAAACGCAATCTATAATGGGTAAAAAAAGGGGCAACTCATTTATTGACAAATAAAAAACAGCCACTAGATGGCTGTTTAATCACGTTTATGGTGTGCCCTGGGCGTACCCTCCCATATGCACGACATTAATCAAGGCAAAAGCGCGATTTTAATTAAGAATTGTTTAAGAAATTATCGTATTATTTGGCGAATTCCTATGATTTACATCAAAATATTGTCACTTTTCTTGGTAACAGTGGGTCACACCACTTCATAATAATTATTATTATCGGCATAAATAACGCTTAAAACCCCTTTGTTATGGGATTTGCAAAAGAACTTATTTGTTTTCTCAATCCAATGTTTCTAATTTTTTTTACTGATACACTATTTTTCCACTAACCTGTCCTTTAAGCGCATTTTGTTATTCCTAATGTGCATGAATTGTACATAATGGCATTATCGATTCTTAAAATTCTTATAATCAAGCTACCGCTAGTACTTCAGATTTTTTCTTAATAAATTTTTATATAGAAATTTTAAAATCAAAGAGTTTATCTCAGTAATATTAATTCTGTGTCGGGAAAAATGTGCACTTTATAATCTCGTCTGAGATAGCGCTGTTGCTTTCCAACGGCTTTACGGTTGGTTATAGAGTTGGTTCGTCCTTTGAAGGAGCATCTTTATCATCGGTGTCATCTCCCTGCTTTTCAACTTCTGCTTTTTGAATAATCATTTCATTGATCACTCCTAGATTCTCAGGGTCAAGGGTTTACGAAGTAAACTATTAATGATGCATCAAAAGGTGGCTCATCACGAGATTCACTGAAGCCACAAAAAACTGAAGGTATGGTTTCCTAAATCAAGTGGGGTTTCCACACGGGAATAACCTTACTCCGCCCGGATAATGCATGTTTCTAATGCCAGACGCAGTGGTTCAGACATATTCCTTTTTCTATTGGAAAGAGTTTGGTGCACCTTTTTCGATAGTTTTCCATACAATCGTCTCGGATTTTGAACCCAAAGATTACTTGCAAGCATTTTCATTCCAGCAGATTGTTTGAAGTCATTTTTCGACAAGGATTAATAATAGCTGATATGGAAAACACGATTAACTGAAGCATTTTATCAATGTTAATTTTGACATGGTTAGTTTGCTGCACCTAGAATTAGGGGTACTTAATTAAATTGGTATTTAAAACTTCTGATTTAATTAAGACCCAAATTTAAACTTAAACATTATTTCAATTGTGTTTATCCAACTATTGTTTTCAAACCATAACTATGGAAAATTTTTGCATATTCTTCCGCCTGAATATCACTCATAGGTTCAAGATCACTTAAAGTGTAATCTTTTCCGATCCGTTCATATTTTACAGTTCCTAATCTATGGTAAGGCAAAAGTTGTATCACAGTTACAGCGTCTCCCAGATCCCTACAAAACGATGCCGTTGCTACCATATTTTCTTTCTGATCATTCAAAGTTGGTATTATGGGGTAACGGATTTGAATTTTTTTACCAATTTTCGCAAGTCTTTTCGCATTCTCCAGAATCAATTCATTCGGTACACCGACTAGTTCTTCCGATCGATCTGAAGACATACATTTCAGGTCAAATAAAAACAAATCAACATATTCAATTACTTTTTTATACTCACTCCATGCCGCAAAACCTGTTGTATCTAAAGCAGTATGTAAACCTAGAGATTTACATTCTTTAAGAATCGCGGCAGTGAAATCCGATTGGACCATTGGTTCACCACCAGATAAAGTTACCCCACCGTTTGTAGTGTGATAATATCGCATATCCTTTTTGATGATTTCCATTATTTCATCGACACTCATTTGTCGACAAGTTAAATAAAAAGCTTTAGGATAACATACTTTAGCACAGGCTCCACAGATATTGCATTTTTTCCGATCAAGTTTTGGTATGTGCAAAGTTGTCTTGGTAAGTTTAGAGTAAATTTCACTGCCCGGTTCAATAGCACCATTGGGACAACTAGCAATACAAGCGCCACATTTTTCAAGTCCAACACATAACATTGGAAACCAGGCAAGATCTCCATTATAAGATTGTGAATCAGGGCTATGGCACCAGGGACATTTCAAATCACATCCTTGAAGAAATATTTCTGTTCTGATTCCAGGTCCATCGTTTAATGTATATCGCTGAATATCAAAAACATTACCAGTTAGTATTTGTTTCATTAAATAATCCTTCCTAATTTTTTTGCCGGATTCACCGTAAGGTAAATCCGGCTAAAAATTTTAAAACTTAAGCGATACTTTAAGCCATTTCCACAATTTCTGTTCTAGTAATAATATCTTCTTGTAAATCAGGATCCAAGCCTACAAAAAGGGCACTATAACCAGCAACTCTCACAACAAGATCTCTATATTTGGCTGGATTACATTGTGCATCTCGTAATTTTTTCGAACTAACAACATTGTATTGCACATGAAGTCCTTTAGAGTAAAAATAGTTTTTCATAAGCGCTTCAAGCGAACTTTCACCTTTTTCACCTTTAACAGCTGAGGGATGAAATTTCATGTTAAGAAGTGTTCCATTTGAACTGATGAAATGATCGAGCTTGGCTGCAGAATTTAGCAAGGCAGTGGGTCCATTAGTATCTCTTCCATGTACCGGTGATATTCCATCAGCCAATGGTTCCCCTGCTTTTCTTCCATCAGCAGAAGCTGCTAAAACAGCACCCATCGGTACGTTAGCAGAAACAGGATATAATCCGGGACTATATGGGCCTCTACAACTCATTGATTTTTCTGTCATTTCGCAATATCGTTTAGCTACCCAGCTGGCCATATTATCTGCGTCGTCGTCATCATTGCCATAATGTTCAACTTCCGCGAGTATACGATTACGCAGTATTTCCTGGCCTTCCCAATTATTTTTCAGTATTTCTAAAAACTCAGTCTTTTCAATGATTCCTTCATCAAATACAAACTTCTTTAAAGCCATAAGAGAATCGCCAGCATTACTAACCCCAACTCCTGCTGTCCCAATTGAATTGTATTTAGCCCCCCCTGCATTTACTTCGATTCCTCTTTCGACACAAGGTTCCATTCCACAGGAAAGGAAAGGTAAAGGTGTGAATTCTTGATGCACTAAATCGCAAGCATTTGTAATAACCGTAAAATGATCAATAAAATATTGCACTTGGATATCATAAGCATTTTGTAATTCTTCAAATGTTTCAAAATCTGATAGCAAGCCTGTTTTTGGACCAGTTTGAGCTCCCGTCAACATATTTTTACCATCATTCAAGGCATACTCAAGGCACGCTGGCATACTGAAATATGGAGCATCGCCATTTCCTCCTGACCAACCATATTCATATCCTTGTACGCCTGGTTCAACACAACCAATAATGGAGTAATCTCTTGCATCTTCAACTGATTTTCCTCGATTTAACATACCTGGAATAATAACTTCATCGTTGTACAAAGCGGGCATACCAATTCCCGTTTTAGTAACCTGAATAACTTTTTTCCAGAATTCCTCTGGCGTAAAGTTCCAGATTCTTGCAGATATGGAAGGCTGATGTAATCCCATATTTTTGGAAGCATCCAAACAAAGATACGATAAATCATTTGTTGCATCCTGTCCTTCCCTTGTCTGACCTCCCACACAAAGATTCTGAAACATGGGATAACCGCCAGCATTTTTGGTACCACGGATTGGTCTTACTTTATTAATTTCAGCAAGTTTCACCCACAAGCATTCCAGAATTTCAAGAGCTTGTTCCTGGTTTAGTTTAGCTGATTCAATGTCAGCCTTATAATAAGGATACATATATTGATCAAATCGACCGGGTGAAATTGAGTGTCCGCTGGATTCTAGCTGAAGAACCAACTGAAAGAAGTAAAAGGATTGGCATGCTTCATGGAAAGAAGAAGCGGGAAAAGCTGGTACTCGCTCACAAACTACTGCGATTTCTTCAAGTTCTTTTTTCCGAATATCATTTGTTTCTTCATTTGCCATTTTTTTAGCAAGTTCAGAGTAACGCTTTGCGAAAGCAATAACCGCTTCGCAACTGATAATCACAGATCTCCAAAAATTGTGTTTATCTAAATCTCGCCCATTAGCTGGAATACCCATTGATTGGATATTGTTTTCAGCGTCTTTTTTTATTTGAAGAAAACCTTTTGTAAGAATCGTTTTATAATTAGGCGAATAATGACCTATTCCGGAATAATTTACAACGTCAGGCCCAAATGTATAAACAGCAGAAGTTTTTATTGCTTCAAAAGTTTCTTCTGGAAGTCGTGCCTTTACCCGGTCGTTAACCGTCTTACCTTTCCAATACTCTTGTATTGAACGCAAGTCATTTTTAGTTTCTTCATCTATATCGAATCTATCTGCACTACGTAATTCAAACGGTTCATTTTCAAGTTCATCAATAATCCAGTCAAAAGAAAATTCTGGGAAAATCGGAGCATAACGTGGCTTTTTTGCCTGATTCCCTACAATTAGCTCATTATCTGCAATCCAAATACTAACATTTTCCAATACACGTTTAAGTGTTTTAGCCTGTCGTATAACTGCTGGATCTGCAGTAAAATCCTTATGGGCCTGAGTGACAATTTTTGCTCTTTCAGAGCATATTCCTGGATTATTTGCGAAAAATTGTTCCTTGAGCTTGTTTCCTCTTTCAGAGTTACTAAGATTAATCATAAGTATATCCTTTCAATTTTTCAATATTGTACTAGAACGTTCTCTATATATAGTATAATTTGTATTATTCCCGCATCCGGTTACTGGGTCCCGGAAACATGAGCAGGTGGCAGTGATGAAGGAGCCGATCCAGCAGGGCAGCCGTCATCTGTTCATCATAGAGCACATTGACCCATCGGGAGAATTCCAGGTTGGTATTAAGAATGATAGACCGGTGTTCATAACAATCGGAGATGATTTCGAACAGGAGCTGTGCTCCCGTTCGGTCCAGTGGGACATAACCATATTCATCCAGAATAATCACTTCGGCTTTATTCAGTTTTTTCAGAAAAGCGGTCAGGGTACCGGCTACTTTGGCTTCCGACAGTTTATTCACCAGAGCGGCCGTTCGAAAGAATTTAACCGGGATTCCCTGTCGACAGGCGGCAACGCCGAGTGCGGTTGACAACATGGTTTTACCGGTTCCGGTGCCACCATAGAGAATCAGATTCTTCTTTTCGTGGATAAAGGCCAGGGATTTCAGGCCTTCTGGAGTCAGATCCGAAGGCAGGGTGATTTCATCAAAGCGATATCCTTCAAAGGTATGAATCCCATAGAAACCGGCGCTGGTAACCAACTTTTGGGTGCGGCTGAGTTCCCGGTAACGGAGTTCGTCACTAAGCAGCTGATACAGATATTCCTGGTGAGAGCTGCCTTCGGTGGTTTGCGCCAACTCGGCCAGATTGCGACTCAGACGCAGCTTCCGGCAGCATTCAAAGATTTCTTTATCGAGCATATCCGTCAGCCCCCTTTCCCTGAAGCAAGATATCATAGGCCGTCAGATTGGGCTGCATCGGGATCATTTTGGGAATGCCCGGAGCAAGGGTCATTGCAGGCAGCTCAGGTACATCCGAATACAACCGCCGGTAAAGACTCTCCAGACTATCGGCATCTCGCGCCTGATGAGCAATTGCATGGTTAACGGTATTTACGGCACTGTCAAAACCGGTGCGACTGGTCAACTCGGAAAGAACCTTGAGGATCTGTCCAACTTCGCTGCCTGAACAGGTGGCCAGATAGGTTTGCATGGTTTCCGGCATCAGCTCATAGATCCCAGTATATTTCAGGGCTCGGGGTCGCAGGGATAATTGTTTCAGATAGGGCAGCCAGTCCATCTGCTCTTGTTTGGTATCTCCGTAAAGACGCCGGTGGCGAACAATTTCACGAAAGTTTTCATCTTGTATAATCACCAGCGCTGAAGTTAAAACCAGATGAACCGGGCACTGGGCGTACTTTGGAGCCACCGAATAAGCATGCTGTCGTTTGTTCAGATAAATCCTGGCCCAGTTGTCGGCTTTGAGGGTTTGATGACCGGTGAGGTCAAACGCAATTCCGGGCAGTTTGTGGCAGGCCGTCAGATCAGCCTGAAACCGCTCCTCGATGGTTTCATCGTAGCGATAATGGTTCCGCCGGGCATCTTTCTCACACTCTGTCAGCAACTGCCGGTTATAATCCGACAGCGACAGAAAGCGGGGAACCGGTACCATGAAGTTGCGACGCTGATAGCCGACCTTGTTTTCGACGTTTCCTTTTTCATGGCCGGCCCCGGGATTCATGAAGACGGCTTTAAAATGGTAATGCTCCCGGAACCGTTCGAATTTGTCAGTCAGTTTTCGCCCGCCACCACGGATAATCTCGGTAACAATGACTTTCGTGTTATCAAACCAGAGTTCCCTTGGCACACAGCCAATGTGGCGGAATATGGCATCCAGCCCTTCCAGCAGGCATTCCATATTTTCCCCGTAGAACAGCTGCAGATAGCCTTTATTGCTGTATGGAAAAGAGACCTCCAGGTATTTTCCAGTCAGTTTTTGGCCATTTTCATAAAACTCAGCTGTACCAAAATCAACCTGCGCTTCTCCGGGTTGATGTACCAGTGGCAGATAGGCCTGTTTATTCTGCTTGAATATTTCCCGGTGTTTCACTGCGTAATAGCTGGCGACCGTCCGATAGGAGCAGTCAAAACCGGGAATTTCGGCCAGCAGGCGATGAAATACCCGTTTAGCTGTATGGCGCTGTTTGCGTGGGGCTGATTTGTCCTCAATCAGCCAGGAATCGATCATCTCCTTGTAGGGATCCAGTTTGGGACAGAATTGTTTCTCCAACGCCGGCTTTGGCGGCGGGCTGTTAAAATCAGTCTGATCAATGTATTTGCGTACCGTTCGCCAATCCAGGTGCAACGCTTCCGCAATCTGGGAAATATTTTCCCCTTTCTCATAAAAACGATTTCTGATATCATGTATCTGATCCATTGTGAGCATTCTCCATTTCCTCCTTGTTCTTTGGTCAGATACAAGGATAATTGACTTGAGTTTTGCCCGCAATGGATTTTTGCAATATTGTGCATTTTCCAACTTGCAATACTATGGATTTTTGAGATGTATTAGCAGGGCATATGACAACAGCTTCAATTTTTTTGATACTGCTGGCATTTTTCCTAATGAGCGTGGCAATAGCTATGGTAGCCGTTGTAGCAGGAATCGGCGGCGGGGTAATATTTACTCCGATAATGCTGGCGTTTACAAATGTCGACAGTGTTATAATAAGAGGGACTGGTTTAATAGTCGCTATGTTCTCTGGGTTGATTTCAACAGGTATTTTTCTTAAAAAGGGAATCGGTAACTATAAACTGTGCCTTGTTCTAACAATAAGCCAGGCAGCAGGAGCTTTAGCCGGAGCAATTTTGGCAATAGGTGCGGCGCAGAGTTTCGGAGTTACAGGCGAAGCTTTGATGCGTATCGTCTTAGGCGTATTGCTGTTAGGCATTGGAATATACCTTTTTATGGGCGGCAAGAAACTGGATTATCCTGTTATTAAAAAGATAGGGCCGGTTACACAGAAGTTTAATCTCGGAGGTCAGTATTTCGAGGAATCTGAAGGAAGAGTGAGAAAATGAAGTCACACGTGCTCCTTTAGGTATAATCCTTATTTTCCTTGTTGGCGTAATCGGCGGTTTCTTCGGTATGGGCGGCGGCTGGGCCATTACCCCTGTTTTAAACATGGGCATGGGCATACCGCTTAAAGTTGCTGCTGCAAACTCCGGAATTATTTTAGGAGTTGGAAGCTGCGTTTCCGTATGGCCGTATATCTTTACAGGCGGTATTATAGCGCTGTTTGTATTACCATGGCTTTCAGGCCAGGTCGTCGGCGGATTCGTAGGTTCATATATTTTAGCCAAAGCTAAAGTAAGCATTGTACGCGTTATCCTAATTGGCATAATGGCATACACAAGTTTTGGCCTCGTAACAAAAGGGCTTGAGATGATGGGAGCTATTGGTAGTATACCTTCTATCGTACAGGTTATATTATTTGTTGCGATTATAGCCACGGTACTTACAATTTCAGTATTTATGAATAAAGCTGGGAAGAAGGAGGAAAAAGAAAATGGCTGAAAAAAAAGACGTTAAAAGCACAGATGATATTGAGCTTCTGAAAGTTCCAACAAGTAATATAGCGTATGCTAATGTAATACACTGGGGCACGATATTCTTTACAGTATTGGCATTATTTGTGCCGCTGTTTATGCTGATAGATCAGTCCAGTAATCTTTTAAATCCAAGCTTAGTATATAGTGCTATATTTAACGGACAATCAACGAGCGAGATATGGCAATTGAGCACAACAGGCTCTTTCCCCGGAGCGCATTTTTACTTAAATTACATCGGCCTTGCAGAATCCTGGGGGCAGATAGCGATTTGCGGAGGCTGTGCTATTGGCCTATTTGCTCTTGCTCCTACGATATTGATACAGGTATTTAAGGAAAGGAGCTATGTTCAGGCTTTCTTAGGGCTTATATTCTTTGCATTGATATTATTCTCTGCAATAGGGGTTTTAAGCATAGATGCCGGCTGATATTTAAAAAAGCTAAAAACCACGGGAAAGTTTCCTGTGGTTTTTTATTTTATATAATTTTTCGACAAAATGTTCATTAAAAATTCATAAAATAGTTGAATGTTAGTGCGGATATGCTATAATTACCATTGGCATATGCAAAAGTTATCATATGTATTTAAATTTTTAACACACACCGAAAAATCAACAGTTAACAATAGTTAACGGTTTTTAAGGATATAAAAATAAAAAGGAGAGAAAAATGGGTGCAATTAAAAGTAAATTTTTAAAGTCGCCAATGCTTGAAGCTATTATAATGATTGCCGCTACTATTTTATCTTACTTTGGTATTGGTGTGTTAGCGCTTGTACCTGAAGATGTATTGACAGGGCATATGACAACAGCGTCAATCTTTTTGATACTGCTGGCATTTTTCCTGTTAAGCGTAGCAATAGCAATGATAGCCGTTGTAGCAGGAATCGGCGGCGGGGTAATATTTACTCCGATAATGCTGGCGTTTACAAATGTCGACAGTGTTATAATAAGAGGGACTGGTTTAATAGTCGCTATGTTCTCTGGGCTGATTTCAACTGGGTATTTTTCTTAAAAAGGGAATCGGTAACTATAAACTGTGCCTTGTTCTAACAATAAGCCAGGCAGCAGGAGCTTTAGCCGGAGCAATTTTGGCAATAGGTGCGGCGCAGAGTTTCGGAGTTACAGGCGAAGCTTTGATGCGTATCGTCTTAGGCGTATTGCTGTTAGGCATTGGAATATACCTTTTTATGGGCGGCAAGAAACTGGATTATCCTGTTATTAAAAAGATAGGGCCGGTTACACAGAAGTTTAATCTCGGAGGTCAGTATTTCGAGGAATCTGAAGGAAGAGTGAGAAAGTATGAAGTCACACGTGCTCCTTTAGGTATAATCCTTATTTTCCTTGTTGGCGTAATCGGCGGTTTCTTCGGTATGGGCGGCGGCTGGGCCATTACCCCTGTTTTAAACATGGGCATGGGCATACCGCTTAAAGTTGCTGCTGCAAACTCCGGAATTATTTTAGGAGTTGGAAGCTGCGTTTCCGTATGGCCGTATATCTTTACAGGCGGTATTATAGCGCTGTTTGTATTACCATGGCTTTCAGGCCAGGTCGTCGGCGGATTCGTAGGTTCATATATTTTAGCCAAAGCTAAAGTAAGCATTGTACGCGTTATCCTAATTGGCATAATGGCATACACAAGTTTTGGCCTCGTAACAAAAGGGCTTGAGATGATGGGAGCTATTGGCAAAATACCTTCTATCGTACAGGTTATATTATTTGTTGCGATTATAGCCACGGTACTTACAATTTCAGTGTTTATGAATAAAGCTGGGAAGAAGGAGGAAAAAGAAAATGGCTGAAAAAAAAGACGTTAAAAGCACAGATGATATTGAGCTTCTGAAAGTTCCAACAAGTAATATAGCGTATGCTAATGTAATACACTGGGGCACGATATTCTTTACAGTATTGGCATTATTTGCACCGCTGTTTATGCTGATAGATCAGTCCAGTAATCTTTTAAATCCAAGCTTAGTATTCGGCGCTATATTTAACGGGACATCGGTGAGCGAGATTTGGAAATTAAGCACGACGGGGTCTTTCCCCGGGGCACATTTTTACTTAAATTATATCGGCCTTGCAGAATCCTGGGGGCAGATAGCGATTTGCGGAGGCTGTGCTATTGGCCTATTTGCTCTTGCTCCTACGATATTGATACAGGTATTTAAGGAAAAGAGTTATGTTCAGGCTTTCTTAGGGCTTATATTCTTTGCATTGATATTATTTTCTGCAATAGGGGTTTTAAGCATAGATGCCGGCTGATATTTAAAAAAGCTAAAAACCACGGGAAAGTTTCCCGTGGTTTTTTATTTTATCAATGCATCGATTTTACTGTTTATATTAAGTAACGAGGGGTATAGATTTTTATATATTTGATATAAGTCCTCGTATAAACGCATTATTTTTACATCCGGTTCATAAACTTTCCCCGGTTTAAACGATGCGGCAGAGGCTTCACGCATATCTTTAAAGATCTTAACGCCTATTCCGGCAAGCATTGCAGCTCCAAGTGCAGTAGCCTCAGTTATTTCAGGAGTCATTATAGGTTTCCCGATAACAGATGCCTTTATTTGCTGCCATAATGCTATTTTGGATGCGCCGCTTACAGTTGCGACAGAATCGTAGGTTATTCCGCCTACTTCTTCCATTTTTATTACAATGGTTTTAAGTTCAAAGCAAAGCCCTTCGATTACGGCGCGGATCAGATCTACCTGCGTGTGCGAAGACCTAAGCCCCACAAAAGCACCTTTTGATGCAGGGTTTCTAAACGGGGCGCCTGCACCTCGTATATGCGGCATAAACATTGCACCGCCGCTGCCTGGCGGGACTTTTACCACCTTTGCCATTATGCCTTCGTAGGATATCTTTGAGTTAATACCCCAGTTAGTTAGAGACGCAAGCTGGTTTATGCTCCAGTCCAGTGAAGAGCCGGAAGATATTATACCAGCCGATGTTGCAATACGGGAGCTGTCTAAATGGCGGTTGATACGTACACCTTCATATTTAGTGGGTGGGGTTGCGCCTTTGTTCAATATGCCAAGAGCGCTTTCTGCCGTACCGGAAGAATCTAAAAGCCTTCTGCTTAAGAGTATTCCAGCAGGGATAGTAGTACAGGGATGGTCGTGCCCGCCCATGACTACGGGAGTACCAGCTTTTAAACCTGTCTTTTTAGCTGATTCATGTGTGACAGAACCTATAAGCGTTCCGGCATCGACGAGTTTTGGCAAAGTGTTTTTATCTATGTTGAAAGTATCAAGTATCTTTTTAGACCATTTGCAATTATGTATATCAAGCATAAGCGTACGAGAAGCAAGCGTAAAATCCGTTGCAGCCTCACCGGAAAGCCGGTATAGGATATAGCTTGCAACGGGGAGCCACATCACGCTTTTTTCGTAAACTTCCGGATGGTTGCTTTTTATCCAAAGCATTTTAGAAAGCGAAAACATGGGGTGGCATTCAAGCCCGGTTATACTGAAGAACTGCTCATTAGATATGTTTTCAAGCATAAATTCTACCTGGTCTCTTGAACGCATGTCAAACCATGCTATTACCGGGTAAGTATTGTGCCCATCTTTATCTATAGGTACTATTGCTTCACCCATTCCGGCAACGGAAATAGCAGTAACGTTACTGGAGCCAACTTCGCTTGTTAATTGGCAAAGCAGCGAGGCGATATTTTCAAACAACAGTTCCGGATCGATATACCCTTCATCGTTATCGCCATACGTTATTAAAGAGGGCATCTTTTTTAGACTGATGAGGTTCCCATCAACATCGAATGCAGCAGCTTTTAGATTGGTGGTACCAACGTCTACGCTTACTAAAACAGACATATTATTACCTACTTATAGTATTTAGCTATCCCGTTTGAACGGAACAGCCTTATTTTTTGTTTTGTAACTTTTAATACAGCATCTCTTGCCGGGCCTAAAATCTGCGGCGGCTGTATTGGCATCGGATCTTTTAAAAGTTCTTTTTTTATTGCCAGTGCATATGCACATTTAAGGTCTGTGCCTATATTAAATTTTCTTATCCCGGCATCTATTGCAGCGTTAGACATATTTAAAGGCAGGTCAGACCCTCCATGTAAAACCAGCGGAATATCTACCAATTCTTTAATTTTTATAAGCCGCTCAATATCTAGCTTAGGTGGATTTTTGTAAAACCCATGGCAGTTGCCGATAGCTATGGCAAGGGCATCTATGCCCGTTTCCTCTACAAATTCTTTCGCCCTAAGCGGGTCTGTCATATTTTCAGGTAAGACCTCGTCTCCATTAGCGCCGCCGATATTTCCAAGTTCTGCTTCGACAGAAACACCGGCTAAATGTGCCTTTTTAGTATATTCTTTAGTTAAAGCTATATTTTCTTTATATTCATAATGTGAGCAGTCACACATTACAGAAATCCCGAGTTCTATGCACCTATTTATATTTTCTTTTTTAGTACCGTGGTCTAATGTAACGGCGATGGGTACGGTTGAATTTTTAGCGGCAAATAAAGTTATGTTAGCAAGCATATCTAAGTTTGCAAACGCGAGCATAGGTTCGCCCAGCATCAATATCACAGGGGCGTTTTCCTCTTCGGCAGCTCTTATTACCGCTTGGGTATATTCCATATCGTGTACATTAAAAGCGCCGATAGCGCATTTTACGTCTTTCGGTATATTATCATATAGTTGTTTTGGTGTTAGTAGTGGCAAAGCAGTATTCTCCTTACATGTTAATTTGTTAGCAATAAAAATATTTTAGCATAAAATAAAGATAAAATTAAGGAGAGGATGCTATTTTTTTAAATTTAGCTAAAACCCTAGCTTATTAGGTAAAATGTCTATTGAAAATGAGGTGTTGTTTCTAACTATTTGCATAATATTTAAGTATCCTGAATAAAGAGGGCTGACACGGATCTTTTTGTTGTCAGTGCTTTTAATAATAAATTCATTTCCTCCGCCTAAAGACCTTTTTATGGATTCTATTTCGTTAAAATTTATCTGCTTTTGTTTACCGAAGAAATTGCGGTATATTATGGAAGTGTCGTTGACATAGATACGGACAGTAAACTGCAGTATAAAGAGCGGAGTGCCAAGCACTGCAAAAAGCCCTCCTATAACTAAAGCTTCCTGTAATTGCATATAAAAAATCTGAAACGCAAATATAAAAATAACAAAAAGGCAAAAGGCCAGTGAAACCCCGCCGACTATACCGATTATTATATTTGGCCTAAAAACTTTGTATCCATCTTTTTCAAAAGGTTTGATAAAACGTGCTGAAGAAAAAATTAATGCAAAAATGACTATGGCAACGATAGGAAAGATTAAATTATTCACTTTTTACGCTCCTAAACATTAGTATATTCTAATAATAATCGATACTTTTATTATTGACAATCGTTTTGACACGTGTGTGCCTATGAGATATAATTTTAGCATATAATTAACTTCTAATTTATATACAATCAAAAAATACACAAACACAAGAAAAAGGTAAAATAATGTTTGATTTTACACATTTACATGTTCATACCGAATACAGCCTGCTAGATGGCGCAAGTAAGATAAAAGACCTGCTGGACACTGCAGCTAAATACAACATGAATGCGATTGCAATAACTGACCACGGCAATATGTACGGGGTTTTAGAATTTTACCGTGAAGCGGTTAAGAGAAACATAAAACCTATAATCGGCTGTGAGATGTACGTAGCAGAGGACATGAGCGAGAAGACCTCGGCAGCAAAAGAGTATTCGCATTTGATACTGTTAGCCAAAGATAACGAGGGGTATAGGAACCTTATAAAATTAAGCACGCTTTCTTATTCAGAAGGGTTTTATTATAAGCCAAGGATAGATTATAAAACCCTAAGGGAGTATTCAAAAGGGTTAATTTGCATGTCAGCCTGCCTGGCCGGTGATATCCCCCAGTTTATAATGCGCGGAGAAATAGACAATGCGAAAAAACTGGCACTGGACTTAAAGAAGGTTTTTGGCGAAGATTTTTACTTGGAGCTTCAAAATCACGGAATAAAAGAACAGCAAGAAGTAAATGAGCAGCTGATAAATATGTCAAAAGAACTTGGCATACCACTTGCAGCAACAAACGACGTTCACTATGTCAGAGAAGAGGACGCTCAAGCGCAGGATATTTTAATGTGCATACAGACAGGGCGTTACTTAGATGAAACAGACAGGATGCGATTTGAGACACAGGAGTTTTATTTAAAATCTCAAGAGCAGATGAACGAGCTTTTTTCGTATATACCAGAGGCTATTGAAAATACTGGTAAGATTGCAGAAAAGTGTAATGTAACCTTTAATTTCGATAAGGTCTATCTGCCGGAATTTATTCCTCCCAAAGGATTTAACGGGCAAGAATACTTGCGCCACCTTTGCGAGGAAGGCCTTTTAAAACGCGTGCCAAATGTAGACGAAAAGTATGTAGTAAGGCTAGACTATGAACTTAACGTAATAAACCAGATGGGGTTTACGGATTACTTTTTGATAGTTTATGATTACGTCAATTTTGCCAAGCAAAACGGCATATACGTAGGCCCGGGGCGTGGCTCTGCCGCAGGAAGTTTGGTTGCGTATACGCTTAGAATAACTGATATAGACCCACTTGAGTATGACCTATTGTTTGAACGTTTTTTAAATCCAGAGCGTGTAAGCATGCCGGATATCGATATAGATTTTTGCGTTGAGAGAAGGAGCGAAGTCAAGGATTATATAGTTAAAAAATATGGGCAGGAGCGCGTTGCACAGATAATAACTTTTAATACCCTAAAAGCAAAACTAGCTATTAAGGACGTTGCAAGGGTGCTGCGCTGCCCGCCGTCTGAGTCGGACCGCATTTCAAAGATGGTCCCTTTTAGCCTGCATATGACAATAGACCGTGCAATGGAAGAAAACCCAAGGCTTAAGGCCGAATACGATACCAATGAAAACGTAAGAAATATATTGGATATAGCAAAGAAACTGGAGGGTCTGCCAAGAAATGCCTCCGTTCATGCGGCAGGGCTTGTTATATCAAAAGACAGGATAGACGATTATGTCCCCTTGCAGACAAGCACTAAAGTAAGCGGCTTAATAACACAGTTCACAAAGGACGACCTTGAAAGCCTGGGGCTTTTAAAGATGGACTTGCTTGGTTTAACGAACTTAACGGTTATACGCCATACTATCGATATGGTTAAGCAAAACAAGGGCATTGATATAGATATACAGGAAATTGGGCTAAATGATAAAGAGGTTTATAAGCTTATCGGCGAAGGAGACACAGATGGGGTGTTCCAGCTTGAAAGTTCGGGCATGAGAGCACTGATGATGCAGTTGAAACCTAAAAATTTAGGGGATATAATGGCCGGCATTTCACTTTACCGCCCGGGTCCAATGGAAAGCATACCTGTGTATTTAGAGGCGAAAAAGCACCCTAACCTTATAAAGTATAAACATCCCAGTTTAAAAAGCATTTTAGCTGAGACTTATGGTTGTATGGTATACCAGGAGCAGGTAATGGAAATAGTCCGTGCTTTGGCAGGGTATTCTCTTGGGCGAAGCGACCTTGTTAGGCGTGCCATGTCTAAGAAAAAAGAAAGCGTACTAAGAAAAGAAAAAAATATATTTATAAACGGTGAAAAAGTTAAAGGAAAGGTTGTAGTTCCGGGAGCCGTTGCACTTGGCGTCCCTAAGAACATAGCAGAGGAGATATTTGACCAGGTTCTAGAGTTTGCGGATTATGGCTTTAATAAGTCTCACGCATGTGTATATGCAGTAATAGCTTATTGGACAGCATACTTAAAACGCTATCACAGGCTTGAGTTTTTAACTGCGCTTATAAACAGCTATTTAAATAACCCGGATAAAGTTGCGTTTTACATTGCATATCTTAAGAAGTGCAAGATACAGGTTTTAGGCCCTGACATAAATGAATCAGACGTATTTTTCAAAGTCACGTCCGGTGCTATACGCTTTGGGTTGGTAGCTATCCGCGATGTCGGAGAAAAGGTGGCTTCAGACATTATCGCCGAGCGGGATAAAAACGGGAAGTATACATCCTTTAACGATTTTCTTAACAGAAACTCAGATGCGATAAACAAAAAAATGCTGGAGGCATTAATACTGTCCGGCTGTTTTGATTCGCTTACATACAAACGTTCGCAGCTTATGAATGTTTATGAAAAGGTGCTTTCAGCCATAATAGAAGATAAAAAACGGAATTTAACCGGGCAGATGTCTATTTTTGACATTGGCATTGAAGATGAAGATGTGTCAGATGAAATGCCGGACATTCCGGAATTTAAAGAAAGACACAAGCTTTCTATGGAAAAGCGTACCACGGGTATGTATTTAAGCGGGCACCCGCTAAATGAGATAAAAGATATTTTGGATAAGGCTACCTTTAATACATATGTACTTATGACAGCAGGGGAATCAGACAGTGATATGGACAGTATCGAAGGAAGGGAAGTTGAATTGGTAGGGATACTAACCTCTGTCCACAGAAGATCTACCCGCCTTAAAAAGCTTATGGCAAATGCAGTGCTGGAAGATTTATTTGGCACAGTTAACATAACTGTATTTCCAGGGGTATTTGCAGCTTGCGAACAAAACCTGGCAGAAGACCAAATAGTTATAGTCAGAGGTAAGGTGGAAATAGCTGAGGGAGAGGCCCCGTCTATCATTGCTTCTAGCATAGTACCGTTTACACCGGATAAATATGAATTTTTGGGCAAAACGCTTTGCGTTAAAGTACCAAAGGAAGCAGAGAAAGGCAAAGATGCTCTTTTTGCAGCATTAAGAGAATTCCCAGGTGCTTCCCCCGTCAATATATATATAGAAGGAACCAACCAGAAGTTTAAGACGACGGGCAGATGGTGCGTTAATTTATCTAATGAACTTATATATAAGCTAAGAGAAAATTTCGGAGAAAATAACGTGGTTTTAAAGTAGAGCTTTTATCCTAATGTTTATTTACGTATATGAAATAATATGGTAAAATATCTGTGAAAGTTAAGGTGATAAAAGATGGATGATTTTTTTATTATAAAAGCTTTGGAAGATGGTGTTTCGGTTATCGGTATGACCAGAGGAAAAGATACTAAGTTTCATCATACAGAAAAACTTGATGAAGGCGAAGTCTTATTGGCACAGTTTACCGAAAGCACATCTGCCGTTAAAATTAGAGGAAAAGCTCATATTTTAACAGCACACGGAGAGATGACTTCCGGAAAAGGCAATTAGCTTCTTTAAGTCCATAGGGCCAATTAATAACTAAAAGGATGGCATAAAAATGCACAGTTTTGATTGCAAAATAAAAATCAGGTATTATGAAGTCGATAAAACCGGGTTTGTGCACCATGCCCAGTACTTTAACTGGTTTGACATAGCGCAGCAGGAGTTTGCTGAAAGTATGGGCGTTAATATTGCGGAGCTTGAGGAAGAAGGCTTTCGGCTTTTGCCTATAAGCAATTCCTGTAATTACAAGACGCCGGCAGTCTATGGAGATGCGATTATTGTCCGCCTAAAGATTACTGATATTAAAAGCATCAGAATCAAGTTCGGCTATGAAGTTTTTCGTGAAGGCGACGGGCGCTTACTGGCAACTGGGGAAAGCGAACATATAGTGGTAGATGCTGATATGCATATAACTTCTATTGCAAAAGTATTTCCTTCAATATTTAATACTATATAAAACTTAAAACTTTAAGCGGCATAAACAATGCCGCTTTTTTAAAATGAAAGGAATTTTTGTAAATGGAAATTGAACTAAAAAAATGGGAAATTAAAGATTCGGAAGCGATATATAAACACGCTAATAATAAAAAAATATCAGATAATTTAAGAGACGCTTTCCCACACCCATATACTCTTAATGATGCTAAAGACTATATAATTAATAGCCTTGAAGGCGGCGAAAGAGAGAAGCTGGTTAGGGCTATAGTTGTCGACAAGGAGATAGTTGGAAGTATCGGCATATTTAAGAGAAAAGACGTATATAAGAAGAGCGCTGAGATCGGTTACTGGCTTGCAGAGCCTTATTGGGGAAAAGGCATAATGACTAAAGCAGTAAAAGAAATGTGCGAACATTTTTTTAATGATTATGATGCAGTAAGAATTGATGCAGAGGTTTTTGAATTTAACAAAGCATCTATGCGTGTGCTTGAAAAAGCAGGGTTTAAGCTTGAAGGCATAAAAAGAAGGAGTATTTTCAAGAACGGGAAAATCTACGATTCTTACATATTTTCACTAGTAAAATAAAAGGCCATTTGTCATTATTTTTCCGTTTCGGTCGTTATATCAACGCCGTTAGAATATAAAGTTATATTTCCGTTTAAGTCTGTTCTTAAAAGCGTACATCCTTTTTGCGAAACTCTGTTTAAAAATTCTTCGTGCGGGTGCCCGTATTCATTGTCTACTCCGCAGGATACCAAAACAATTGAAGGCGACACAGCATCTAAAAACTCCTGCGATGTAGAAGTGCTACTGCCATGATGGCCTGCCTTTAGCACGTCCGCAGAAAGGTCCGCACCGGAATTTAAAATATCCTCTTCCGATTCTTCTTCAGCATCTCCCATAAACAGAAAAGATGTATCGCCGTATGTTAACTTAAATACTACCGACATATTGTTTAAATCATCATATTCGTTTGAAACAGGTCCTAAGATGTCTATTGATACGTCTCCGAACTGATAGTTAAGCCCGGGTTTTGCTTCGGTTATCTTTAAATCATTGTCTTTTATAGATTTAAGGAGATTTGCATATGTGTTAGTTGAGTGGTCTGATTTTGGCATAACTATGGTGTCAATAGGATAGCTCTCAACAAAGTACTGCATACCGCCTATGTGGTCTGAATGGGGGTGTGTTGCTATTAATAGGTCTATTTTTCCTATATTATATTTTTTAAAGGTTTCTACAATATTATATATAGCAGACTTTTCTCCGGCATCTACCATAATGACACTGCCGTCCGGCGCCTTTATAATGATACAGTCCCCTTGCCCGACATCAACGGTTTCAACTAGAAGTTCATCTCCAGCTATACTGCTGACAGAGACTGAAGCACTTATCTCAGTCACTTCTTGTATAACCGAACAGCCACCAAGCAGAGGCAGAGCAAATGATGACAGCGAAACTGCCAATAAAACCAAATAAGTTATAATTGAATTAAAGAAGCATTTTTTAAACATGGTACCACCTTAGGCCGAATTGTTTTAGTTCATTATAACATAAAGCACGGTTTATAATAACAAAGTTAACGGATAATATTTTAAGAAATGCAAAGTTAAAATAAAAAAGTTTTTGCAACTTTTATTATGTTTAGTATAATCTAAGTAAAAGAAAAACTTATGAGGAAATAAAATGCCAAGTGGTGAAAAAGTTATAGTCGGCATGTCCGGCGGCGTGGATTCTTCCGTAGCTGCATATCTTTTAAAGAAAGAAGGGTATGATGTTGCCGGTGTATTCATGAAAAACTGGGACGAAAAAGATGAGTTCGGCGAATGCACGGCCGCAGCAGATTTAGAAGATGTAAGAAACGTATGTGAAAATTTAGATATACCTTATTATAATGTAAACTTCGAAAAGGAATATTACGATAGGGTCTTTTCCTATTTTCTAAAAGAATATAAAAAAGGGAGAACGCCAAATCCAGATGTGCTTTGCAATTCGGAAATAAAATTCAAGGCGTTTTTAGACTACAGTTTAAAACTTGGCGCCAAGATGATAGCCACCGGGCATTATGTGAGGACGGAAAAGACATGCGACGGGGTCTATTTAAAAAAAGGAACAGATAAATCAAAGGACCAAAGCTACTTCCTTTGCATGCTTTCACAAGGGCAGATATCAAAAGCGCTTTTTCCTGTCGGTGACCTTAAAAAAAGCGAAGTTAGAAAAATAGCCAATGAACTTAGTTTAAGCGTAGCAAATAAAAAAGATTCTACGGGCATTTGTTTTATAGGCGAGCGCCGCTTCAGAGATTTTTTAAAGACCTTTATACCGGCAATGCCAGGAGATATAAAGACGCTGGACAATAAAAAAGTCGGAACGCACGAGGGACTCATGTATTACACTTTAGGGCAGCGCCGCGGCCTTGGTATTGGTGGAGCAGGCACAGGGGAACGCTGGTTCGTAGTGGACAAGGACCTTAAAAATAATATACTTTATGTAATACAGGGCGAAGGGAAAGAGCTTTATTCAAAGGCGCTTAAAGCAACCGATATTAATTTCATAACCAAAAAGCCAAATGATGGGAAACTAAAAGCTAAGTTTCGTTACAGGCAACCGGATCAGGATATTACAGCAGAATTTGATGGCGAAAAGGCTTATGTTAAATTTAAAGAAAGGCAGCGTGCAGTAACACCAGGGCAATACGTAGTATTTTACGACGGGGAAATTTGTCTTGGTGGAGGAATTATAGACGAGGTGGAGTTTTGATGAAAAAGTATATGCCTTCTTCAGAGGAAGAAAGAAAATTTTTAGAGAGCTACGATGCAAGCATTTATGAGAAGCCGGGCTTTGCAGCAGACGGAGCGCTGTTTGCGATAGACTTTGAAGAAAAGTGTTTAAAGCTGCTGCTTATAAAAAGGGGAGGGTTCCCGTATAAAGGCTGCTTTGCGCTGCCTGGCGGTTTCGTCAATATAGACGAGGATATACTGACCGCCGTAAAAAGAGAGCTATTAGAGGAGACGGGAATTGAAGATATCGAGCTAAAGCAATACCATACATTTGGAGCCCCGGACAGGGACCCTCGAAGCCGGGTAATCACAACTTCATTTGTAGGCCTAACTGATATAAAAAAAGTAAATGCCCGTGCCGGAGACGATGCTGCAGTTGTCGAGTGGGTGAAAGTTTCAGATTATAATAGGTTAGTAGCATGGGAAGGCAGTACATATATAATAAACAGAAGCATTACGCTTAAAGGAAGCGAGATTCTTACACCGTCTGTTGAGACAAGAGAAACTTTGAAAAAGGGCGGCGTGTCGGCTACCACTAAGATAGTCTCTTCAGGCGGGCTTGCATTTGATCACGCACTGTCTGTCATACTCGCATATGAGGCTTTGATAGAAGAACTTAAAAAAGGATTTATAGTATCAGGAGCGATTTTAGAAGATATTAATAAGGCCGAAAATGTGTATAATATAATCGCAGTAGACAAGAATAAAGAGTGTATTGAATCTATTAAAGAACATCTTAAAAACTTTCGAAAAAAAGGATAAAAGATGTTGACAATGGGAGCTAGATTTGATAATATAAATGAGCCGCTTGATAGCGGAGAACCTTGAAAACTTTAAATAAGCGCCTGAAAAAGAGCAAAGTAAGGAAGATAACGAAAAAAAATAAGCAGCCTGGATCACGAATAGTAAAAAAGAAAGAAACTGCGATGAGCAGTTTTAATAAATTTTAAACTAAGAGTTTGATCCTGGCTCAGGACGAACGCTGGCGGCGTGCCTAACACATGCAAGTCGAACGGAGATATATAGAGTACTTGTACAAAATATATCTTAGTGGCGGACGGGTGAGTAACACGTGAGCGACCTGGCTTAAAGAGGGGGATAACATCTGGAAACGGATGCTAATACCGCATAAGACCACGAGGATGCATGTCCAAGTGGTAAAAGGAGCAATCCGCTTTAAGATGGGCTCGCGGACCATTAGCTAGTTGGTGAGGTAACGGCTCACCAAGGCGACGATGGATAGCCGACCTGAGAGGGTGAACGGCCACACTGGAACTGAGACACGGTCCAGACTCCTACGGGAGGCAGCAGTGGGGAATATTGGGCAATGGAGGCAACTCTGACCCAGCAACGCCGCGTGAGGGAAGAAGGTTTTCGGATTGTAAACCTCTGTCCTAGGGGACGAAGAAAGTGACGGTACCCTAGGAGGAAGCCCCGGCTAACTACGTGCCAGCAGCCGCGGTAATACGTAGGGGGCGAGCGTTGTCCGGAATTACTGGGCGTAAAGGGTGCGTAGGCGGTTTGGTAAGTTAGATGTGAAATCCCCGGGCTTAACTCGGGAGTTGCATTTAAAACTGCTGAACTAGAGTGCAGGAGAGGAAAGCGGAATTCCTAGTGTAGCGGTGAAATGCGTAGATATTAGGAGGAACACCAGTGGCGAAGGCGGCTTTCTGGACTGTAACTGACGCTGAGGCACGAAAGCGTGGGGAGCGAACAGGATTAGATACCCTGGTAGTCCACGCCGTAAACGATGGATACTAGGTGTAGGGATCTAAGAAGGTCTCTGTGCCGCAGCAAACGCAATAAGTATCCCGCCTGGGGAGTACGACCGCAAGGTTGAAACTCAAAGGAATTGACGGGGGCCCGCACAAGCAGCGGAGCATGTGGTTTAATTCGAAGCAACGCGAAGAACCTTACCAAGGCTTGACATCCTCTGACAGGTATGGAAACATACTATCCCTTCGGGGCAGAGAGACAGGTGGTGCATGGTTGTCGTCAGCTCGTGTCGTGAGATGTTGGGTTAAGTCCCGCAACGAGCGCAACCCCTATCATTAGTTGCCAGCATGTTAAGATGGGAACTCTAATGAGACTGCCGGGGATAACTCGGAGGAAGGTGGGGACGACGTCAAATCATCATGCCCCTTATGTCTTGGGCTACACACGTGCTACAATGGTCGGTACAAAGGGAAGCTAAGTGGAGACGCGGAGCAAATCCCCAAAAAGCCGGTCCCAGTTCGGATTGTGGGCTGCAACCCGCCCACATGAAGTCGGAGTTGCTAGTAATCGCGAATCAGCATGTCGCGGTGAATGCGTTCCCGGGCCTTGTACACACCGCCCGTCACACCACGGGAGTTGGGAGCGCCCGAAGCCGATGGCCTAACCGCAAGGAAGGAGTCGTCGAAGGCGAGATCAATGACTGGGGTGAAGTCGTAACAAGGTAGCCGTATCGGAAGGTGCGGCTGGATCACCTCCTTTCTAAGGTGAAAAGTGAAACAGGCAGCTAAGGAGTTATTAAAATACTTAGCGATTAAGTAAGGTGCTTATTAAAAGGTTTAAGGATAGGGCGGCTAAACACGCTCAGCAAATCCTTTAAAAAGGATATGGGGGTGTAGCTCAGCTGGGAGAGCGCCTGCCTTGCAAGCAGGAGGCCAGCGGTTCGATTCCGCTCATCTCCACCAGTGGGAGAAGCTCAAAGGGACCAGGGCTCATAGCTCAGCCGGTTAGAGCGCACGCCTGATAAGCGTGAGGTCGGTGGTTCGAGTCCACTTGAGCCCACCAGATATGGAAGACATATCACAAGCAAGAAAAAGCGAAAAGGTAAGTAGCTTTTTTTAAGCAAAGTACATTGAAAACTGCATAGCAAAAAGAAGCTTTTTTTTAAACTAAAAGGGAAAAACAATTTCAAAAAGGGAAAAAGAAGCGTCTTAGGAAAGAAAACAACCGAAATAGAAAAATCTAGGTGACGAGAAATCAAGCTAAAAAGAGCGTAGGGTGAATGCCTAGGCATTAGGAGCCGAAGAAGGACGTGGTAAGCTGCGAAAAGCCATGGGGAGCCGCAAGCAGGCGTAATTATCCATGGATGTCCGAATGGGGAAACCCAATGGTCGTAATGGGCCATTACCGCCAGGTGAACACATAGTCTGGCAGGAGGGAACCCGGTGAACTGAAACATCTAAGTAGCCGGAGGAAGAGAAAGAAACATCGATTTCCTGAGTAGTGGCGAGCGAAAGGGAAAGAGCCCAAACTTAGAGTCTTCGGACTTTAAGGGTTGAGGGCCGGCGAACGCCATTCATGAGCTTTAGTCGAACTGTACTGGAAAGGCAGGTCAAAGAGGGTGAAAACCCCGTAGACGAAAAGGCGAGTGAGGCAGCCGGTACCAGAGTACCACGGGGCACGAGGAATCCTGTGGGAAGCAGGGGGGACCACCCCCCAAGGCTAAATACTACCTAATGACCGATAGCGGAAAAGTACCGTGAGGGAAAGGTGAAAAGAACCCCGGGAGGGGAGTGAAAGAGAACCTGAAACCCTATGTTTACAAGCAGAGGAAGCACGTTAAGAGTGCGACCTCGTACTTTTTGTAGAACGGGCCGGCGAGTTACTGTATGTAGCGAGGTTAAGGCGTAAAGCGCTGAAGCCGCAGCGAGAGCGAGTCTTAAATGGGCGAGTTAGTTGCATGTAGTAGACCCGAAACCGGGCGACCTATCCATGGACAGGATGAAGCGGTGGTAAGACACCGTGGAGGTCCGAACCACACGTCCGTTGAAAAGGGCGGGGATGAGCTGTGGATAGCGGAGAAATTCCAATCGAGCTCGGAGATAGCTGGTTCTCCTCGAAATAGCTTTAGGGCTAGCCTCGTTTTAAGATATATGGAGGTAGAGCACTGAATGGGCTAGGGGGCCTCAAAGCTTACCGAACCTTATCAAACTCCGAATGCCATATATTGTTTAACGGGAGTCAGACTGCGTGAGATAAGTTTCGTAGTCAAAAGGGAAACAGCCCAGATCACCGGCTAAGGCCCCAAAGTGCAGGTTAAGTGGGAAAGGATGTGCGAACGCACAGACAACCAGGATGTTGGCTCAGAAGCAGCCATACATTTAAAGAGTGCGTAATAGCTCACTGGTCGAGTGGACGTGCGCCGAAAATGTCCGGGGCTAAAACCTGCCGCCGAAGCCGTGGGATGTAAGTAATTACATCGGTAGAGGAGCATCGTATACGGGCAGAAGCAGTACCGAAAGGAGCTGTGGACTGTATAGGAGAGAGAATGCCGGCATAAGTAGCGAGAATGAAGTGAGAATCTTCATCGTCGAAAGCCTAAGGATTCCTGGGGAAGGTTCGTCCGCCCAGGGTAAGTCGGGACCTAAGCCGAGGGCGATAGCCGTAGGCGATGGACAACAGGTTGATATTCCTGTACCGGGTAATGATCGTATGAACTTAAGCAGTGACACAGGAGGATAGGTCCACGCGGGTTGATGGATAAACCCGCCCAAGCGTCAAGTGAGGAGTGGCAGTGAAGTACACCACTTCAATCATGAGGCGTGATGGCGACAGAAAATAAGTATGGAAGGGACTGAATTCACACTGGCGAGAAAAGCTGCGGTAAGGAGAGCATTATCCGCCCGTACCGCAAACCGACACAGGTAGGCGAGGAGAGAATCCTAAGACGAACGGGAGAACCCTTGTTAAGGAACTCGGCAAAATAGCCCCGTAACTTTGGGAGAAGGGGTGCCATCGAGAGGTGGTCGCAGTTAAGAGGCCCAAGCGACTGTTTAGCAAAAACACAGGTCTGTGCGAAGTTGAAAGACGACGTATACGGGCTGACGCCTGCCCAGTGCCGGAAGGTTAAGGGGAAGTGTTAGGGTAACCGAAGCACGGAACTTAAGCCCCGGTGAACGGCGGCCGTAACTATAACGGTCCTAAGGTAGCGAAATTCCTTGTCGGGTAAGTTCCGACCCGCACGAATGGCGTAACGACTTGGGCGCTGTCTCAACAAGGGACCCGGCGAAATTGTAGTATGGGTGAAGATGCCCATTACCCGCGATAGGACGGAAAGACCCCGTAGAGCTTTACTGTAGCCTGGTATTGAATTTTGGCAATAGATGTACAGGATAGGTGGGAGGCTTGGAAGCGAAGACGCTAGTTTTCGTGGAGCCAACCTTGGGATACCACTCTTCTATTGCTGAAGTTCTAACGATACGCGGTAAACCCGGTAACGGACATTGCCAGGTGGGCAGTTTGACTGGGGCGGTCGCCTCCCAAAGAGTAACGGAGGCGCCCAAAGGTTCCCTCAGAATGGTCGGAAATCATTCATTAGAGTGCAAAGGCAAAAGGGAGCCTGACTGCGAGACAGACATGTCGAGCAGGGACGAAAGTCGGGCTTAGTGATCCGGTGGTATGTGAGTGGAAATGCCATCGCTCAACGGATAAAAGCTACCTCGGGGATAACAGGCTTATCTCCCCCAAGAGTCCACATCGACGGGGAGGTTTGGCACCTCGATGTCGGCTCGTCGCATCCTGGGGCTGTAGTAGGTCCCAAGGGTTTGGCTGTTCGCCAATTAAAGCGGCACGCGAGCTGGGTTCAGAACGTCGCGAGACAGTTCGGTCCCTATCCATCGTGGGCGCAGGAGATTTGAAAGGAGCTGTCCTTAGTACGAGAGGACCGGGATGGACATACCTATGGTGTACCAGTTGTTCCGCCAGGAGCATAGCTGGGTAGCTAAGTATGGAAGGGATAAACGCTGAAAGCATCTAAGCGTGAAGCCCCCCTTAAGATAAGATCTCCCATCCGAAAGGAGTAAGACCCCTTGTAGACTACAAGGTTGATAGGTTGGATGTGGAAGTGCAGTAATGTATGTAGCAGACCAATACTAATAGGTCGAGGGCTTGATTTCGGTAATGGACTTAATCTAAGATAAATAAAAGCTGTGCAGTTTTCAATGGTACTTTGTTAAAAGGTATTGAAAAGTAAATAATGATATGGTATACTTTGCGATGACGAAGCGGAGAATACGCTAAAGAAGATAAAAATTTCCGGTGGTGATAGCTAAGGGGATCCACCTGTTCCCATGCCGAACACAGAAGTTAAGCCCTTATACGCCGATGGTACTTGGTTGGCAACGACCCGGGAGAGTAGGTAGCTGCCGGATTCAATTTTTATATATGGGTGGGAAGTCCTTTTTTGTAACAAAGAAGGACTTTTTGCATTTCAGAGGTTTTGATGTCAAACTCTTTTTAACATTTAACCTTTATGATATAATTATATTTACTAATTAGTTATTGGTGGTAAGTATGGAAAGAAACACACCTATTATCAATATGTTAAATGAATATGCGAAAAAGGAGCCTGTTAGGTTTCATATGCCTGGGCATAAAGGAAAACCTTACTACTTTGGCGGAGAGTATCTGTCGGGGGATATTACTGAGCTTTCTTTTTCGGACAACCTGTTTATACCTTCGGGCGCGATAAAGGAGTCTGAGCAGCTGCATGCCGTAAGAGTAGGTGCTCAGAATAGCTTTTATAGTGTAAACGGTGCTTCCGCCGGGGTTGTAGCCATGATTTTGGCAGCCGTAAAACCGGGAGAAAAGATAATCATGGCAAGGGATATGCATGTTTCTGCGGTGAATGCACTTAGGCTTAGCAGGATTTGCCCGGTTTATATACGCCAACCGGAACAAGAGTCTTTTTTGCCGCAGCTTTTTTATACGAAACATTTAAAGGAGGCCATTTCAAGTAACCCGGACGCTAAGGCTGTTTATGTAACTTATCCAAATTATTTTGGATTTTGCCTTAACCTATCTGAAATATCTGAAATAACTCACGATGCGGGCATGGCGTTGATAGTTGACGGGGCACATTCGGCGCACTTTTCTTATTCTGATATGTTGCCTAAATGCTGTGCGGCAGCCGGAGCAGACGTTTGGACTGTAAGTGCCCATAAGACACTTCCCTGCATGAATCAAGGCGCATATATAAATGTAGGGAAAAATTCGTTTATCGATGCAAAAACAGTTAAAGAGAAACTTAAAATGATATTGACCACTAGCCCGTCTTATATAATATTATCTTCATTGGATTATGCTTCAGACTATATGGCAAGATGCGGAAGGGAAGAATTGAGCAGAGTTGTTACTTTAACCGAACAATTCACAAAAGAAATAAACGACATACCTGGGCTAAAGACTGTAGATATAGATAGTTTGCCTGAAAATGTATTTGATAAAGATCCTTTAAAATTAATTATAGACGTATCCGGCAAAGGTTTAACTGGATTTTCAGCAGGAAGAATACTTGAATACTGCGGAGTATTTACAGAAGCTGTAGATGCAAAGCATCTTGTCTTGATAATAACAGTAGCCGATGAGAAAGAAGATTTTGAGCGCTTGATAAAAGCGTTAAAGCAATTAGAAGATGGAAACGAAATCAGTGCTTTTTCGCAGTATGTTTATCCAAAGCTAATGAAAATATCTACACCGGCACAGGTTGAGATGAGGGAAAAGGTAAGTTTGCCACTTGAAGATGCAGAATCTTTGATCGCAGCGGCACCTGTAGGGATTTATCCACCGGGCGTGCCTATAGTTTTACCGGGAGAACAAATAACACAAGAAGTTGTCAGCTATCTTTTGGCTGCTAAAAAGGAAGGATTTGAATTATTCGGTATTGAAGACGGGAACGTATCACTATCAGATTTTTAACGGGCATTATAATGATAAAACACATATTTTTTGACTTAGATGGAACAATAGTAGATTCTTTAAAAGGCATACTCGGCGGTTTTCGCTATATGTTTATGAAAATGAAACTTAATATACCATCGGATGAGGTGCTAACGACATATGTCGGGCCTCCTATAAAAGCTCTTGTTGCAGATTATATGGGGACTGATGATAAAACCATGAAAGCGGCGCATGATTATTTCAGGGATTACAATATGGCGATAGGCGTATTCAACGCAAAGCTTTTCGACGGGATTTATGCCATGCTAAAAGAATTAAAGGAAAATGACAGGAAACTTTATATAGCAACGGGCAAAAGAACATATCAGGCAGATGTTGCGGCACTTAATTTTGAAATAGATGGATTTTTAGATGGTATTTATGGCTTTGAACCTCAAAAAGGCATAGATGATAAAATTACACTTTTAAAGACGTGCCTTGAAACATTGGATGTAGACCCAAAATGCGCCGCTATGGTGGGAGATAGGCGCATTGACATACAAGCAGGGAAGAGAAATAAAGTGCTTTCTATTGGGGCGAAATACGGCTATGCCAGCCCAAATGAACTTGAAGAAGAAGGCCCGGACTTTATTGCAAACAGCGTAAGCGATCTAAAAAAAATATTACTATCAGACGGAAGTGAGTTATGAAGGGACTGTTTATAACATTCGAAGGAAACGACGGAGCAGGAAAATCTACGCAAATCAGATTTTTAGCAGAGTATTTGCGAACCCTAGGCCTAGACGTTTTAACGACGCGGGAACCGGGAGGATGTGAGATATCAGAAAAGATACGGGAGATTTTACTGGACGTGACCAACGCCGGCATGGTAGCCAAGACGGAAGCGCTTCTTTATGCTGCTGCGAGGGCACAGCATGTAGCGGAGGTTATTGTGCCGGCGCTTGAAAGCGGCAAAATAGTCATTTGCGACAGGTTTATCCATTCAAGCCTTGCATATCAGGGTTACGGCAGAAAATTAGGTTATGATGCCATTATGGATATAAACCGTTTTGCATGTGGCAGCTGTATGCCTGACAAGACGTTTTTTTTGCAGATAACAGCAGAAGCGGCATTTAAACGCATGAATGAAAACAAGGTTCATGACAGGCTGGAAAGTGAAGGGGATACCTTTCATGATGCAGTCTATTTTGGGTTTTTGGATATAATTAAAAAGCATGGGGAAAACATTATTTTGATAGATGCGTCTGGGCAAAAGGCCGAGACGCATGATAAGATAAAAACTGAGATGGATAAAATCCTCAAAAATGCAGGAATAATATGAGCGTTGACTTAAACTATTATTTAAAAGACATTTTAAACGATAAGGTTAAAAACGCATATCTTTTGATATGTGAAAAGCAAAGCGAAACGCTTAACTTATCAAGAGAATTTTTGTTAAAGCTTTTTTGTAAAAATAAAACTGGCTGTAAAGAATGTGCTTTATGCAGGCGGGTTCTTTCAAATAACCACCCGGATATTATGAACATAACTCCCAAGGGGAAGACTGTCAGAATAGATGATGTTAGGGAGGCTATATCTTTTGCAAGCTTGAAGGCATATGAAGGAGGCTATAAGGCAGTTGTTATAAACAATGCGGAACTTTTAAGCGAGGGAGCGCAGAACTGCCTTTTAAAAGTCATAGAAGAGCCACCGCAAAAAACGGTTTTTTTGCTTCTTGCAAGGACAAAAAAAAGTATACTGCCGACAGTTATGTCAAGGGCGGCAACAATTATAGTAAACCCTATTGATAAAAGTGAATTAAGGGATATACTTATTAGGGAATTTGATATTTCTACATTAAAGGCTTCTTTAATTGCTAACCTATCTGGCGGATATTTGAATGAAGCTAAGAATATAGTAAAGGATGAAGAGTTTTTTTCTGTAAGGGATATTTCTATCGCTATAGCTAGAAGCATATGCGAAGCAAAGGGAATGCCGGTTACACGGATTAGCGACAAGATGCTAAAACAAAAAGAAGATTTATCCTTGATAATTAACTGCCTTATATCATATTTTTCGGATATACTTATGTTTAAAATAACCTCAAGTGTAGACAGCATAGTAAATTCAGATTTGGTACGCGATATAAAAATTAGGGCAGACGGCTTTACAAGAGGGGCATTAAGCAATATTATAGATATATTAATTGAGGCGGAAAACAATACTCATATACCACTTAATTTAAAATTACAAACACAGGCAATGCTTTTTAATATACTGGAGGAGAAGAATAAATGACAAAAGTTATAGGTGTTCGCTTTAAAAAGGCAGGGAAAATATATTATTTCGATCCCGGCGATAAAGAATTAAATATAAATGACAATGTCATAGTCGAAACTACGCGCGGGATGGAATTTGGCAAAGTTGTTATCGGCGCTAAGGAAGTTTCGGAAGAGGAAATAGTTGCTCCCTTAAAACAGGTTATTAGAAAAGCAACAGAAAGTGACACTGCCAAAGAAGATGAAAACCGGGCCAAAGAAAAAGAGGCTTTTAATATCTGCCTTGAAAAGATAAAGAAACACGACATGCAGATGAAGCTTGTCGATGTTGAATATACTTTTGACAATAATAAGATAATATTTTACTTTACGGCAGATAGCCGGGTAGATTTCAGGGAGTTAGTAAAAGACTTAGCGGCGGTCTTTAGAACCAGGATTGAACTAAGGCAGATTGGAGTTAGAGACGAATCTAAATTTATCGGCGGGCTGGGGCCTTGCTGCAGGGTAGCCTGCTGCAACAACCATTTAGGTGATTTTCAGCCGGTATCTATTAAAATGGCAAAGGAGCAGGGCTTATCGCTTTCACCTAATAAGATAAGCGGCCTTTGTGGAAGGCTAATGTGCTGCCTAAATTATGAGCAGTCTCAATATGAGGAAGCACGAAAGAAAATGCCTAAAGTAGGAAGCGAAGTTAAGACGCCGGAAGGGCAAGGTACGGTAATCGAAATAAATGTGCTTTTAGAAACGGCAAAGGTCAAGCTTACGCAAAAAGACGGTACAATTACTGCCAAAAATTTCAAGGTAAACGATTTAGGGGTTACAGAAGTCGCTGCAGATGAACCGGATACTATTAACATAGAAGATGAAGAAATTAAATATTTAATAGAGGATTAATAAAAAATACTTGATTTTTTAAAAAATTATATGTATAAATAATATTAGATTTATATTAGAGTGGAGGTAAAATAATGGCATATAAGATTTCTGATGAATGTATTAGCTGCGGTACCTGCGCAGAAGAATGTCCTGTTGGTGCTATTAAAGAGGGAGACGGAAAGTATGAGATAGATCCTGAAGTTTGCATAAGCTGCGGAGCATGCTCAGAAGTTTGTCCGACGGAGGCAATCAGCGAAGAATAAAGAAAACTAAATATTTCTTATATTATTCTCGTTTTAGCACAGCAAAGAACTTTTTGCTGTTTGCGTCAAAAAAAGGTGTATAGGTAGTTTGCTTATACCCCTTTTTTAATGTTGATATATAAATTTTAAAAAGTTATTGAAAACGCCTTAAAAAATTATATAATTAGTATAAAATGGATATTTAAGGATGTGAAAAATTGAATCAGGATGATAAGACCATAATAATAGATTCAAATAATATGCAGTGGGAGGAACAGAAAAGCGCAAAGACCGGGCTCAGTTCCTATAAAAAGATTTTCCATATAGATCCAAAGACCGGAATGAGAATACATTTACACAGGTATCCTGCAGGTTTTATGACGCCGTGGCATAAACATAACTGCTCACATGGCATGTATGTGCTTGAAGGAACTCTGTATACGGATAAAGGATGCCTAGGCCCCGGCGGATTTGTTTGGTTTCCGGAAGGGGTTCTAGCAGAACACGGTGCCACTGAGGAGGGCGATGTTACGGTATTTTTTATAACTGATAAGACGTTTGATATACAATTTGTGTAAGTATAAAAGGGGTATAAAAATACCACTCATTTAATGAGTGGTATTTTTAACTTTAATTTAAATTTTAGCAACAGTGAATCCGGCAGTTTCGCCGTTTATGTTCCACTCTTTTTTGTATCCGTCTATATCGTCTGCAAAGGCTATATCGTCCGTTAAGGTTTCCTTTTTAATAGTGTCCGCATTTTTTTCAATAATATCTTTTAACATATCGTTTGAATATACGCGCAGCCTTATGTGGTCTGTAACTGCAAAGTCTGCCTCTTTGCGCATAGTCTGTATCTTGCTTGTCAGCTCGCGCAGCAAGCCTTCTTTAATAAGCTCAGGCGTTAGCACTGTATCCAATATAACGGATTTATTTTGCATAGTTTCGGCGGCGAAACCCTCTTTTTGAACGGGTTCGACCAAAATGTCTGCATCACTTAATGAAATTAAAGTATCTCCTGCTTTAAACTCGTACAGCCCGCCGGAAGACGTCTTATCCACTATTTCTTTGCCGTTTGCTGAGGACAAGTGCTCTTTTATATCTTTTAGCAGCTTTCCGTACTTTGGCCCTAAAGTCTTTAACTGGGGCTTTATGTTATACGATATATATTCCTCAAGATTAGCATTAAAGACGATTTCGTGCACATTTAGTTCGTCTGCTATTACGTCTGTATACATCTTAGGCAAAGTCTTAATGCCGCCGACGAATATTTTAGCCACAGGCTGGCGGTTCTTGATATTTGCAGAATTTCTTACTGCACGCCCTAAAACTACGATATTAAGCACATCATCCATGTACTTTTCCAAATCTTTATTTATCATAGATTTATCCGCCTTAGGGAAAGAAGCCAGATGAACGCTTAAAGGCGCGTCTTTTTTAACACCCTTAACTATATTCTGATAGATACTTTCTGCAATAAACGGGGTAAACGGTGCAGTCAAGCGGCTTAAAGTTTCAAGCACTGTAAACAGCGTCATATATGCTGCCTCTTTATCTTTAGTCATTTCACTGCCCCAGAAACGTTCACGGCAGCGGCGCACATACCAGTTGGAAAGCTCATCTACAAATGCTCCTAAGTCTCTTGAAGCCTCTGTTATATGGTAATTGTCCAAATTATCTGAAACGCTTAATATTAGCGTATTTAACCTTGAGAGTATCCACTTATCCATAACAGACAGGTTCTCTGCCTTTAAGCTATATTCATATGGGTTAAAGTTATCTATGTTCGCATAAAGTACGTAAAAAGCATATGTGTTCCAAAGCGTACCCATATATTTACGCTGGCTTTCTGAAACCGCTTCGTCGGAAAAGCGGTTTGGCAGCCACGGGGCGCTGTTGTAATAAAAATACCAGCGGACAGCATCTGCACCCTGTTTATCTAAAACAGCAAACGGGTCTACTACATTGCCTTTGTGTTTAGACATCTTTTGCCCGTCTTTATCCTGAACATGGCCTAAAACTATACAGTTTTTAAACGATGCCCTGTCAAATATAAGCGTTGATATCGCAAGCAGGGTATAAAACCATCCGCGCGTCTGGTCTATTGCTTCGCTTATAAAATCTGCCGGGTAACGCTTTTTAAATTTGTCCTGGTTTTCAAACGGATAATGCCACTGTGCAAATGGCATGGAACCGGAATCGTACCAGCAGTCTATAACTTCGGGTACGCGGGTCATTAAAGCACCGCATTTTTCACACCTTATTTTTACTTTGTCTATAAAGGGCTTATGAAGCTCGATATCATCAGGTACATTTTCGCCAAGCTCTTTTAGTTCGGCAATACTGCCGATAACGTGGAAATGCCCACATTCACACTCCCAGACCGGAAGCGGGGTACCCCAGTACCTTTCACGAGACAGCCCCCAATCGATGACGTTTTCCAAAAAGTTGCCCATCCTGCCTTCCTTGATGTTTTCCGGGAGCCAGTTTATCGTCCTGTTGTTTTTAATAAGGTTGTCTTTAACAGCAGTCATCTTTATAAACCAGGTGCTCCTTGCATAGTAAAGAAGCGGGGTATCGCATCTCCAGCAATATGGGTACGAGTGAGTAAACTCTTTCTTTGCAAATGCCAGGCCGCGTTCTTCTAAATCTTTTATTATAAGTTCATCGGCATCTTTTACAAATACGTCTGCCCATGGAGTTTCGCTTTTAAAGCGGCCGCGTTCGTCTACCATTTGTACAAACGGCAGGTTATACTTTTTGCCGACCCTGGCATCGTCTTCACCAAATGCGGGCGCGATGTGGACAATCCCGGTACCGTCTGTTAATGTTACATAGTCGTCACAAGTCACATACCAGGCTTTTTTGTCTACACCGAAGTCATAAAGAGGCTCATATTCTGTCTTTTCTAAGTCTTTTCCCTTCATTTCGGCAATTATTTTGTAGTTTTTAACTAAAACATCGTTTATAAGCGCTTTTGCCATTGTTATCTCGTCGCCTTGATATTCTACGAGGGCATAAGTTTCTTTGGCGTTGACACAAAGCGCGACATTGGAAGGAAGCGTCCAGGGTGTGGTCGTCCATGCCATTAAATACGAGTTCTTTTTGTTTTTAACTTTAAACTTAACAAAAAGCGATGTTTCGTTAACGTCTTTATATCCTTGCGCAACTTCATGGGAAGAAAGTGCCGTTCCACAGCGCGGGCAATAAGGGACGATTTTATGCCCCTTATAAAGAAGGCCTTTTTCAGCTATTTCCTTTAAAGACCACCAAACAGACTCTATATAGCTGTTTTCATATGTGATATATGGGTTTTCCATATCCGCCCAGTATCCGACCCGGTCAGACATTTTTTCCCATTCGCCTTTATATTTCCACACGCTTTTTTTACATTCTTTTATAAATGGCTCTATACCGTATTTTTCTATCTGCTGTTTTCCGTCTAGCCCAAGCGCTTTTTCAACTTCCAGCTCAACGGGAAGGCCATGTGTGTCCCATCCTGCTTTTCTAAGTACGTTATACCCCTGCATAGTTTTATAGCGAGGAATCAAGTCCTTGATGCATCTGGTTAAAATATGTCCTATATGCGGTTTGCCGTTAGCTGTCGGCGGGCCGTCATAAAAAGTAAATTCCGGCTTTCCTTCAGACTGTGCTACAGTTTTTTTAAAGATCTCGTTTTTCTGCCAGAAATCTAAAATTTCTTTTTCACGTTCAACAAAGTTTAGATCTGTTGAAACCTTTTTATAAAGCATGTTTATACCTCCGAATAAAATATAAAATAAAAAGGCCTCCCCAAATGGGGCGAGCCTTATCTTTTCCCGCGGTACCACCCAAATTAGAGTAAAATCTACCCTATCTTTAAGATGCGTTTAACGCACGCGATACGTTCTGGCTTACTTTTTAATTTCGGCCAAAAGGCTAAAGAGTGATAACTTTTAAAATCCGGCTGCAAAGATTTCACCTAAATTCTCTGCTCTCTTAAAGACCTTGGGAATTTTAAAGGCCGTGTCTCTTATTATTGCCTTTAAGTACATATTTAGTTAATTATAAATCTTAAAAAATTTTTTGTAAAGCAAAAGCTATTTTTGCTTTCCCGTAAGATGCCGCTGTTCTTTTATCTTTTTTTCATATCCTTCGTCTGAGGGGGTGTAATATTGCCTGCCAACCAGGTTATCCGGCATATACTGCTGGTCAATATAATGGTTCTTATAGTTATGCGGATATTTATATCCTTCGCCGTTGCCTAATTTTTTAGCCCCTGAAAAAGAGGTGTCTTTTAAATGCTTAGGAACTGGCAACTGGTATGTAGTTTCAGCATCGGAAAAAGCTGCGTCGACTGCCATTACAGTGGAGTTGGATTTAGGCGATTCACAGATGAATATTATAGCCTGGGCGATATTCAGCCTAGCTTCAGGCATGCCTATCATTTCAAGCGCATGGCCGGCTGCAACAGCCTGCGTTAAAGCGGAAGGATTAGCAAGGCCTACATCTTCAGATGCATGGGCTATAATCCTTCTGACTATTAATCTTGGGTCTACCCCTGCGTATATAAGGCGCCCGAACCAAAACAGTGCGGCAGAAGAATCTCCCCCTCTTAGGGATTTGCAAAAAGCAGACAGCATGTTGTAGTATTCCTCGTTGTCGCACCTTAGGGCGCGGCGCTGTATAGAATCCTCTGCAATGTCAAGTGTAATTACTATTTCGCCTTTATCATTTGGTTTAGTAGTTAAAACGGCCAGTTCCAGCGCGTTTAAAGCAATTCTTACGTCTCCGTTGGCTACATCGGCCAAATGCGAGAGAGCTTCTTTTTTTATTATCACATTTTTGCTTAAAAAACCATTTTCATTGTCTGAAATGGCATTGTTTATAGCTTTTATTATATCTTCCTTGCTTAGCGGCAAAAACTGGAATACCCGGCAGCGGGATACTATGGCCGGGGTCATTGATACATATGGGTTTTCTGTCGTAGAGCCGATAAAGCGTATATAGCCCTTTTCAAGAGCCGGCAAGATACTATCGGATTGCGTTTTTGTATAGCGGTGGCATTCGTCTAGCAACACGTATGTCGGCTTATCATAAAGCTCAAGCTCGTTTTTTGCTTTTTCTATAACTGCCCTTATTTCCTTAACGCCGGAGGAAACCGCGTTTAGACGCACGAAATTACTCTTTGTGTTATTTGCTATGATTTCCGCTAAAGTGGACTTCCCGCTTCCAGGCGGGCCGAAAAAAATACATGAAGTTAGTTTATCTGCTTCTATTGCACGCCTAAGAAGCCTTCCTTCTCCAATCAAGTGCTGCTGCCCTAAAAAGTCTTCAAAATTACGCGGGCGCATACGGTCGGCAAGGGGTGAATTTTTCTTTATGTTGTCTGAAAATAAATCCATTAAGCACGCCTTTTTTTCATTATAGTTTCTTTTAATACAAATATAACTCAAAAGTTATATTTACACAACGCCGAGCATGAAATATAATAACTATGTGAGTGTTAATAAAATATAAATAATTTTTATATATATTATAATTTTTCATTGGAGGTCTAATAATGGAAAGAGTTTATAATTTTGCTGCCGGTCCTGCATGTCTTCCGGAAGAGGTATTAAGGCGTGCTGCAAGCGAACTTGTATGTTATGGAAATAGCGGCATGTCAGTTATGGAGATGAGCCACAGGAGCCATGATTTTGAGGAAATAATAGATAAGGCCGAATCAGACCTTCGAGAACTTATGAATATTCCCGATAACTATAAAGTGCTCTTTTTGCAAGGCGGGGCATCCCTTCAGTTTGCAATGGTACCTATTAATTTAATGGCTAAGTTTTCACGTGTACATTTCATAAATACCGGAATGTGGTCTAAACGCGCTATTTCAGAAGCCAATAAAATAGGTGAAGCAAACGTAGTTGCCTCATCTGAGGATAAGACATTTTCTTATATACCTAAGCTAAAAAAAGAAATGTTCACTAAAGATGCAGATTATGTCCATATGGTATCTAACAATACCATATACGGTACACGGTATACTAAAATCCCGGACGTAAACGGGCTTCCGCTGGTTAGTGATATGTCTTCTTGTATCTTATCAGAGGCTGTAAACGTATCTGACTATGCTTTGATATTTGCGGGCGCACAAAAGAACATGGGCCCATCCGGCGTTACGACGGTTATAATAAGAGAGGATATGATAGGCAAAGAACCTGATAACACACCAACTTTGCTTTCATATAAAACCCATGCGCAACATGGGTCTATGTACAACACCCCTCCTACTTATGCAATTTATATACTGGGGCTGGTCCTTGAATGGCTAAAGGGAAAAGGTGGTATCAGCGCTATTAATAAGATAAACCAGGAAAAAGCAAAAATGCTTTATGATTTCTTAGATGAATCCAAACTATTTAAGGGAACAGTAAGAAAAGAAGACCGTTCGCTTATGAACATACCTTTCATAACCGGAAATGCCGACATTGATAAACAGTTTATTGAAGAAGCGAAGAAAAACGGATTTGTGAATATTAAAGGGCACCGTTCTGTCGGCGGAATGAGGGCAAGCATATACAATGCTTTTCCACCGGAAGGTGTTAAAGCACTGGTAGATTTTATGAAAAAATTTGAGGCAAACGCTTAAAAGGAGAGTAACCCATGCAAAAATATAAAATAAAAAAATTAAATGCAATTTCTTCAGTCATATACGATTGCCTGCCGGACGACAGGTATAGTATTTTGGAAGAAAATGATAAGGACGATAAATACGATGCCATACTTGCAAGAAGTGCAAAATGCCACGACATGGTATTCCCTGAAAGGTTAAAGGCTATCGCACGGGCGGGTGTAGGCGTCAATAACATTCCGATAGACAGGTGCACTAATGAAGGGATCGTTGTTTTTAATACTCCCGGGGCCAATGCAAATGCTGTTAAGGAACTTGTACTTTGCGGTATGTTTATGGCTTCGAGAAACGTACTCGAGGCGGTCCAATGGGTCAGGACTATTCACTGCCAAGACGATAAGTTCATGGAAAACGTAGAAAAGAACAAAAAAACATTTGTGGGCAACGAACTTTGCGGAAAGACGCTTGGCGTCGTAGGCCTTGGTGCCATCGGCGTAATGGTTGCCAATGCGGCAACAGCTATCGGCATGAATGTAATAGGATTTGATCCTTATATTTCCGTAGAATCTGCTTGGGGGATGTCCAAAGAGGTAAAACGTGCACTTTCGTTAGAGGACCTTTTGAAGCAATCTGATTATATTTCGCTGCATATACCATTAATAGATAAAAACAAAAACTTTATATCTGCCGCGGAGTTTTCAAAGATGAAAAAAGGGGTTATCCTTTTAAATCTTGCCAGAAACGGCTTGGTAGACGAAGACGCACTTTTGGGTGCTATCAAAAAGAATATAATCTTTAAGTATGTAACGGATTTTCCAAATGAAAAGCTTGCAGGGCTTAACTGTGTAGTGCCGATCCCGCATCTTGGCGCTTCTACACCGGAGTCCGAAGAAAACTGCGCACAGATGGCGGCAGAAAGGCTCAGGGAATTTTTAGAAACGGGGAACATAACACATTCCGTCAATATGCCGGACTGTGTAGTGCCTTTATCAGACAATTACCGTATCACCGCTATTCATAAGAATTTGCCCAATATGGTCGGGCAGATGTCTAAAGTTTTAGGAGATAACGGATGCAATATCGCTGAAATGGTCAACAGGTCTAAGGGAGATGTTGCATATACGGTGTTTAATTTAGATGAGCCTCTAGATCAGTCTACTATCGATAAATTAAACGAAATCGAGGGAGTTATAAAAGTACGGATTATATCTGTATAAAGTAATTGCTTTATATAGTTTATAAAGCTACCTAAATTTAGTATTATATTAAAGACAATGAAACACCTACCAAAATATTTTGGTAGGTGTTTTTAATGTAAGGTTAAAGGCTTTTTTTGTTTAAAGTATAAAATATATACGTTTAGTTAATAATTTATTTCACATTTTCTTAGATGAGGTGAAATAAATTGAAGAAAAAACTTTTATATTTTACTGTAATGATAATTCTAACCGCCATAATTTTAACAGCATGCACAACCGAGCCTTTTCGTCTTCATGTAATAGCCAACAGCGACTCTAAAGTAGACCAGGAAGTTAAGTTAAAAGTTAGAGATGCTATTTTAGAGTTAGTCAATGAAGATATGGACAATATAAGTACAAAAGAGGAAGCAGAGGAATATATTGCCTCAAATCTCCAAATAATAAAAGAAAAAGCGGACGAAGTCTTAAATGAAAACGGAATGGATTATACTGCCATGCCAGTTATAGGGACGTTTGAATTTCCGGAAAAGACTTATGGAGACGTGGTTTATCCGGCCGGAGAATATGATGCGCTCAGAATAGTTCTAGGCAAGGGAGAAGGACAGAACTGGTGGTGCGTTTTATTCCCGCCGCTTTGTTTAATGGAGATCGATCCGGAAAGCACTGATGATTTAAGCGTGCAAAACGGAGAGGAAGACATACAGTTTGTTTCGTTTTTTGAGGAAATATTCAAAGAATTATTCGGGCTTAGCTAAAAGGAGTATTTATGAGAAAAAGAAGGATTACTAAGTACATGCTGTTGGCATTGGCTTTAGCTATCATATTTGCTGTTAGTGCATGCAGTGTACCAGCTGTCAGCTATTCTTATGGGTCCAGCGGAGCGAAGGTACAAGAGATACAGACAAGGTTGAAAAACTGGGGATATTACAGCGGAAGCATAGATGGCGTATACGGATCTGCTACAACAGCAGCTGTTAAATGGTTTCAGAGAAATAACGGAATAACTGTTGATGGGGTGGTAGGGAGCGTTACGGCAGAAAAATTAGGCATTGCACTTGGGTCTTCTTCCACGTCTTCAGGTACAAGCGGGGCATCAAGCGATATATACCTTCTTGCAAGAGCTGTGTACGGAGAAGCGAGGGGAGAAGCTTACAAAGGGCAGGTGGCAATAGCGGCAGTAATATTAAACCGCGTTGAAAGTTCTTCTTTTCCTAACACTATTGCTAAAGTAATTTATCAGCCAGGTGCATTTACAATAGTTTCAGATGGTCAAATTAATCTGACGCCGGATAATACTGCCATAACTGCTGCAAAAGATGCTATGAATGGATACGACCCTACCGGAGGGGCATTATTTTACTATAATCCCAGCAAGACTACCAACGCATACATGCTTTCAAAAACGGTGACTTTGGTAATAGGCAACCATAATTTTTGTAAATAGGAGATAATTTATGAAGGACGTACGGGAAAGAAACAGAAGAATAATGTATATAGTTGCCGCTGTAGTTATTGCAGGACTTATAACCGCACTTATTATTGTTTCTGTAAACAGCACTAAAAAAGAACGCTTGATAAATGCACAGTATCAACGGGCTTATGAAGATATAGTTAAAGATATAGAATCCCTAGATACCAAGATGGAAAAACTTTTGGTGGCCAATACAGATGACACATACGTATTATTTTTAATGGACGTATGGAGGCAGACAGGCGATACCGAAGCATCTATAACTGCACTGCCGATAAAAAATGAAGTGATTTTACCTTTTACGCAATTCATAACCAGGGTAGGAGACTATTGCAAAAGCTTATCTAACAGGATCTTAAGCGGCGAAAAATTATCGGAAGACGACATTGGGCAAATTAAATCTTTAAGGGACTCGCTTTCCCAGATGGCTACCGATTTAAAGGAGAGATGGGCTGAGACGGGCGGAGATTATGAAAGTTTGATGGACGACTCTGAAATAGCTGCCGAGACTCTGGCAGGCGACAGTTCAGACCAGTATACGGACGACATGTACGTTAAGCTTATATACGACGGGCCATTTTCTGAAAGTACCGAGAACAAGGAGCCGATAGGCCTTGGGGATAAGGAATTAAGCGCGGATCAGGCAAAAGAAATAGCGCAGGAATTTTTGGACAATGCAGAGTTGGTACAGTCAAACGATATGGACGGCACTATACCGTGCTATGTATTTGAAGGGAAGGCTGATGACAGGACTATTTCAATTTATATAACTAAAACAGGAGGAAAAGTCCTTTATTACAACACTGACAGAGAATGGGGAATGAGCGCAGTACCATCCGATGAGCGTTATGAGCAGCTTATAGACATTGCCAAGAAGTGGATCGTTAAAAAGGGATTTCCGGAATGCACTGGGAGCTATGCACAGTTTTACAACGGCTGTGCGGTTATAAACTTAGTTCCGCTTCAAGATGAAGTCAAGCTTTATCCGGATCTAATAAAGGTTTACGTGGATATCGAAACTAACGAGGTCATTGGCTTTGATGCTAATAATTACTGGATGTCGCATACAGACAGGACGCTTGATGCGGCAACTGTGACTGAGGAGCAGGCAAGAGCGATAATCAACCCAAGCCTACAGATAACCGGTGTTACACTCGCGCTTATACCAAAGGACGATAACAAGGAATATTTGTGCTATGAATTTAAAGCAAAGCTAGAAGATACGGATTGTTTGGTATATATTAATGCTAAAACCTGCGCAGAAGAAAATATACTTATAATTAAGCATACTAATGACGGAACTTTGGCGCAATAAGGAGCATATAAAAAAAACGTTAAAAAAGCCTTCTTATGTTGGCTTTTTTCGTATAAGAAGTTATAATTTAATTAGATTACAGGTATAAATTAACTAAGTAAACTGTAAAAATAGTATATAAAAAATTTAATGTTTAAAATATAAAAAGGATTTGGTATAATATAAGTTAAGTATTTAGACATGAAAGGAAGTGTGTCATCATTGGAAAATATTCGTTTATCCATTAAAAGCACACAATACCTTGATGACAACAAAACAGGTCCAATTGAATACATAACCGAAGGCATTAAGTATGAAAAAGATAATAAAATATTGATAGAGTATGATGAAGCAGAAGCTATGGGATATGCTGGTGTTAAGACACAAATGGAAATTGAAGATAATAAGGTGACTTTAACACGGTCGGGGAAAGTTAAATCAAATATGGTATTTGAAAGAGGAAGGATATTTGAGGGGAATTACGTAACTCCATATAATGTGATGACTCTTAATATATTTGCTACTTTAGTCGATGTAAATACCATTGGCAATCCTGGACGTATTGATCTTGAGTATGAAATGAATTTAGGAGATGTGCATACGTTTAATATCTTAAATTTGACATACGAAAAGAAAGAAGGGGGCTTTAAAAGATTATGTTAATTGAATGGTACGGGCATGCTTGTTTTAGGCTTAAATTAACCAACGGTCTTAAAATAACGATAGACCCTTTTGACGAAACGGTAGGATTTCCCCAGCCACATATTGAAACAGACATAGCTTTAATAAGCCATCATCACTTTGATCATTCATGCGCCGACAGTTTAACCGGCAACTATGAAATTATAGATAAGCCGGGCGAATATGAAAAAGGCGGTATTAAGATAAGTGGAGTAAAAACGTTCCACGATAAGAAAAAAGGTGCTCTTCGGGGAGAAAATATTATTTTTAAGATTCAAGCAGAAGGACTTATTATTTGTCATTTAGGAGATTTGTGCGAAGAAATAACAGATGAACTAGTAAGAAAGATTGGGCATGCAGACGTTTTAATGGTACCGGTTGGAGGAGTTTATACAATAAATGCCGAAGAAGCGGTATCACTGATAGATAAACTAGAACCCAACATTGCATTGCCTATGCACTATAGGATAAATCAAAGCAATATTCCTGTTGATAGTATACATTCTTTGATAGAACAGGCAACAGGCGTTTTTGATGTATCAAAATCCGGTAAAAATTATCTTGATATATCCAAACAAAAATTAAAAAAACGTACAAGAATCATAATTTTAAACACACCTTTAGTTGATCACACTTGACAGTTGGAGGGTTAATTTAGTAGAATGAACGTGTTTTTGATATAAGTTATTTGAGGGGTTTTATATGGCTACAAAGTATATTTTCGTAACAGGAGGCGTTGTTTCTTCTTTGGGGAAAGGAATAACGGCGGCATCGCTCGGAATGCTTTTAAAAAGCAGGGGACTTAAGGTATTTATACAGAAATGTGATCCTTATATCAACATCGATCCGGGCACAATGAGTCCATATCAGCATGGGGAGGTATTCGTAACCGACGACGGTGTGGAAACAGACCTCGATATTGGACACTACGAGAGATTTACCGACGAAAATTCTTCTAAAGAATCAAATGTTACGACCGGGAAAATATACTGGTCCGTACTCACAAAGGAACGGAGAGGAGACTATCTAGGAGCCACCGTTCAAGTCATACCTCATATAACAAATGAAATAAAAGATAGCATTTTTAAAGTAGCGAAAACGTTAAAACCAGATGTAATTATTTCTGAAGTAGGCGGCACGGTCGGCGATATAGAATCCCAGCCGTTTTTAGAAGCCCTAAGGCAAATAAAGTGGGATGTCGGTGAAGAAAATTGCATGTACATCCACGTCACATTGATACCATATCTTGGAAAAATAGGCGAAACAAAAACAAAACCAACGCAGCACAGTGTAAAAGAACTACGGGCAATAGGTATTGACCCGGATATTTTAGTCTGCCGTTCGCAGGTACCTATCACCGATGAATTAAAGAGCAAGATAGCCCTTTTCTGTAACGTATCTACAGACTGTGTAATACAGAATTTAGATGCAGACAGTATATATGAAGTCCCGCTCATGTTGAAAAAGGAAAAACTAGGCGAAATGGTATGCCGCAGATTAAATCTGTTTACTAAAGAGCCGCAGTTAAAAGAATGGGAAGAAATAGTAAAGAAGGAAAAAGAACTTAAGGGAAAAATCACTATTGGTTTGGTAGGTAAATATGTGCAGCTTCATGATGCATATATAAGTATAGTAGAATCTCTCCGCCATGCCGGAATCTACAACGGAGTTGAAGTAAATGTAAAGTGGATAAACGCCGAGGACCTGGAAAAAGAAAAAGACATTTCAAAATTCTTAAATGATGTAGACGGGATAATAGTTCCGGGAGGATTTGGTGAAAGAGGCATAGAAGGCAAAATAATGGCAGTTAAGTATGCGCGTGAAAACAAAGTGCCATACTTAGGGTTATGCCTTGGTATGCAGATGGCGGTTATTGAATTTGCGCGCAACGTTTTGGGACTAGCAGATGCAAATTCTACAGAATTTGCGCCTAATACGGCTAACCCTGTAATAGATTTGATGTCTGACCAAAAGAATTTAAAGGACAAAGGCGGCACAATGCGCCTTGGCAGTTACAAATGCCGCTTAGTTAAAGGGACTAAGGCATATGCTGCTTATGGTACGGAAGAAATTGATGAAAGGCATCGCCACCGTTATGAGTTTAACAATTCATATAGGGATGCAATTGAAAAGGCGGGTATGAAAATCGCCGGAATAAACCCATCTAGGAACTTGGTTGAAATAGTGGAACTTAAAGACCATCCGTTTTTTGTAGCTGTTCAGTTCCATCCGGAGTTTAAATCAAGGCCTATAAGGCCGCAACCTCTTTTCCGTGAATTTGTAGCTGCAGCTATAAAATATAATGATAAACAATGTCGAAATATCTAAAAAATGGAAAAATACACGCTATAAAACTTGACAAAGTTATCATATGGCGTGTATTCTTAAATAAAAAACCAATTACTTTTGGTACAGTTCGTTTAAACCCTAATATCTGGGGATATAATATCTACAAATGATATGTTGAATCTCAAAAAAATATTTCCAAATATAATATACTTTTAACTTTGTTAACAGTAGGAAACTCTACTGTGTATTTATATCTAATTTAAGGAGAAAATTTATGGACGCAGAGTTGCTAAAGGAAAAAAGTCTTTCTGATTTGCGTGCTATAGCTAAAATAGCAGGAGTTAAAACTCCCTATAAGTACAAAAAAGAAGAATTATTGCAAATGCTTTTAGACATGAACGAAAGAGATGCAAATAGACATGAGCAGGAAGAGGCTACGTTTGCATTTCGCCCTGAACAGATAGTGCGCCGAATTGATGATTACGATGAAGTTGAAGATGAAGAAGATAAATTTAATTACAGGGATGATGATGACAGGAAGGAAGAAGAAGAAAAGGCACATGTAAATGAATTCGAAGAGCAAAATAAAAAAGACCAGAAGATTATAGAATATGTACACGGCAACGAGGCGGTCAATGCGCTTTTAAATACAGGAGAGTGCGGCCAAGCTTCGGGTATCTTAGAGATACATCCTGATGGGTATGGTTTTTTAAGAAGAGAAAATTATCTGCCGGGCAATAAGGACATTTACGTCTCTATGGCGCAGATAAGGAAGTTTAACTTAAAGACCGGAGATAAAGTCGTTGGGAAAACCAGGCCTTCTAAAGAAGGCGAAAAGCTTTTAGCCCTTTTGTTTATAGAAGAGGTGAACGGCGGGCCGGTTGAAAATTGTATACACAGGCCGGCATTTGAAGATTTAACTCCTATTTATCCGGAAGAACGTTTAACGCTTGAAAATAAAATGTCCGTAAAGGATTTAGCTATCAGGATCATTGATCTTATTGCCCCGATAGGAAAAGGGCAAAGAGGCCTTATTGTATCTCCGCCAAAAGCAGGTAAAACTATACTGCTTAAAAAAATAGCTAACAGCATAACACTTAATTATCCGGAAATTGAGCTTATAGTTCTTTTAATAGACGAACGTCCAGAAGAGGTGACGGATATGCAGCGTTCCATAAATGGCGACGTAGTATATTCAACGTTTGATGAAAAGCCGGAGAACCACACCCGCGTTGCTGAAATGGTATTGGAACGCGCGAAAAGGCTTGTTGAGAACGGAAGAGACGTAGTTGTGCTGATGGACAGTATTACGAGGCTCGCGCGAGCTTACAATTTGGTAATACCGCCAACTGGCAGAACTCTATCAGGAGGCCTTGACCCGGGCTCGCTTTATAAACCAAAGAGGTTTTTTGGTTCTGCGAGAAATATAGAAGGTGGAGGAAGCTTAACTATAATAGCGACCGCCCTTGTAGAAACAGGTTCCCGTATGGATGATATAATATATGAAGAATTCAAGGGAACAGGTAACATGGAAATTCATTTAGACAGGAAATTGTCTGAAAAACGTATTTTCCCTGCAATAGACATAAACAAATCCGGAACAAGAAGAGAAGACTTGCTACTCTCGCCAAAAGAGCTGGAGGGAATATGGTCTCTTCGCCGTGTAATGTCTGCCGGAAGTACGGCCGAGGTTGTAGAACAGATAGTTGGCATGCTGGCAAAAACAAGGGACAATGATGAGTTCTTAAATAATTTAAAGAGCTTGATCGGGGTTTGGGAAAAGGATGGTTACAGCCTTAAATAAAACAAAGTTTTAAATAATTGTTGCAATTTATATAAAAACTGTTATAATATAATCTGCAGTTTTGACGTTAAGAGGTGAAATAAAATGCGTGAGGGAATACATCCCAAATATCAAAAATGTATAGCAAAATGTGCCTGCGGTGCAACTTTTGAAACCGGTTCGGTAAAAAGCGAGTTGAAAGTTGAAATTTGCTCTAGCTGTCATCCGTTTTTCACAGGTAAGCAGAAGCTGGTAGATACTGGCGGCCGCGTTGACAGGTTCAAAAAACGTTATAACATCGACTAAAAATATGGTGTTTATTTGTCATGCATTTTTAGTATATACAAAAATAGTTTTAAGACAGTATAATATATATTTCTTTGCGGGCATGAAAAAGCTTGCATCCGGTGCATCGGAATATGCGCCGTTCATATTGAAAGGGCAGACCGATTTCATTCGGCCTGTTTTTTTAAATTAAGGAGAGAGAATGAAAAAGACAAGTATAGGGGGCCAGGGTGTTTTAGAGGGCGTCATGATGAGGTCCGAAAATGTTACCGCACTGGCTGTACGAAAAGAAAGCGGCGAGATAGTCTATAAGAAAACAGATTTAAAAAACAGAAAGAAAAACTGGTTTTTACGCCTGCCTGTCGTCCGTGGGGTCATTGCTTTTGTAGACACTATGGTAATTGGAACGTCTACGTTGTTTGATTCTGCTAATATGTACAGCGAAGAGCTTGTAAGTGAAAAACCGAGCAAATTCGAAGAATTCGTTGCCAAAAAGACGGGCAAAGATGTTTTGAATATTATGATGATATTCGCAGTTATAATGGCAATTGGCCTGTCGGTTTTGTTGTTCTTCATACTGCCGACGTTTTTGGCCGGGCTTTTTAAGAGTTTTGTTCCGTCTGTATTTTTGAGGAATTTGATAGAAGGGCTAATCCGTGTTATCATATTGCTCGTTTATATAATCAGCACTTCTTTTATAAAGGACATAAGAAGGGTATTTATGTATCATGGAGCGGAACATAAGGTTATAAACTGTTTTGAGCACGAAGAGGAGTTGACCGTATCAAATGTCCAGAAGTATAGGACGCTTCACCCCAGATGCGGAACAAGTTATTTGTTCTTTATCGTTTTAGTCTCAGTCTTACTATTTTCAATGGTGGACTGGAGCGAAGTCTGGTATTTAAAGTATGGACTTAGGATATTGCTTTTGCCTCTTGTTGCCGGACTATCATACGAACTTTTAAAATTTCTTGCCAAAAAAGACAATTGGATTGCCAAAATCATCGGTTTTCCGGGACTAATGCTTCAAAAGATTACGACAAAACCGCCTGAAGACAATATGGTCGAAGTAGCTATTGTTGCTTTTAAGATTGCTTTAGGTGAAGAGCAGGAAAAAGTAGACGAATTAATCAAACAGTATGACAGGTCAAAGCCTGCTAAAGAGACCGAAGAAGAAAAAGAAGAAGATTTAGAAGAACTAAAGGAACTAAATGTTCTGCAATAATTATAAAAACAAAACCAGGATAGAAGCGTTCAGGGAATTAAAGCGAGTATTTAAAAAGGCAAACATTAAGGACAATGAGACAAAGGCCAAGCTTTTATTGTCAAACGCCGTTGGCTTAAGTGCGGGCGATATGTTTTTAAATGGGGATACCCTCCTTTCGCGCGCTCAAAGTTCTTTTATAAAAACAAGTTTTAAAAAAATATTAAAAGGTATGCCTTTTCAATATGCCATTAAATCGGCTGATTTTTACGGGTTTAAATTTTACGTGGATAAAAGGGTATTGATACCTCGCTTTGAAACGGAATTTTTGGTTAAAGAAGCTATTTTAAGCTTAAAACAAAATAAAAAAGATGTGCTCGACATTTGTACAGGGAGCGGTTGCATTGCTATAAGCGTTAAAGAGTCCCTCCCTTATGTAAAAGTAACTGCCAGTGATATATCAAAAAGAGCATTGAAAGTTGCTAAAAAGAATGCTAAAGACATTTTAGGAAAAGATAGCATCTCCTTTATAAAAAGCGATATGTTTAATAATATAAAAGGCAAGTTTGACGTAATAACAGCGAACCCTCCTTATGTATGTGAAAGCGAATATTTGGGCCTGGACCCGTATGTCACGGACTATGAACCAAAGGGAGCGCTTTTGGGCGGGGAAGACGGGCTTTTTTATTATAAGATTATAGCAAGAGATGCAAGAAAACATTTAAAAGAAAATGGCGTGCTTATAATTGAGGTAGGATACGGGCAAAAAGACAGTATAAATGAGATTTTTTCATCATACTTTAAAAACGTTAAGTGGATAAAGGATTTTTCAGATATAGACAGGGTTGCAGTTTTCAAAGGAAAGGATTGACTAAATGTTAGATAAATTAAACGGCATAAAATCAAGATACGAGGAATTGACAAAAGAGCTTTCTAAAAATGAAGTAATAACTAATCAGGAACTATATAAAAAACTAGCATGCGAGCATGCTAATCTTGAAGAGGTCTTTTTAGCATACCAAGAATATTTGAAAAACGAAGAAGAAATTTCCGGAGCAAACGAGCTTTTGAATTCCGACGATGACGACTTTAAAAACATGGCAAAAGACGAACTTGCAAAGCTTACTAAAGAAAAGGAAAAGATGACAGAGAATTTAAAAGTCCTTTTACTTCCAAAGGATGAAAACGATACAAAAAACGTTATACTTGAGATCCGTGCAGGAACAGGCGGTGATGAAGCCGCGCTTTTCGGGATGGATCTACTCAGGATGTATACGAGGTATGCAGAGAGACATGGTTTTAAAACGGAAATATTAACGGGCAACTTTACTGAGCTAAATGGAGTTAAGGAAGTAGTTATGTCTATTTCCGGGCGCGGAGTCTATTCAAGGCTTAAATATGAAAGCGGCGTACACAGGGTCCAGCGCGTACCGGAGACGGAATCCAGCGGAAGGATACATACTTCTGCGGCCACCGTTGCTATACTTCCAGAAGCAGAAGAAGTTGACGTTGCAATAGGGCCTAATGACCTCAGGATAGATGTTTTCAGAGCCGGAGGGCATGGAGGGCAGTGCGTCAATACAACGGATTCTGCAGTCAGGATAACCCATTTGCCGACCGGGCTGGTAGTTACATGCCAGGATGAAAAATCCCAGCTTAAAAACAAAGAAAAAGCTATGAAAGTCTTAGTATCCAGATTATACGATTTGATGAAGACAGAGAAAGACAAGCAATATTCCGAGGAAAGAAAAACTTTAGTTGGCAGCGGAGACAGGAGCGAGAGGATTCGCACATATAATTTTCCGCAGGGTAGGGTTACAGACCACCGTACGGGAATGACGCTATATAAACTCGATATGTTTTTAGACGGAGATTTAGACGAGATAATAGATGGGCTCATATTAAAAGACAGGGAACAGCAACTGTCGAGCATATAAAAAGGGATAAAATGTATAAAACAAAGATAATAGATCTTAAAAAAGACAGGGAAACAGGCATTAAAAAGGCCGGGAAAATTTTAAAAGAAGGCGGTGTAGTTGCCTTCCCGACAGAGACGGTATATGGCCTTGGAGCAGATGCGCTAAATGCTAGAGCGGTTAAGAAGATTTTTGAAGCGAAAGGCCGCCCGGCAGATAACCCGCTTATAGTGCATATAAGCAAGATAACTGATGTTGATAAAATAGCATTTGTAACTGATACAGCTAAAAAGGTCATGGATACATTTTGGCCGGGCCCTATAACGATAGTGTTGGAGGCAAAGGATATAGTAAGCGATGCCGTGACTGCCGGCCTTAAAACCGTTGCGGTTAGAATGCCGGAAAACGAATATGCACGGGAACTTATTAAAGAAAGCGGAGTTTTGATAGCAGCTCCGTCTGCAAACTTAAGCGGAAGACCAAGCCCGACTACGGCTTTGCACGTAAAAGAGGACTTAAACGGGAAAATACCCTTGATTTTAGACGGAGGAGAATGCAGCGTTGGCCTTGAATCTACCGTTGTAGACGTATCTAATGATAAATGCGTTATACTTCGGCCGGGCGGAGTTACTTTAGAGATGCTTAAGGCCGTTTTAGGAGACGTTAGATTAAATGACGGGGTTTTATCTAAAAAAGAAGTAAAAGGGGTGCCCAAATCCCCGGGAATGAAGTATAAGCACTACGCACCCAGGGCAGAAGTTTTTATCGTTGAAGGGAAAAACGAGGAGGAAATCACTTCAAAAGTTATAAAACACGCAAGTCAGGATAAAGAGGCTTCTAAAAAACCGGTGATACTTTGCACTGATAAAAGAGCTAATGTTTACAGTGGATTTATTTTACTGTCCCTAGGGCAATCCAGCGAGGACATTGCTAAAAGGCTGTTTTACACCCTTAGAGAAGCAGACGATATAGGTGCGGACACGATATATTTTGAGGCGATACCTGAAAACGGCATAGGCCTTGCGGTAATGAACCGGGTTTTAAAGTCTGCCGCTTTTAAAAAGATATGATTAAAAGCCGTATCAAAAAGGTGGTTGCTAAAAACATCAAATAATATATAATTAAAATATAGGCAAGTTTTAAATGGCTTTGCCATTTAATTTTTATAAAAGAATTTAAAAGGAGAAAAGAAAAATGAAAATAGCATTAGGATGCGATCACGGTGGATTCCCTCTTAAAAAGGAAATAATTAAATATCTTGAATCTAACGGTTTTGAATATATCGATTATGGATGCTACGATGAAAATTCTGTAGACTATCCGGTTTTTGCGAAGAAAGTCGCTGATGCGGTTTTAGCAAAAGAATGTGACTATGGGATGCTTTTCTGCGGTACAGGAATAGGCATATCTATTGCGGCAAACAAGATCCACGGCATAAGATGCGGGCTTTGCAGCGATGTATATTCAGCTAAAAAGACAAAAGAGCATAACGACGCCAACATTCTTGCGATGGGCGCAAGAGTAATAGGGCCAGGGCTGGCTGTTGAGATAGCCGATGCGTTTTTAAAGACGGATTACTCAAAGCTTGAAAAACATCAAAGAAGGTTGGATTTAATCACACAGATAGAAAACGAACAGTAAAGCGGGGAGGTAAAAATGGGAACAGTATTTGTAATGGATCATCCGTTAATCCAGCATAAGATTTCTTTATTAAGAGATAAAAGCACCGGAACAAAGGATTTCCGCGAAATGGTAGAGGAAATCGCCATGCTTATGGCATATGAAGTCACAAGAGACATGCCGCTAAGGGAAGTGGAAATAGAGACTCCGGTCGCAGTTGCGAGGACAAAGGTAATATCAGGCAAGGCCATAGCAATCGTTCCTATTTTGCGTGCAGGTCTTGGTATGGTCAATGGGATTTTAAAGTTGGTTCCATCTGCCAGAGTCGGCCACATCGGCTTATACAGAAATCCTGAAACGCTATCTCCTGTTGAATATTACTGTAAGCTCCCAAATGACATAGATACGAGGGACGTAATAATATTAGACCCGATGCTGGCTACAGGAGGGTCTGCTGTCAGCGCTATTGACTTAATTAAAAAATACGGGGCAAAGAATATCAAGCTCATGTGCATGATAGCTGCACCGGAGGGCATAGAAGCCGTCCGCAAAAATCACGAAGATGTAAACATATATATCGGTGCAGTTGACAAACAGCTAAATGACCACGGATATATAGTCCCAGGCCTTGGCGATGCGGGAGACAGGCTTTTTGGCACTAAGTAAAAGTTTTTTAAAGTACATATTAAGTTAACAAAAGGCGGCAACTCCGCCTTTTGTTAACTTAAATCTTAACATTTTATTGATTGACTTAAATTAAAGTTAATGGTATGATTCAAGGGGCTAGAAGCCCGTATTATTTTTCTTAAGGAAGTGATTTTATGCCAGGATTAGTAGTGGCTGGAGCGCAATGGGGAGACGAAGGAAAAGGCAGATTTGTAGATTACCTTGCTTCTAGCGCGGATATGGTAATAAGATTTCAGGGAGGAAACAACGCAGGGCATACTGTTGTTTCGGACAATAAGGAGTATAAGCTGCATCTTATACCATCTGGCATTTTATATGAAAATAAACCTTGTCTTATTGGGAACGGGGTCGTTATAGACCCAAAATCTCTTTTTGAAGAGATAGATTCCCTTAATGAAAGAGGAATTAAGACAGATAATTTATTTGTGTCGCTTCGCGCGCATCTTGTTATGCCTTATCATATACTTTTAGACGGGCTGTCTGAAAAAAATCTTGGAAAAAGCGGAATAGGAACGACTCAAAAAGGTATAGGACCTTGCTACACAGATAAGATAGCAAGAAAAGGTATACGCATTTGTGACCTTATAAATGAAAAAGAGTTTGCTTCTTTGCTTAAAAAGAATATAGATGAAAAGAATCAGCAGATAGTGTCAGTCTATAAAGAAAAGCCGCTTGACTTTGATGAGATATATGAAGAGTATTCAAAATATGCTTCAAGGCTTAAAAAGATGGCGGTAGATACATCGTTAATGGCATATAAATATTTGGAAGGAAATAAAAAGCTGTTGTTTGAAGGCGCTCAGGGTATGCTTCTAGATATAGATTTTGGAACATATCCGTATGTTACATCCTCGCATCCTACGACCGGCGGCGTATACTCGGGCATAGGGCTTGGGCCAAAAGCGATAAGCGAAGTTGTAGGTGTTGTAAAATCCTATACGACCAGAGTTGGCAAAGGACCATTTACGACTGAGCTGTTTGGCGGAATAGGTGATGTAATACGTGAAAAAGGCCATGAATATGGAACTACTACCGGCAGGCCAAGAAGATGCGGCTGGCTGGATCTTGTTATAATAAATTACAGCAAGAGAGTTAACGGGTTGACTTCTATTGCACTTAGCAGAATGGATACGCTTGGCGGTATAGGCGACGTTAAGGTATGTACAGCATATGATATAGATGGAACCATAACAAAAGATTACCCGGCTACAGTGGTAGAAATTGAGAAGGCAAAGCCTATTTACGAAACTTTTGCCGGTTGGGATGAAAATCTTTCTAACATAAGAGAATATAAAGACCTCCCCAAAGAAGCAAGGCGCTATATCGAGTTTATAGAGGAGTATACCGGTATTCCCGTTGATATGATCGGCGTTGGCCCGGGGCGGGAAGAGTGTATTGTTAGAAAGGCGTATTTTAAATAAGTTTATAAGTTTGCCGTGCTAGGCGGGGAGTTAGCGGTGCCCTGTACCCGCAATCCGCTACAGCGGGGCTTAATTCTCGGTCTAGGTATTTCTATTGCGGTGCTGCCCTTTTTGGCGGCGTTGATAGATGGGCTTCGTGCAATATGCATCTGTGAACCCTGTCAGGTCCTGACGGAAGCAGCAGTAAGCAGAATCGTATATGTGCCGCGGATTTACCTGTTTGGAGCTTTATAAAAAGGTAACGATCGTGATGGCGGTATCGAAACCGAGTGCACGGCTTAATTTTAAAAATAAATTTAGCATGCTTTTTGTATGAAAATATCGAAAAAAGGCATGCTTTTTTGTATTTTTTGGTTAAAATCATTAAAATTTCACTTAAATTGCAAAAAAAATTCAAAAAGTTATTGCATTATTGGAAAAAATGTTCTATATTTATTACAAAGATGTTACAAAATCATTAAACTAGATGTAGGTTTTATAAGTTCTGGTTCTAAGGAAAGAAGGTTAATTATAACGGCATTTTAAGGGTATATGCCGGCACAGTATTTAGAGATATTTTAATTTAGATAGTAACAGTGAGTGGTAAATTTATTAGAAAGGTTTTTTGCAGTATTATGAGATCAATGTTTAAAAAGACGGTATTATTTACAGTGTCGGTTTTAATGTGTCTTATTCTTACCATGAATTCGGCGCTAGCAGTAGAGAGATATGAGGTTTTGATGAAGGGCGACAAAGACAACTGGGTAACCGAACTTCAAGAAGAACTTTATAAACGGGGATATTTAAAACAAAATCCTACTGGATATTACGGTACAAATACTCAGGATGCAGTAATACAGTTTCAGAAAGACAATGGACTGGCAGTAGATGGAAAAGCCGGGCCCGAAACAAGGAAGTCTTTGCTTGGAAGCAACTATACTACCATAAGCTCGGACAGGCTTACTACAGGAGAAAAAACCGAAGCAGAAGTTTATTATCCTGGGGACAGGGCAGATTATATAAAAGTTATACAGCAGAAGCTAAAAGATCTTGAATATTATACATATTCAAATATAACCGGGTATTTTGGGCCCATAACAGAAGATGCGGTCCGCCGTTTCCAAAGTGTAAATAATTTAACGGTTGACGGAATAGTCGGTAAAGAGACTTTAAGTATGCTGGAATCGGGGAACGCAAAGTATTTTGTATTGTATCCCGGAGACAAAGGGGACTTGGTTGTAGAACTGCAGAAAAGGTTAAAGGAATTAAATTATTTTTCCGGAAACGCTACCGGATACTTTGGAAATGTAACAGAAGCAGCGCTTAAGGCTTTTCAAAAGGCAAACAATCTAACAGCTGACGGTAAGCTGGGTAAAAACACGAGGGCTGTACTATATGGTTCTTCAGCAATAGCCGCTACAGGCACAAGCGACAGCGATAGCAGTGGTGATGACACAACTACGACTACTACGCAGACGAAAGTAGAAAAAATGATAGCATTTGCGAAGGAACAGCTTGGCAAACCGTATAAATATAGTACTGAAGGGCCGTCTTCCTTCGATTGTTCAGGCCTCATTTATTACGTACTTCGCGAAATGGGAGTTAAAGTTTCAAGATTATCTGCACTGGGGTATTCTAATTTAAGCAGCTTTTCAAAGGTAACCAAGATGAGCTCACTTCAGCCGGGTGACCTGGTATTTTTCAGATCGAGCAGCAGCTCGAATGTTAATCATACGGGCATATATATAGGCTCTAATAAAATGATACACGCATCTTCTTCAAATAAACAAGTTGTAATAGGCGATATTTCAAGCAGTTATTACCAAACATACTTTGTCTGTGGGAGAAGGGTTTTTTAAAAAAACAAAATTAAAAGCCGTCTTTTAAGGGCGGCTTTTAATTTTGGCATTTTAAATTTAATGTATTCATGTTAAAATTTTTAAAAAGTTGCTTAAAATATAACAGAGGATATTATGAATGAAATTTTAGAAGGAAACGAACGTATTGACGATTTAGAATATAAGGGGCTTAAAATAATCCAAAATCCGGATATGTTTTGCTTTGGCACGGATGCAGTTATACTTTCGTGGTTTACAACTCTAAAGAAGTGGGACAAAGTTGTGGATTTTTGTACAGGGACCGGTATCATACCCATCCTTTTAAGCGGTAAAGACACAGCAAAGTATATTACAGGTATTGAGATCCAGCCTTATATGGCACAAATGGCTTTAAGGAGCGTAAAATTAAACGGCCTTGATGAAACAATAAGTATAATAAACGGGGACATAATGCATGCAGATGATATAATAAAAGAAAGTGTCGATGTAGTTACAGTCAATCCACCGTATGAAAAAGCTAATAGCGGGATAGAGCCAAAAGAGGATTGTCATTCGGTCGCCAGATTTGAGAAAAAGTGTACTTTATTCGGGATAATAGATAATGCGGCAAAGATTTTAAAGCCAAAAGGCAGGCTTTATATGATACACAGATCTGCCAGATTATCTGAAGTTTTTGTTATTTTAAACAAGGCCGGGATAGAAGCTAAAAGGTTACAATTCGTCCAGTCTAGAGAAGGAAAAGCTCCCAGCCATTTTTTAGTAGAAGGCGTTAAAGGAGCGTCAGCTGGCATAATAGTTAAGCCTAATTTAATCGTTTACAAAGAGGATGGGGAATATACTGACACGCTTAAGCAAATTTACCATCTTATCTAAGGAGGATATATTGTGGAAAGAGGCAGGCTTTATATAGTTTCAACGCCTATTGGCAATTTAGGCGATATCACAGCAAGGGCAATTGAAACGCTAAAAAGCGTTGATATAATAGCAGCAGAAGATACGAGGCAGACTGCTAAACTTAAAAATGCGTTTAACATAGGCACACCACAGATAAGCTTTCATGAACACAACGCAAAGAAAAAGGCAAAAAGTGTAGTAGATATGCTTTTATCGGGGAAGAACATAGCCATAGTATCTGATGCGGGGACTCCGCTAATTTCAGACCCCGGGAGCGAACTTATCAAAAGGGCAGTTGAGTCTGGAATAGACGTTATAACTATTCCGGGTGCATGCGCTTTGATTTCCGCACTGACTTTAAGTGCGTTTGATCTAAGAAGGTTTACATTTGAAGGTTTTATACCGCGCGAAGGGGCAGACAGAAAGCAGATATTAAGCGAAATCGCCAAACGTGAGTATACGACTGTTATATATGAAAGCCCGTTTAGGCTAAAAAAAACGCTTGCTGATTTAAGGAAAAATTGCGGTGGTGATAGGCCGGTTTGTATTGCGCGTGAACTTACAAAAGTACACGAAGAAGCATTGCGGGGAAGTATAGATTCAATTATAGGTGATATCGGTGAAAATGAAGTTAAGGGAGAGATAGTTATAGTTTTAGCTGGGATAAATAAAGTTGAGAAGGAAATAGACGATAGTATATTAATAGATTATGCTAAAGATTTAATGCAAAATGGTTTAACAAAAAGAGACGCTGTTTTAAAAACGGCATTATATTTTGGTGTAAGTAAGAATAGAGTTTATAAGCTCATATTACCTATTTAAATTATTAATTTCATTTAAACATTTCTTGCAGATTTTCTTATCCTTAAATGAGACCATATCATCAGCACTATTGCAGAACATGCATGTGGGCTGATATTTTTTTAAGATTATACTGTCTTCGCTTACAAATATCTCGACAGGATCTTTGATGTCGAGCCCCATTATTCTTCTTAATTCAATAGGAAGAACGATACGCCCAAGAGTATCAATTTTTCTTACGATACCAGTTGATTTCATATACTTTAAACCTCTAAATAACATTATTTAACTATTTATTATAAACAATATAAATTTTGTAAAGTAATGTCAATGAGAGAAAAGGATTATTTTCAAAAATTTAACACATTTATTTCATTGTTAAAGGTCTATTAAAATATTTATAACAATATATTTTTATATACTAAAAAAAATGGAGTATATAGTGATAAATTATCTTTGGGCGATAATAATAATCGCGTCTATTGCGAGCGCTATCTTTTCTGGTAATTTAGCTCTGCTAGCAAATGCAGCAATGGATGGAGCCAAAGATGCTGCATTGCTTTGCGTAAATTTAATAGGGGTGTATGCACTATGGATGGGCATATTAAACATTGCACAAAAATCCGGTCTGGTAAAAAAAATAGCAAAGTTGCTTGGGTTTATTATTAAGCCGCTTTTCAAGGACAAAAAAAGTGAAGAAGCAACCTCTATGATAACACTTAATTTATCTGCAAATGTACTTGGTATGGGTAATGCTGCTACCCCATATGGTATAAAGGCAATTGAGGAAATGCAAAAGAGCAGCAAGGATAAAAAAACGGCTACGGATGATATGTGTATGTTTCTTATTATAAACGCATCTTCTATACAGCTTTTGCCTTTAAGTGTAATTGCGCTAAGATCAGCTTCCGGGGCGCAAAACCCAGCAGACATAGTTCTAACAACGCTTTTGGCAACTACGGTTACTACATGCGTTGGGATATTATCTGCCAAGATTATGAAGAGATTTTGGAAGTCAAAAAGATGATGTACGTATCTTTGCTTTTCGTTCCGGCATTTATAGTAGGCGTAGTTACTTATGGCCTTTTAAATAAAACGCCGGTTTATGAGGCCTTTGTAGAAGGTGCGGCTGACGGCGTTAAAATGGCTATTAAAATAATACCGTATGTAGTTGCTTTTGTATTTGCAGTGTCTATGTTCAATGCAGCAGGCGGGTTTGAGTATTTAGCAGCAGTTTTATCCCCGGTGCTTTCCGTATTTAATATACCGCCGGAATTATTGCCTTTGGCAATAACCAGGCCATTTTCGGGCAATGCATCGTTTGGAATTTTAGCAAATATATTAAGCACGTACGGGGCGGATTCTATGGTGGGCAGGATGGCATCTACACTTATGGGCTCATCTGAAACGCTTTTTTATACTATCGCAGTTTATTTTGGCAATGCAGGCATTACCAAAACCAAGTATATAGTCCCAGCAGCATTAGCGGCAGAAGTTGCAGGTCTTATTTCGACGGTTATTATATGTTCAGTTGTATTTAAATAAAAGATCTCTTTAAAATACACCTTAATTTTTATGAGGTGTATTTTTATACTTTTCTAACTGGAGGAAAAAAGGTATAATCTATTTATATGAATTGCTTGGAGGAACTACATATGAAAAACGCATACGACGTTTTAATGGAGAGAGGCTTTATAAAGCAGGTAACCCATGAAGGGTTAAGAGAAATGCTTGCAAACAAGAAAATCGCTTTTTATATAGGGTTTGACCCAACTGCAGACAGTTTACATGTCGGGCACTATGTTCAGCTTATGGCTATGGCGCATATGCAGCGCGCAGGGCATACCCCTATAGCATTGGTCGGCGGAGGGACTGCAATGGTCGGTGATCCTAGCGGAAAAACGGACATGCGGCGTATGATGAATAAAGAAACTATAAAAAATAATTCTGAAAAATTTAAAAGGCAAATAGGGCGTTTTTTGGATTTTTCTTTGGACAGGGCATTAATGGTCGACAACGCCGACTGGCTTTTAAAATTAAACTACATAGAGTTTTTACGTGACATAGGGGTTAAATTTTCAGTAAATAAGATGCTGACGGCAGAATGCTTTAAGAGCCGCATGGAAAGAGGGCTTAACTTCCTTGAATTTAACTATATGCTTATGCAGGCATACGATTTTTTAGTGCTATATAAAGAATATGGATGCGTCCTTGAGCTTGGCGGCGACGACCAGTGGTCTAACATTTTAGCCGGGGCAGACCTTATACGCAGAAAAGAGCAGGGCGAAGCCTTTGGAATGACATTTAAACTGCTTTTAACCAGCGACGGAAGAAAGATGGGCAAAACGGAGAAGGGTGCAGTATGGCTTGATCCTGATAAAACTTCGCCTTATGAGTTTTACCAGTATTGGCGTAACGTAGATGATGCAGACGTTGAAAACTGCCTAATGCTTTTAACGTTCTTGCCTATTAAAGACATAAAGAAGATGTGCGCCGTTTCCGGAGAAGAGATAAACAAGGCAAAGGAAACTTTGGCGTTTGAAGTAACCAAGCAGGTTCATGGCGAAAAGGCTGCGGAGGATTCTAAAGAGGCGGCAAAGGCTTTGTTTAGCGGAGGGGCCAATAACGAAAATATGCCGACGACTACGATAACAAAGGCCGAGCTTGATAAAAACAGCAAGCTTATAGACTTAATGATATTGTGCTTAATTACGTCATCTAAAGGAGAAGGCAGAAGGCTTATATCCGGCGGAGGGGTAAGTATTAACGATAGAAAAATTAAAGATGAGTTTTATGAAGTGACAAATGAAGATATATCTTCTGGCTACATCATCATAAAAAAAGGCAAAAAAGTCTACCACAAATTGGTTGTTGAGGAATAAATGCGCTACGTTATAGGATGCGAAGCCGTTGCAGAACTAACTGTAAATAAATCCACGTTTTTAGGATACGTATTAAACGTAGAGAATGAAAGTGAAGCCCGCCAAAAAATAGAGCTTATCAAAAAAAAGCACTTTGATGCGCGGCATAACTGCTTTGCATATGTAATAGATGAAAATACCGTTCGGGCAAGCGACGACGGAGAACCACAGGGGACTGCAGGCATGCCCATTTTAGAGGTTATAAAGTCAAATGAACTAAATCACGTACTTATAGTCGTTACACGTTATTTTGGCGGTGTATTGCTAGGTACAGGAGGGCTCACGCGCGCCTACTCAAAATGTGCGGCTTTAGCTATTAACAAGGCAGGGAAAAAAGAAATAGTAAGCGCAAGTATTTTGGGCATAAGCTGTAAGTATCCACAATGGGCAAAGATAGAGGCTTATCTTAATAAAAATAGTGTAACAATTGGCGAAATCAAGTATTTAGATAATGTTAATGCGCTTATTTATATAACGGAAGATAAAGAAAATATATTAAAACATATTCTTGAAATAACCGCAGGCGAAGCTGAATTAAAGGAACGCGGGGAAACAGATATAATAAAATAGGGCATTGAAATAAGAAAGAAAAAGTTTTAAAATAATTAAATAGATGTTTTTATTTATATGTTTAAGGGAGAAAAAGGTTTATGAAACTAAATATTCAAAGAACTTCGAATCCGAAGCCCAAATATAAAGATGAATCTAAATTGGGGTTCGGACGTTTATTTACAGACCATATGCTTACTATGTATTACAGTATTGAAGATGGATGGTATGATTTGAAAATAAAGCCGTTTGAAGATTTTAAATTGTCGCCGGCATGTGCTGTTTTCCATTATGGGCAAGAGGCATTTGAGGGCATGAAAGCATATAAGAGGCCGGATAAAAGCATAGCGCTTTTCCGCCCGTGGGACAACATTAAGAGAATGAATTCCACTTGCGAAAGGATATGCGCGCCAAAACTTCCAGAAGATGCTGTTTTAGAGGCGCTTTATGAGCTTATCAGGTTAGATGCAGACTGGATACCTTCTTCTCCGGGGACATCGCTTTATATCCGACCGACTATAATAGCAACAGATCCGTTCCTTGGCGTTCATCCATCTCATACCTATATATTCTATATAATTTTATCGCCTGTTGGTGCATATTATGAAAACGGGCTGGCACCAACTAAAATATACATTGAAACGGAATATGTACGTTCGGTTAAAGGTGGAACGGGCTATGTTAAAACAGGAGGCAATTATGCCGCAAGTTTAGTAGCATCAGCCAGGGCAGAAGAAAAAGGATGCGACCAGGCACTGTGGCTGGATGCGAGAGAAAGAAAATATATAGAAGAAGTAGGTTCTATGAACATCTTCTTTAAAATTGGAGAAGAGATTGTTACGCCTAAGCTTACGGGGAGCATACTGCCCGGAATAACAAGGGATTCTGTAATTAAACTTGCAAATAAATTTGGGATGAAGGTTTCAGAACGTTTAATAAGTGTTGATGAGCTTAAAGATGCACACAAAAACGGTATGCTAAAAGAAGTCTTTGGAACTGGGACTGCTGCAGTTATAAGCCCTGTTGGGGAACTTATGATCGATGACGATACTCTTATTATAAACAACGGCAAAATGGGCGAGACCACATCGCTTATGTATGATACATTAACTGGAATACAAAACGGTACCGTTAAAGACGATTTTGGCTGGACTATAAAAGTACTATAATCAGAAGAAACAAGCTTAATAAAAATTCGTCTAATTATTAGCAGCCAAGATAGGAGGATTTATATTTTGAAAAAGGTTATTAGCATAGTTCTTACTATAACATTTATATTTATGACTATGTTTATGGGGGTTCCTGTAGCCAAGGCGATAACGGCTGGGGATTTAACTCTTAATGTAACAGCTAATCCAACGTCGCTTTCTGGGGAAGGCGATGTAACTTTTACTTTTAAAGTAACAAATAATACAAGCAGTACAGTAAATAATGTTAGCATTATCTATGATGGTGGTGAAATTGCAACTATAGCCAGCATCTCAGCTGGTGGAACTGAATCAACCAATAAAACGCTGACCATACCGGAAAGCAAACTCGGAACGTCACTTGTATTTACGGCAAAATGTGACTCTGTAAATGTCGACACTGATTCTGTTGTAATATCTAAAAAAACACTTAGCGCCGAGCTTACTGCAAAAGTCAGCGTTTCAAGGACAACTGCCGTTAAAAACAGCAGTATTGTTTTTACTATAACGCTTGAAAACACAGGCGAGGCTACGCTTTCAAATATAGAGGTATATTTGTCGCCATTAAACAGCAGCGCAAAGGTAGGTACAGTATCAAGCCTTGCTGCAGGAGCAAAAAGGACAGTGACCTATACTCATAAGCTTACGGAAGACGTTACAGTAACGCCTACGGTTAAATATACAGCTAATGGGACGACAGAAACCAAAACTTTACCTAACAAGACTCTTTCGATTTCCGATCCGGATATAGAGATGACAATAACTCCGGACAAGACAAGCGTAGAAGCCGGAGATGAAATTACATTTGATGTTGTGGTTAGAAATGTCGGTAATATTTCTTTTACAGATGTTACGATATACGATCATCAGCAGTCTAAAGTTTCGGCAAAATATTCTGCTATTGAGCCGAATGAAAGAATAGAAGCTACTACGAGTATACCGTTTGACAATGATACAACCCTTAATTTCACTGTTACTGCTAAAGATTCTACGGGTGTAGTGTATACATTTGAATCTAACACTGTAAGCATTGAGGTGTCTGGGGAGGATAAAGATGCGGCAGTTACCATGGGGGTCGCTACGGACACTACGGCATTGGAAGAGGCAGGTACAGTTACTTTTGAAATAACAGTTACCAACGACAGTGAAGACACTTTTCAAAATGCAGTGATTACTGAAGAGACAATAGGTGATGTCCATACTTTCACGACATTACCGCAGGGTACGAAATATACTGAAATAGAGTATGAAGTAACTGAAACCCAAACGTTTAATTTTGTGATGACGTTGACCGATGCTTCAGGGAAAGAGTATACCGTGACGGCAGATCCGCTGGAAGTTACTGTTGGCGCTACGGAAGAAAACCCTTTTGGTGATGCTTCGGATGTGAACTCGGCAGGAACTTTGGGTACGCTTTTAGTAGTTATAATAATACTTATAGTATTAATAGTTGGAGTTGGCACCACGCTATTTATCCTTATGTGGAAAGAAAAGAAGGCAAAGGCAGGCAAACTGGGTAAAGCAGGCAACGGGCCAAAAGCTGCAAAGCTTTCCAAGGGACCAAAACCGCCTAAGTTCAAAGGCAGAAACAACTTTTAGAAAAAGATAAAAAAGGCTTGCATTTGTGCAGGCCTTTTTAAATTAAAAATAAAATAAGAATATTATTGAAAACGCGTTTTGATGATGATATAATAACCATGCTATGCTTATAAGAGTATAAGTTCTTCTTTGCTCTTTTGGGAAAAAGAGCCATTAGTCCAAAAAGGAGGTGGAAGCGGTATGGCAAAATACGAATCTATGTATATTTTAAAACCAAATATGGAAGATGAGAAAAGAACGGATATTATAAACAAGTTTTCTTCTATAGTCGAAAATAATGGTGGAAAAGTAGAAAAAGTAGATGAGTGGGGCTTAAAAAAGCTTGCATACGCTATCAATTATATAACGGAAGGTTATTATGTATTGATGGATTTTGAAGCAGGCAGCGACGTCCCAGCCGAGCTTAATAGAAATTATAAGATTTCTGATGAAGTTCTTCGTTATATTGTTATTAACAAGGAAAATTAAAGAGGTGTATCAATGAATAAAGCTATTATTATTGGTAATCTTACAAGGGATCCTGAACTTAGAACAACTCCAAACGGAGTTTCTGTCTGCACTTTTACTGTAGCAGTACAGAGGACTTTTTCTAGGGATGCTGAAAAAAAAGCAGATTTTATACCAGTTGTTACATGGCGTGGCCTAGCAGACAACTGCGGTAAATATCTTGCAAAAGGCAGGCCTGTCGCAGTGTCGGGAAGTATACAGACAAGGTCTTATACCAATAGCAACGGAGAAAAGAGATATGCTACGGAAATAGTTGCCGAAGACGTACAGTTCTTAGGGAAGGCTCCGGGAAGCGCCGAAAAAGGCGATGGGGATGCTGATTCAGCCGGAACATTTAATGACAACATGAGCGATTTTACTCCGATTGATGATGAAGAGCTTCCTTTTTAAGTTAATTATTGAGGAGAAAATAAAATGAGTGAAGATAAACAACAAAACAGAGGCCGCCGTATTAGAAGGCCTAAGAAGAAAGTTTGCATATTTTGTACTGAAAATATTGAACATATCGATTACAAAGATACAGCAAAGTTGAGAAAGTTAATAACAGAGCGTGGCAAGATAATGCCAAGGCGCGCTTCTGGAACATGTGCAAAGCATCAGCGTCAGCTGGCTACAGCAATTAAACGTGCGAGGGTTATGGCTATGCTTCCGTATAGTGCTGACTGATATTTAATAAACTTTAAAGAGCCGTATTTAGCGGCTCTTGTTTTAGTATTGATAAAAGAAAGAGTTTTTGTTATAATACAAAAGCACTATAATAGGGTTTAAGGAGAAACGAAGTAAAAATCGTTTACATGAAAATTAGATTATGGTTGAAAAGATAGTAATAGAAGGCGGAATACCTTTAAAAGGCGAAGTTACAGTAAGCGGTGCTAAAAATGCAGCCGTAGCCATTATTCCGGCTACTATTTTATGTAGCGAGTCTTGTAAACTTGAGAACCTGCCTTATATCGAAGACGTAAGGCTGCTTAGCTACATGCTTGATAAAATAGGCGCGGACGTTACGTTAACGGAAGACGGCAAAATGCTTGTAGACACTTCGGGTGTTTCTACATATATAGCCGATTTCAAAGTTGTTAAGCGTATGCGTGCGTCTTATTATCTTTTAGGCGTTTTACTTGGCAAATTCGGAAAAGCGGAAATATTGCTGCCGGGCGGCTGTGCAATAGGTACCCGTCCTATAGACCAGCATATAAAGGGCATGAGGGCCCTTGGAGCCAATGTAGACGTTGAGTATGGCAGAATAATAGCAGAGGCGCCAAATGGCCTTAAGGGAGCAGAGATATTTTTAGATATTGTATCTGTAGGCGCAACTATAAATATTATGTTAGCGGCTGTATTAGCTGAAGGAAGGACTACGATAGTAAATGCGGCCAAAGAGCCCCATGTCGTAGACACAGCTAACTTTTTAAACTGTATGGGTGCCAGGATAACCGGCGCCGGTACAGACATAATAAAGATACGTGGTGTTAAACAGCTTCATGGGACTGAGTATTCAATAATACCAGACCAAATTGAAGCAGGTACGTTGATGATAGCCACAGCAGCTACACGTGGCGATGTAATTATAAAAAGTGTGATACCAACGCATATGGATGCACTTTCTGCTAAACTTCAGGAAATGGGAGTGGTCGTAGAAGAGGGAGATGATTATATCCATGTATCGGTTAAAGACATCTTGAAACACGTAGCGATAAAGACTATGCCATATCCGGGCTTTCCAACGGATTTACAGCAGCCCACGACTGTACTTTTAAGCACTGCCGACGGAACAAGTATAATTGTAGAAAATATCTTTGAATCAAGATTTAAGCATATAGAAGAAATTCGTAGGATGGGAGCTAATGTAAGCATAAATGGACAAGTAGCGATAGTAGAAGGTGTTTCACAGCTAACTGGCGCTCCAGTCAGGGCTACTGACCTGCGCGCAGGTGCTGCTCTTATAGTTGCCGGCCTTATGGCAGACGGCAAGACTGAAATCTCCAATACGAAGTATATAGACCGAGGATATGACAATATAGATAAAAAACTGATAAGCTTAGGCGCTAATATAAAGCGTTTATATTTTGAAGAAGAAGAAGAGGAAGACTTAATATAAGCCTTCCTCTTTTCATTTTATACTGATTTATAGGGTTTTAGATCAGCCGCATTTTGAATATCCGCAGTTCCTACAAATAATACAACCACCCTCATGTTCAACTTTCGCGCCGCACTCCGGGCAATAATTTGTCTTGCCTTTAAAATTTGAATTCTGGCCTTCTGCTTCCAGTTCATCTATAGCACGGTTGCTGCTTTGATATTTAGCTACTTTTTCTATCATTTTTGCTATAGCATCTGGGCAGGAGGTTACTTTTAAATTAGGCTGGCGTATAGTAGACGGGCAGCGTATACCTTTTAACTGGTCTATTATTATCTTAGTATCGATTCCGGATCTTAGCGCCATAGATACAAGACGCGCAGTTGCTTCGCTTTGGGATGGGCACCCGCCGTGTTTACCGGTGTTTGTAAAAACTTCGCAGATCCCTTCATCGTCGTAGTTTACTGTTATATATAAGTTACCGCAGCCTATTTTCATCTTTTCCGTAAAACCGGTTGTTATGTTAGGCCGTTCACGCGGAGCAAGTTTTTTATCCTCTTTTATTTCCTCTTTTATTTCGCCCGTTTTGACAGAACCGATGTTTAACACTTGGGAGTCACGGCTTCCGTCGCGATATATGGTAACACCTTTACAACCGAGTTCATATGCTAATAGATAAACCTTTCTTACGTCTTCCGGCGTTGCGGAGGAGGCAAAATTAACGGTTTTAGAAACGGCATTGTCTATATTTTCCTGAAACGCCGCCTGCATACGTATATGGTATTCAGGAGATACGTCGTGCGCACATACGAAAACGTCCTTTATATCTTTAGGTATCTCATCTATGTGTCTAAGCGTCCCGTTTTTAACGATCTTTTCCATAACATCCGCATTAAACAGCCCTCTTTTTTTAAGGACGTCTTTTAATATCGGGTTTACCTCTACTAACCTGGTGTTATCCATTACGTTCCTTATGTATGCGTATGCGAAAACAGGTTCTATGCCGCTTGAACAGCCAGCTATCATGCTAAGGGTACCGGTTGGGGCTATTGTGGTCACCGTGGCGTTCCTTATAGGCTTAGACTGGTCAAATGTGCTTTCACTGAAAGCAGGAAAAGCACCCCGGGTCTTTGCTAACTCCATGCTTGCTTCTTTACCACATTTTTGTATAAAGGACATAACTTTTCTGCCCATGTCAACGCCCTCGTTACTGTTATACGGTATACCCATCAAGATAAGCATATCCGAAAAGCCCATGATGCCAAGGCCGATTTTCCGGGTGTCTTTGGTATTTTTGTCTATAATATCTAACGGATACTTATTGACTTCGATTACGTTATCTAAAAAATGCACAGCGTTTCTAACTGTCTTTTCAAGTTTTTCATAATCTATTTCGTTTTTATCATTTAGCATCTTAAACAGGTTTATAGAACCTAAGTTACAGGCTTCATAAGGAAGCAGAGGCTGCTCGCCGCATGGGTTAGTAGATTCTATTTCGCCTTTTTTAGGAACAGGGTTATCTTTATTCAACCTGTCTAAAAATATTATGCCGGGCTCGCCGTTTTTCCAGGCTGCATTTACTATCGTATCAAAAACTTCTTTTGCATTTAGTTCTTTAACTACATTTTTTGTGTTAGGGTCTATCAATGCATAGTCTTCTCCGCCAGCAACTGCTTTCATAAATTCTTCGGTAATACCTACGCTTATATTGAAATTGGTTATATCGGCATTATCTCTTTTACAGTTTATAAATTCCAAGATGTCAGGATGGTCTATCCTAAGGATACCCATGTTGGCGCCCTTACGGGTACCGCCTTGCTTTACGGCTTCTGTTGCCATGTTAAATACTTTTAAGAAACTGACAGGGCCGGAAGCTATGCCGCCGCTAGAACTTACTGAGGCACCGTTTTGCCTTAAGCGGGAAAAACTGAATCCCGTTCCGCCGCCGCTTTTATGTATAAGTGCGGCATATTTGACCGCATCGAAAATTTCCTCCATACTGTCGCCGACAGGGAGCACGAAACAGGCAGAAAGCTGCCCTAAAGGGCGCCCTGCATTCATCAGTGTAGGTGAGTTAGGAAGGAATTCCAGGTTGGTCATCATGTCGTAAAAGACTTTTTCAGTAGCCTTGGTATCAGCATTCTTATCATATAACTTGTCTGCTGAAGATATAGTTTTAGCGACACGTTCAAAAAGCTGTTCAACAGTTTCCTCTACCTCGCCGTTTGGGCCTTTTTTTAAGTACCTTTTTTGTAAAACTATTTTGGCATTTTCGTTAATGTTCATAGTTTTTCTCCTAAAGTATAATATATAGTGTGAAATAATATATGGTATACTATATATGGTATTATCAAGTGCAAAAGATGTCAAGAGTAATTTTATATAATATTGTAAAAAAAGAGGCCTTTTTAGACCTCTTATACGTTAAACTTGAATAAAACTATGTCTCCGTCTTTTACTACGTATTCTTTCCCTTCCTGCCGGATAAGACCTTTTTCTTTGGCATGCTGCATATCACCTATATTTATCAAGTCCTCATAACTTATGACCTCTGCCTTTATAAAACCCCTTTCAAAATCCGAATGTATCTTTCCGGCGGCCTGTGGCGCTTTGGTGCCGTTTGGTATAGTCCATGCACGGACTTCTTTAGGCCCTGCAGTTAGATAGCTTATAAGCCCCAATAATTTATAGCTTTTCTCAACGAGGGTTTCAAGGCCGGATTTAGAAAGGCCTAAGTCTTCTAAAAACTCTTTTCGTTCTTCTTGCGTTAGTTCGGATAGTTCGTATTCTATCTTTGCACATACTATCATGATTTCAGCAGATTCTTTATCCGCCAGTTTAAATAGGGCTGTAAAACCTGGCAATTCATCAGTTGGAGCAGTTATATTGTCTTCGCTGACGTTTGCAGCATATATGACTGGTTTAGCTGTTAAAAGGTAAAGCTCATTTAAGACTTCTTTTTCTTCACCGTCTAAATCCATATTACGTGCCAGAATACCTTTTTCCAAAAAATCTTTTATCTTTTTTAGCGCCGCTGTTTCAATTACGTACTTTTTATCGTTAGTTTTAACTAATTTTTCAGATTTAATCAGCCGTTTATCAACTGTTTCCAAATCTGCAAAGATAAGTTCAAAGTTTATCGTTTCAACATCACGGAGGGGGTTTACGCTGCCGTCTACATGTGAAATATTGCTGTCCTCAAAACAGCGCACTACGTGGACTATTGCGTCTACCTCCCGTATATGTGATAAGAAGCGGTTGCCTAAACCCTCGCCTTTGCTTGCGCCCCGGACAAGGCCTGCAATGTCTACAAATTCGATGACTGCAGGAGTTATTTTTTCGGGATTGTGCATTTTGGACAGCACATTTAGCCGTTCGTCTGGAACGGCAACCATACCGATATTTGGATTTATAGTGCAAAACGGAAAATTTTCGCTCGCGACTTTTGCATTTGTAAGTGCATTAAAAAGGGTGCTTTTCCCCACGTTCGGCAACCCTACTATTCCTAACTTCATTTATCTTCTCCAGTGGATAAATATTTTTTTAAAAGGTCTATACTTATTTTTAACCGCCTTAAGCTCTCTTCTTTGCCTAAAAGGCATATGACTTCGATAGCTCCGCCGGGAGTGACAGGCACGCCTGTAACCGCTGTTCTTAAAGGCCCTAAAAGCTTGCCGCTTTTAATGCCCAGTTCTTCTGCGAGTTTAAGTAATACGTCTTTTATACCTTCTTCAGAATAGTCATTAAGCTTTTCCAATACTTTAAGGGAGGAAGTTAGAAAGGGCAGGCAATCTTTAGGAGTTGTCTTCATCTTCTTACTTACAAAAAGCTCCATGTCGTATTCGCTAAATTCCATTAAGAACTCAAGCTTATCATAGATTTCTGTCATAGTCTCCAGCCTCGGTTGTATTAGCCTTGATATAAGGCTGAAGTTAAAACGATTATGAGGCAACACTTTTACATAATAAGGTGTAGACAGGCGTAAAAACTCAACGGGAGGCAGCTGCCTTATATATTGTGCATTCATCCATTTTAGTTTATCAATATCAAATATAGCAGGTGAGCGGTTAAGGCCGCTTATCGAGAATTTTTCAACAAGTTCGTCTAAAGTGAAAAATTCCTGCTCGTCTCCGCTGCTCCAGCCAAGAAGCGCTATATAGTTTATGATAGCTTCCTTTAAATAACCTTTGTCTAAGAAATCCTTAAAAGATGCATCTCCATGCCTTTTAGAAAGCTTGTTATTTTTGTCGCGCATTACAGGGGGCAGATGTATATACATAGGTTTTGGCCATTCAAGCGCATCGTATATTAGATTGTATTTAGGCGTCGAAGATAAATACTCAACCCCGCGTATTACATGTGTTATTGCCATTAAGTGGTCGTCTATTACGTTTGCCAGATTATAAGTTGGAAAACCGTCTGATTTTATTAGTATATTGTCGTCTAAGTCTGCAAGAGGAACTGATACTTCGCCGTATACTTCATCTTTATATGTATATACGCCTTCGTTTGGTATGTTTTGGCGGATGACATAAGGAACGCCTTCTTTTAATAACCTCTCTACTTCTTCTTTGGGGAGATTAAGGCAATGTTTATCATAAGCGGTATTTCCGTCTTTTCTGCCTTCCCTTAGGGAATCTAAACGCTCTTTTGTGCAAAAACAATAGTAAGCTGCGCCTTTTTCTATCAGCTTTTTTGCATATTCTAAATAAATTTCTTTTCTTTCGCTTTGAATATACGGCCCAAAGGCGCCGCCGATATCGGGGCCTTCGTCGTATGTTAGGCCGGTTAAGTTAAGAGTATCGTAAATGACTTTGCATGCACCTTCAGTTTCACGCTTTTGGTCTGTATCTTCTATTCTTAATATAAACTGTCCATGGTTTTTACGCGCAAACAGCCATGAGTAAAGCGCGGTCCTCAAACCTCCTATATGTAAATAGCCTGTTGGGCTTGGGGCAAATCTCGTTCTTACTAGCATAATAAAACTCCTTTAATATAAAACGGATATGTAAATATTTTATTTTTTTTCTACTTTGGCCCAGCTGTCTTTTAAACCGACTACCTGGTTAAAGACTAAATTATCTTTTGCTGTATCAGGGTCTACAGAAAAATATCCCTGGCGCATGAACTGAAAAGTATCTCCAATTGAGGAGCCTTTTAAGGAGGGCTCAACAAAGGCGTTATAAACTTTCTTAGAGTCTTTATTTAACCTTTCGCTGAAGTCTGCTTCGGGGTTATCATCTGTTAAAAGATAATCGTAGACATTCACTGTTGCAGGAACGGCGGTCATAGCATCTACCCAGTGAAGAGTACCTTTTATTTTTCTGCCTGCCGTCTCGCCGCCAGATTTAGAAAGCGGGTCTATAGTGCAAAGAAGCTTAAAGACTTTGCCGTTCTCATCTTTGATGACTTCATTGCATTTAATTATGTAAGCGTATTTAAGCCTTACTTCGCCTAAAGGCTTTAAGCGAAAGTATTTATTTGGCGGGTCTTCCATGAAATCGGATTTTTCTATGTATATCTCGTTTGAAAACGGTATTTGCCTTATGTCAGTTGAATCAAAAGGCATATTTTCAGCGGGTAACATCTCGGTGTCATTAAAATTGGTAAATACAACTTTTAGAGGCTCTAAAACTGCCATGCGCCGAGGAGCTTTTAGATTTAAGTCTTCTCTTATGCAATGTTCGAGCAATGCTGAAGAGACTTCGCTGTTGGATTTGGCAACGCCTATCCTGTCGCAGAAATCCCGTATCGCTTCCGGAGTATAACCTCTTCTTCTTAAACCGCTTAAAGTGGGCATCCTAGGGTCGTCCCAGCCGGATACGAAACCTTCGTCTACCAGTTTTTTAAGATACCGTTTGCTCATTATTGTACGGGTTAGATTAAGCCGTGCAAATTCGTACTGGTGTGGAATGTTTTCACAATCACAGTTATTTATAAACCAGTCGTAAAGCGGGCGGTGGGATTCGAATTCGAGCGTGCATATACTGTGTGTAACTCCCTCATAAGCATCTTCCAGCGGATGTGCAAAGTCATACATCGGGTAGATGCACCACTTATCTTTAGTCCTATGGTGAGAAGCCTTTAGTATACGGTATATGACCGGGTCCCTCATATTTAAGTTAGGGGAGGACATATCTATCTTGGCACGCAATACTTTTTTGCCGTCGGCATATACGCCGTTTTTCATTTCTTCAAACAACTTTAGGTTTTCTTCCATGCTTCTTTCCCGATATGGGCTGTTCTTTCCGGGCTGTGTTAAAGTCCCCCTATATTCGCGGATTTCTTCTGAGTTTAGATCGCATATGTAGGCAAGGCCTTTTTTTATCAAGATAATAGCCCTGCTATACATATAATCGAAATAATCGGATGCAAAACATTTTTTGTTCCATTCAAACCCAAGCCATTTAACATCTCTTTCTATTGAGTTAATGTATTCCATCTCCTCTTTGGTTGGGTTAGTATCGTCATAACGGAGATTGCATTTGCCGCCATATTTTTGTGCCGTCATAAAATTTAAGCATATGGACTTTGCATGCCCTATATGCAGATACCCATTTGGCTCCGGCGGGAAACGGGTTATGATCTTTAAATCCGGGTTTTCCTTAAGATCATTTTCTATTATTTCTTCAATAAAGTTTTTCTTTTCAGTCTCTGCCATTTTAATCTCCAAAACCTGCTAAAAATTCACATACCCTATTATATAAAAAGAATTATAACATTTCAAATGTTTTACAAAAAATCCACCCGATATTTCGAGCGGATTTTATTTTTAAGATTATTTTTTTATATTAAAACATAACTCTTGGAAAATTAAGCTCACAACTGTCGCAGTAACCATTCTTTTTGTCATAGCATAGTTTACAAAGGGGAGCATTACAGCTACAGCAGTATCTTACGTCTTCTTCAGTTAAAGGCCTTCTGCAGTTGCTACATTTTTTTTCGGCCATTATTTTTTCCTCCTCAGATATTTTTGATATATTATTAATATCTCCAAAATATATATTTATAAATGTTTTTTATTTTGGAATGTATTGACTTTTTAAAATAAGTGTTATAAAATATTAAAAATCAAATTTAAATGCTATGAAGTAGGATAAAACACCTTTTAAAAGCTTTTTAGAGAGCTGTCGGTAGCTGGAATGACAGCATGCTTATAAATAGGTCTCTCACCTACGAGCTGGCAATTAATGCCCGGGTATGTTCTCCGTTATCAAGGAACAAGCGTTATATATTATGACGCTATAAAGTGAACGCAATTTTTGCGTTAATGTGAGTGGTACCGCGGAAGTTATTAAACCTTCGTCTCTTTGTTTATAGAGATGAAGGTTTTTTTATATAAAAAATAAATTTATGAGGTGGTAAAAATGGCCAGAAAAATTAAAATTTTTGACACGACTTTAAGAGACGGCGAACAATCGCCGGGATGCAGCATGAACTTAAATGAAAAACTAAAGATTGCTAAGCAGCTTGAACGCCTCAAAGTTGATACTATAGAGGCGGGCTTTGCGATTTCAAGCCCCGGGGATTTTGAATCTGTTAAGGCTATTGCAGAGGTTATTAAAGAGTGTTCTGTCGCATCACTTTGCCGTGCAGTTAAACGCGACATCGATACGGCTTATGAAGCCGTTAAGGGTGCTGCTAATCCGGTGATTCATACCTTTATCGCAACGTCAGATATTCATATGCAATATAAATTGCAGATGAAGCCGGATGAGGTTTTGGAAAGAATACGTGAAATGGTGACCTATTCAAAGTCGCTTTTGCCAAACGTGGAGTTTTCAGCTGAAGATGCATCAAGAAGCGACAGGGAGTTCCTTAAAAAAGCGGTGGAGATGGCGATAAATTGCGGTGCAACAGTAGTAAATATACCTGATACTGTTGGATACGCTACTCCTGATGAGATGTATGACATTATATCTTATTTAAAGAAAAATGTGGAAAACATAGACAGGGTAGATGTATCAGTGCATTGCCATAACGATCTTGGCATGGCAGTTGCAAATTCTATAGCAGCAATTAAGGCAGGTGCATCCCAGATAGAATGTACGATAAACGGTATAGGAGAACGTGCAGGGAACGCTGCCCTTGAAGAAGTGGTAATGGCTATTCAAACAAGAGGGCAATACCTAGACGCATATACGGATATAGATACGACTCAGCTATACCGTTCTAGTAACAAGTTGTCGCGTATCATAGGCGTAAACATTCCGCCGAATAAAGCGATAGTTGGCGCTAATGCTTTTGCGCATGAGGCAGGCATACACCAGCACGGAGTCATGAAGAACCGCTTAACGTATGAGATAATGACGCCAGAATCAATAGGGCTTATTAAAAACAGCATGATACTTGGCAAGCATTCTGGATCTCATGCGTTTAAGGAGAGATTAAGTGAACTTGGCTACAGGTTAGCTCAGGATGAAGTGGATGTAGCTTTTGAAGAGTTTAAGAAACTTTGCGATAAGAAAAAAGAAGTTACGGATTATGATATAGAGGCATTGGTAGAACATAAGTCGCAGACCGTTAAGCACTACAAACTTGAAAAGTATATCATAAACAGCGGAAATACGCTTACGTCTACTGCAAATATAGTTTTAAACCACGACGGAGAAATGGTAGAAAAGGTTTCTCTTGGCGACGGGCCTGTTGATGCGGCATACAAAGCAGTGGAAAAGATAGTACAGATGAAATTCAAGCTGATGGATTATAAGATAAAATCTGTATCCCAGGGCGAAGACGCGCTCGGCGAAGTAACGGTTAAAGTAAACTATAATGGAAATACGTATATAGGAAGAGGGCTTTCTACTGATATATTGGAATCCAGTATTTTAGCATTGCTTCATGCCGTTAATAAAATTATTTCAAGGCAAGATGCAAACAAATAATAAGTAATAAAAAACCGGCTTAAAAGCCGGTTTTTTATTAAATTTAAACATTAAATATAATTAACGATTAAACAAATTGACCTTTGGTTTACATATTTAAAAGTGAATAATTACTGCTAAAAACTTGCATTATATAAGAAAGCTAAAGAATCTTAATAATCTAATTTTGCTAAAGACTAGAAAAAAACCCTTTAACCGAATCGAATAAAGACTGTATGCCGGCAGATATCCAATCCCATCCAAAATACATAATAGCAGCAACGCCTATAACGGCTAGTAATGTAATAATAAGATTTTTCACTGTTTTCCTCCAAATATCCTTCTATATAAATAATTATTCTTTTACATTTACAAAACTTTTATCAATCTTTAAATTCTTCACGGTTTTTGCCTAGGAAAAATACGGCAACAGTCCCAATCCCGGTATGGCTGCCGATTACGGGGCCTATCATATTTATAAAGACTCTTTTTATTCCGGGGATATGACTTTTAATACGCTCGGCAACGTAATTTGCATCTTCTATACAATTAGAATGGCTGATAAATATTTCCTGGCCATCAGGATTGACTATCATCTCTTCCATTCTGGATACCAATTCATTTAAAGATTTCTTACGCCCTGCAGTTTTACTTACAGGAATCAATTTTCCTTTGTTATCTACATGAAGTACTGGTTTTATATGAAGAAGCGTTCCTAGTAATGCAGCACCGCTGCCAAGACGACCGCCGCGCTTTAGATGCTGTAAATCATTAACTGTGAACCAATGGTTAAGGTTAAGTTTATTTTCATTAATCCAGTTATATATCTTATCTATGTCTTCGCCGGCATCTTTCTTTGACACGGCGTAATTGACAAGCAGCCCATAGCCTAAAGATGCAGCAAGAGTATCTATAACGTATATTTTTCTATCCGGGTATTTTTCTTTTAATATTTCTGCCGCGGAAAACGCGCTACCACAAGAACCGGATAATCCGGATGAAAATGATAAATGCAGTATATCTAAACCATCTTTTAAATAAGGTTCGAATGTATTTACATATGTATCTACGTTGACTTGCGAAGTCGTTGGCATTGCACCTTCATCGATTCTATTATAAAACTCTTCATATGACATTGTGGTGCCTAAGTCATCGGAATAGACTTTGTCATTAATAATAAATGAATAATAAAGGCAAGGTATATTGTGTTCCTTAAAGAATTTAAGGGGAAGATCTGCTGTAGAACAGGCAGAAATGATAAAGTTATTCATTTAATTTCTCCTTTAAAAGGTTTATTTTACGACTTAAGTATTAGCTTAATATTATATCATGAAGCCAAAAATTACAATACTTTGCGGTATTTTTTACAATTAATTTATTATTGGGCAAAAAAATAATTTAAAAAAAATGAAATATCCAATTTAAAAAAATGCAATTTTTAAAAAATACACTTGCAAATTACTTCATTATATAATAATATATAGTATGATTTGAAATAAATGTTTAGACAACATTCTTAAAATATATGGAGGAACACATGAAACTATCTGATAGGGTTTTAACAATATCACCCTCATTAACGCTTAAAATAACCGCCCAAGCAAAAGAATTAAAGGCATCCGGTAAAAATGTAATAGGGTTTGGGGCAGGGGAACCGAATTTTTCTACACCCGGTTTTATATGCGATGCAGCCAAAGAAGCTATAGACAAAGGCTTTACGAAATATACTCCTGCGTCTGGAACCAGAGAGTTAAAGACATCTATAGCTGAAAATTTATATAAAAAATCCGGCCTTTCATATGAGGCGGATTGTATAGTTGTGTCCAATGGTGCAAAACACTCGCTTTTCAATATATGCCAGGCAATATTAAATCCAGGGGACGAGTGCATTTTGCCTTCGCCTTATTGGCTTACTTATCCTGAACTTATAAAAATGGCCGGCGGTGTTCCTATATATATAGAAGGAAAGGAACAAAACGAATTTAAGCCGACAATTGAGGATTTCAAAAAAGCTATAACTAGCCATACAAAAGCTATTATGTTAAATTCACCATCTAACCCATGCGGCTGTGTATACACTAAAAAGGAACTTGAGGAAATAGCGAAAATAGCCGTAGAAAACGACCTGTATGTGATTTCAGATGAGATATATTCAGAACTGGTTTACGATGGAAATGAACATGTAAGCATTGCATCTTTGGGAGAAGACATAAAGGAGCGCACAATAGTCGTAAACGGTATGTCCAAGGCTTACGCAATGACAGGGTGGAGGATCGGATACACTGCAAGCAACAAGGAGCTGGCTAAAGCTATGGGTTCTTACCAAAGCCATGCAACTTCAAACCCAAACAGTATAGCACAATATGCAAGCGTTGCTGCATTAAAGGGAAATGATGATTTTATTAAAGATATGGTCAAAGTATTTGACAACAGAAGAAATTTGATTTGTTCGCTTTTAGATAAAGTACCTGGTTTAAGCTATATACGCCCTAAAGGTGCGTTTTATGTAATGGTAAACATAAGCGGAGCCATAGGCAAATCGATAAACGGGCAGGTAATTTCAGGATCGGCAGATTTTGGAGAGCAACTGATTAAAAACGTATTGGTTGCAGTTATACCGGGAGCTGCATTCGGAGCAGACAACTATGTAAGGCTTTCATATGCATTATCGGAAGCAGATATAACCGATGGCATAAAGCGTATTAGTGAATTTATGGATATGCTTAAGTAAAAGGTTAAAGCTAGAATATTAAAGGGAAAGAGATTGAGTTAAATGTTAGTATTAGATAAAAAATCCAATTTACTGGAGGAAAACGATTTTCAGTATCCGTTGCAAGACGTTAAAGACCCACAGCTATTCAGAGATATGTTTGAATATAAACAAGTACCCAAAGTTTCTTTCAACCATAGGGTAGTACCTATGAACATGCCGGAAGATATATGGATGACAGATACGACGTTTAGGGACGGGCAGCAGTCCCGTGCGCCTTTTACGTCTAAACAGATAGTGGATCTATTTAAATTTGAAAATAAACTGGGCGGGCCAAATGGTTTGATCCGTCAGAGCGAATTTTTCGTATATACAGCAAAGGACAGGGAAGCCGTTGAACAATGTCTGGCGTTAGGCTACAAGTTTCCAGAGATAACGACTTGGATACGTGCATCTGAAAGTGATTTTGAACTTATTAAGAAGATAGGCGTTAAAGAAACCGGAATATTAGTCAGCTGTTCGGACTATCATATTTTTAAAAAGATGAATTTGACACGCTCTAAGGCTATAGACAAGTATTTAGGCGTGGTAAAGATGGCGCTTGATAAAGGCATACGCCCGCGTTGCCATTTTGAAGATATAACGAGAGCAGATTTTTACGGTTTTGTCGTTCCTTTTGCATCTGAGCTTAAAAAACTTATGGACGAAACTAAAATACCAATAAAGATACGTATATGCGACACAATGGGATACGGGATATCTTATCCCGGGGCTGCGCTTCCAAGAAGCGTACAGGGTATCGTATACGGTTTAAGGTTTTATGCCGGGTTTAGCAGTGAACTTTTAGAATGGCATGGGCACAACGACTTTTACAAGGCGGTTACCAATTCTGTTACAGCATGGCTGTATGGATGCTCAAGCGTAAATGCTTCGCTTTTAGGTCTAGGAGAGAGAACGGGGAACTGCCCTCTTGAGGCCATGGCAATTGAATATGCACAGTTAAAGGGTAATACAGGAGGAATGGACCTATCCGTTATAACCGAGATAGCTAATTATTTTGAGAAAGAAATAAAGTATCATATCCCTTCCAAGACGCCTTTTGTAGGGAGAAATTTCAATGCTACAAGAGCTGGTATTCATGCGGACGGGCTTCTAAAGGACGAAGAGATATACAATATATTTGACACACAGCATATACTTAATCGCCCTGCAGTTGTTTTAGTCGATGCACATTCCGGCCTCGCTGGAATAGCACACTGGATAAATGCACATTTTGCAATAGATGCAGATAATAAAATAGACAAGAAGGATAAGATAATAGTTAAGATAAAGGAATACATAGACGACGAGTTTGCAAAAGGCAGAGTTACGACTTATGGCGATAATGAGCTTGAGGCAATAATAAAAGAGATAGATCCTGAGTTACACCATTCCCTTTGTTATGACATATCATCTAAAAAAAATAAGAAATAATTAATAGCAGCCTTTAAAGGCTGCTTTTAAATTACCGGAGGGAATATTACATCTATTTGTGTGCCATGACCCACCTGGCTTACTACTTTTATCTTTGCATTATGATGTATAGCAACGTGTTTGACGATAGCAAGGCCAAGGCCGGTGCCTCCGGTTTCCTTGCTTCGGCTTTTGTCTACACGATAGAAACGCTCAAATATCCTTTCATGAAGTTCAAGGGGAATGCCTATTCCGGTATCTTTTACTCGGAGCACGGGGCAGCCTTCGCTCTTGAAAACAGAGACGGTTACAGAACCATCTTTATTGTTGTAACGTATTGCATTGTCGCATAGGTTATAGATAAGCTCCTCCAGCATATCCCTTTTCCCGTTAACCAGGCAGGCAGACCCTTTTGCAGATATATTTACGCTTGCCCTTTCTGCATTAAAAGAGAGCAGTTCAACAGTATTTTCTACAAGTGAAAACAGGTCTATAATTTCAAAATCTGTATTTGAATATGGAGTGTCTAACTCCGAAAGTTTTATTATATCGCCTATGAGTGAAATAAGGCGGCCTGCTTCATTATGTATTTTAGAGGCAAAATCCGCTATATCTTCGTCTTTAGCCATTCCGTTTTCAAGCATTTCCGCATAGCCGGATATAGATGTTAGAGGCGTTTTTAATTCGTGGGAGACATTTGCCGTAAATTCCTGGCGGATACGTGCATTCTCTATTTTTTGCAAATGCTGGTTTTTAATAGACAAAACAAAAGGTTCCAGTTCTTTGTACGGAATATTTTTGTCTATCTCATCGATATTATGTGCCATTGCCTCAATAGGCTGGACTATTCTCTTTGTAAACAGTATCGATAATATGCCGGAAAGTAAAATCAATACCAAGGATACAATTATTATCGTAAATACCGCTTGATTATATTCAGTATATAAGTCAGCTAATTTTATTGATGTTATCAGTATATTATCGTCGCTTAGCTTTATTGCATAGTAATATGTTTCATACCCATTAGCATCGGACACGTGTATCGATTCTCCGCTGCCGGTATTAATTGCGCTTTTAACTTCGGTGGCATTTAGGCTGTAGTCTGCCTGCGCAATATCTGTACCGCTGTCAAATATTAAGTTTCCGGATGTAGATATAATGGTTAAACGCAGATTATCTAAACCTAAAGTAGTTAGTTCATCATAGCCGTTTGAGTTATTATAATTTAGGGCGATTAATTTAGAGTTTGATTGTATATTATTTTTAGCCTGTTCGTAAAATGATGTTTTGAAAATTACGGTTATAAATACCGTAGTTATAAGAATTGACAATAAAATTATAGCTATAAATAGGGTAGTTATCCTTTTTTTCATTTAAGAATATCCTTTTTATTCTATTTTATATCCTACATTCCTAACGGTTTTTATGATTTCACCGCATTTACCGAGTTTTTGCCTTAAAGTTTTTATATGCATATCTACAGTACGGCTTTCGCCTTCGAACTCTGTTCCCCAGACCTTATCCATCAATTTATTCCTGGAAAGAACTATACATGGGTTTGCAAGTAGGTATTTAAGCAGTTCGTATTCCTTAAAAGTGAGGTCGCATACCGTATTATCCGCTGTAACTAAATGTTTTTCATCGTCTAACGTAACATTCCCAAATTTATATAACATCTGGGTTTCCATATTTGTACGGCGAAGAATAGCTTTTACCCTTGATATAAGTTCCATAATTCCAAAAGGTTTTGTTATATAGTCGTCTGCACCGTAGTCTAACCCTTTGACTATGTTTAACTCATTGACTTTTGCAGTAACGATAATTACGGGGATATTTTTAGTTAGGGCATCATACCGTAACTTTTTCAAAATATCAAAACCGTCTTCGCCTGGAAGCATTATGTCTAAAATAACCAAAGAAGGAAGCTGATTTTTGCATTCAGCAAAAAAGCTTTTTGCGTCACCAAATTCTAAAACAGTATAGCCACTGTTTTTTAAAGCATAGCTTTCCATTTGCCGTATATTTATATCATCTTCTACTATATAGATCATAATACCGCCTTGTCAGCTTAAAAGGTTTAAAGCACTTATGATAAAGTATACTTATTTTTAAATTCTTCAAATAGCCTTGAGTAAGTAGTCTCGCCTGAGCTTTTGATAGAATTTAGGTATTTATGGGTATCAAAGCTGTTTTTGCTTACTTCGATTATACATACAGCAATGTTGGAGCAGTGGTCCGACACCCTTTCTAAGTTTGCAAGAAGATCTGCAAATATGAAGCCCAGCTCTATGGTACAGGTGCCTTTTTGCAAACGGTCTATATGTCTTGTCTTAGCTTGAGCCTTTAGCAGGTCTATAACCTCTTCTAAAGGTTCTACTTGAGCCGCGAGGGTCAAGTCATCGTCTGTAAAAGATTTGATTGCAGTATTTAGTATTTCTCTAACTGCAGAATATATAACGTCTAAATCCTTGTTTGCCTCATCGGAGAATACTATATTTTTATCGCGCATCTCCTGGGCTACTTCCAGTAAGTTCGTAGAATGGTCGCTGATACGTTCAAAATCTCCTATACAATGAAGAAGTTTTGAGGCCTCATGGCTGTCTTTATCCGTTAAGTCTTTGCCGCTTAGTTTTACTAGATATGTACCAAGCTTATCTTCATACATATCTACTTTAGATTCGGATTCCAGTATGTTTTGCGCATTTGTTTCGCTGTAGTTTTTCATGTTATCAAGGGAAAGGATAAGCGAATCACGAACGTTTTCTGCCATTGAACGGGCAACTGTTTTGGCCTGAGCAATTGCAAATGACGGATTTGATAAAAAGCGTTCGTCTAGAAGCTGGATTTCTTCAGGCCCGGTGTCTTTAGATTTTATAGTTAAGCACGCAAGCTTTTCAAGCTGTTTGGTTAACGGCAGCAATACAGAGGTACCAAGTATGTTAAAGATACTGTGAACTACTGCGATGCCGATTGGGCTGATCGTATAATTTACAAATGCAAAGTTAAATATATAATTTAACAAATAGAATAATGTCAGGAAAGTCACCGTACCTATTATATTGAAATAAAGGTGAACGACAGCAGCGCGTTTTGCATTTTTATTAGTTCCAATAGCAGACAAAAGCGCAGTTATGCAAGTACCTATGTTTTGGCCCATAATAATTGGCATAGCTGTTGCATAAGTCATGCTGCCGGTTAATGACAGTGCCTGTAAAATACCGACAGATGCAGAAGAACTTTGTATAATGCCGGTAATTAATGCTCCGGCCAAAACCCCTAGGAGCGGGTTTGAAAACAGTGTCAATATATTTGTAAACTCGGGAATATCGGCTAAAGGCTTTACGGCTGAAGACATCGTTTCCATCCCCAGCATCAGTATGGCAAAGCCTATCATTATTGTGCCGACATCTTTTTTCTTAGTGCTTTTTAAAAATAGAATAAATATAACGCCGATTAAAGCGATTACAGGAGACCAAGATGCAGGTTTTAACAGTTTTATTAAAATACTATCACCTTGGATCCCGACCAAACTAAGTATCCAGGCAGTAACGGTAGTTCCGATGTTTGCTCCCATTATTACCCCAATTGCCTGTCTTAATTTCATTATACCGGAATTTACAAAACCAACGACCATGACTGTCGTTGCTGAAGAGGATTGAATTATAGAAGTAACGCCTGCACCAAGCAGGACGCCCCTTAAGGACTTGATGATAGTTTTTCTAATATGTGTTTAAATTTACTTCCAGATTGCTTTTCAAGAGCATCCCCCATTAGGTGCATTCCATATAAGAAAACAGCTAGCCCGCCAATAAGTGATAAAATTGAAAATATGCTCATTAAATTCCCCATGCCGGCACTACATCCGCCGACGATACCTTTCCACATTACTTTATTACTTTAATAAGTTTAAGTTAAAAAAGTAAAATCCGTATGCACCTAAATGTAAAATCTGTGTAAAATAAAAACTATCAATTATATATTAATATAAAATTTATAATAAGAAAAGGTTAAGTTTATGAAAAAAATAATTACCAAAATATTTGTTATATATATATTATATAAGGAAGAATAATTGGGTTACTTAACTGACAGATTAAACGTTGACAAAAAAATATAAAGAATATAAAATAAATAATTAAGCATGGGCGCGCGGGTGTAGCTCAATGGTAGAGCGTCGGCTTCCCAAGCCGGTTACGTGGGTTCGATTCCCATCACCCGCTCCAAAAATGCGGAATAAAAAGATAAAACACTTGGAGGAGAATAAAAATGGCAAAGGCAAAGTTTGAAAGAACGAAACCCCACGTAAACGTAGGGACGATAGGGCACGTAGACCATGGGAAGACAACGTTGACAGCAGCGATAACGACGGTATTGGCAAAGTACGGGAAAGCGCAGGCAACGAAGTATGATGAAATCGATAAAGCACCGGAAGAAAAGGAAAGAGGAATAACGATAAACACAGCGCACGTAGAGTACGAGACAGATAACCGGCATTACGCACATGTAGACTGCCCAGGACACGCAGACTATGTAAAGAACATGATAACAGGAGCAGCGCAGATGGACGGAGCTATATTAGTAGTATCAGCAGCAGACGGCCCAATGCCGCAGACAAGAGAACATATACTGTTGGCAAAACAGGTAGGAGTACCGTACATCATAGTATTCATGAACAAGGTAGATATGGTAGATGACCCGGAACTTTTAGAGTTGGTAGAAATGGAAGTAAGGGAACTGTTATCTGCATATGAATTTCCGGGAGACGATATACCGGTTATAAAGGGAAGCGCATTAAAGGCATTGGAAGCAGCACAGACAGGCGAAGATGTAAAAGATAATCCAGACTGCAAATGTATCTTTGAATTAATGGATGCAATAGACAGCTATATACCAACACCGGAAAGGGCATCAGATAAGCCGTTCTTAATGCCGGTAGAAGACGTATTTTCAATAACAGGAAGAGGAACGGTAGCAACAGGGAGAGTAGAAAGAGGCGTAGTAAAGGTACAGGATACCGTAGAGATAGTAGGATTAACAGACAAGCCTAAAAGCACAGTAGTAACCGGAGTAGAAATGTTTAGGAAACTGCTGGATCAGGCAATAGCAGGAGACAACATCGGAGTATTGTTAAGAGGCATACAAAGAACAGAGATCGAAAGAGGGCAGGTATTAGCAAAGCCGGGATCAATACATCCGCACACACATTTTAAGAGCGGAGTATACGTACTGACCAAAGAAGAAGGCGGAAGGCACACACCATTTTTCAATGGATACAGGCCGCAGTTTTACTTCAGGACAACAGACGTAACAGGAGTAATCGAATTACCAGAAGGAACAGAGATGGTAATGCCGGGAGACAACATCCAGATGGAGATAAAGTTAATAACGCCGATAGCGATAGAAGAAGGATTAAGATTTGCAATAAGAGAAGGCGGAAGAACAGTAGGAGCTGGAGTCGTTTCAGAGGTTATTGAATAATTGACATAATATTTAAGCAAGGAGAATTTTTAAAAATTATTCTCCTTGCTTAAATATAAAAAATAAATAAGATGCGTTGACAATGTTTGGCGCATGTGATAATCTAATAAGGAACTCATGCAATCGGAGGGCCTTATGGCCTTTTTAGTTTGCTTTAAATTGGAGGTTTTTGATATGCGCGTTAAGGTAACGCTGGCATGCACTGAGTGCAAACAGAGAAATTACGATACAATGAAGAATAAAAAGAACGATCCAGACAGGCTGGAAATGCGTAAATACTGCAGATTTTGCAGAAAGCATACTTCTCATAAAGAAACAAAATAAATTTTAGGATGTAAATACTATGGCAAAAACCAAGCTGTTAGGAAGCGAAAAAGAAGCTAAACTTAAAGCTAAAAAGCGTCAGCAGAAAAAACAGAAAAAACAGAGAAAAAGTATCATCAGGTTCTTTAAAGAGGTCTATTCTGAACTCAAAAAGGTTACATGGCCTACGTTTAAGGATTTAGTTAAGCATACTAGCGCAGTCATAATCTTTATTTTGGTAATGGGTGCGATAATATTTGTAGTTGACACTGTTTTATCGCAAGTTTGGAAATTACTACTTAAATAATTTAGGAGGCTTAAAAGGAGTTTTCCTTTTGTTGTGCCAATGGTAGAAGAAAAAGAATTAGATACAATTGAATTAGAAGATGAGAAACAAGAAGCAAATTCAGAAGAGGATTTAGATGCTTTAGAGTCTTTAAGTGAAGAAAAGCAGAAAAAACGTCATGACGTTTTTATTAAGCAGGAAAAAACTACTAAGGCATATTGGTATGTGGTTCATACCTATTCTGGATACGAGAATAAAGTTAAGGCAAACCTCGAAAAAACCATACAAAACAGCGGGCTTAACGATGTTATATTAGAAGTTAAAGTTCCTATGGAAGAATCTATCGAGGTTAAAAATGGCAAGAAGAAACACATTTTAAAAAAGATGTTTCCTGGCTATGTTATGGTTAAGATGTTTTTAACAGACGATTCCTGGTATGTTGTCAGAAACACCAGGGGAGTTACCGGCTTCGTTGGGCCGGGGTCTAAACCCATACCTCTTACAAATAAAGAAGTTAGGGCAATGGGCGTTGAAGCTATACCGATAAGCTTGAATGTAGATTTAGGCGATAACATAATGATAACTACGGGGCCGCTTGAGAGCTTTATTGGAATAGTAAAAGAAATAAACGTGGAAAAACAAAAAGTGAAAGTTACTGTGTCTATGTTTGGCAGAGATACAGACGTTGAATTAGACTTTGTTCAGATAAAGAGATTATAAGGGCATTATTTGCTTTTATACGTGGGAGGGTTAAACCCGCATATACCACATCACGCTATAAGGAGGCTATTTAAATGGCAAAAAAGATATCCGGCTATATAAAACTTCAGTTGCCTGCCGGAAAGGCAACTCCTGCACCACCGGTTGGGCCGGCACTAGGTCAGCACGGAGTAAACATAATGGAGTTTTGTAAAAACTTTAATGAGAAAACGGCAAAACAGGCAGGGCTTATAATCCCTGTTGTAATTACGGTTTATGCAGACAGATCGTTTTCATATATTACTAAAACTCCGCCAGCAGCGGTGTTGATTAAAAAAGCAATAAAATTAGAAAGTGGATCTGACACACCTAATAAAAAGAAAGTCGGCAAAATCACTAAAGCACAAATTAAAGAGATTGCAGAACTTAAAATGCCAGACTTAAATGCAGCGAGCGTTGATTCAGCCATGAGCATGATTGCTGGAACTGCTAGAAGTATGGGCGTTGAGGTTGTAGACTAAGCTTTTTTAGAAAGTGGGAGGCTAAACGGCCGAGTAACCACCAAGGAGGTAGTAAATGAAAAGAGGAAAGAAATATTTAGATAGCGCGGCAACTTACACAAAGACCGAGCTATATGATTTAGAAAAAGCGATTGAGTTAGCTCTTTCAACTGCAAAAGCAAATTTTGACGAGACGATAGAGCTTTCAGCAAAATTAGGCGTTGATCCGCGTCATGCAGATCAGCAGGTCAGAGGCGTTGTCGTTTTACCGCATGGAACTGGTAAAAAAGTCCGTGTTTTAGTTTTTGCTAAAGGCGACAAGGCAAAAGATGCTACGGATGCCGGAGCAGATTTTGTTGGGGCAGAAGAGATGGTAGAAAAGATCCAAAAAGAAAACTGGATGGATTTTGACGCATGTGTCGCAACACCAGACATGATGGGAGTTGTAGGTAAAATAGCTAGGATTTTAGGACCAAGAGGTTTAATGCCTAACCCGAAATCAGGTACGGTTACAATGGATATAGCAAAGGCTGTTAACGACATTAAAGCCGGTAAAGTTGAATATAGGGTAGACAAAACGTCTATAGTTCACGTTCCTATCGGTAAAAAGAGCTTTGGAAGCGAAAAATTATCTGAAAACCTTAAAGTGTTGATGGAAGCTATAGTTAAGGCTAAACCTTCATCTGCAAAGGGAACGTATTTGAAAAGCGTAGCAATATCTTCAACTATGGGACCTGGAATTAAAATCAATCCGCTTAAGTTTTTAAATTAAAAACTTTTGTTGACTTTATCCTATAAATTAGGGTAAAATATATTTTGTCAAAATTAAATATTTAAGCCTAAGACAGCAGGTGCGTGAAAACGCTTAAAATTTTGCCAGCCGAGGTAGAAAAAGGTTTATTTAACCCTTTTTATAGCTGCTGTTTTGGTTGTTTGTAAAAAGGGTTTTGTTATTTTAAAGAAGCTATAAGGAGGTGAAATTATTGTCAAAAGAAATAATCAACGAGAAGAAGCTTATAGTAGATGAGCTCGCTGAAAAGATGAAAAAAGCTCAGGCAGTCATTTTTTATGATTACATCGGTCTTACAGTTGCAGAAGCAACTGAGCTTAGAAATCAGTTTAGAGCAAAGGATATTGAGTATAAGGTAATAAAGAATACCATGCTTAAAAGGGCTGCAGATGCACTTGAATATGATAAGGTAGACGATTATTTAAAAGGCCCCACAGCGGTTGCCTTCAGTTATGATGATCCGGTTGCACCAGCTAAAATATTATCTGACTTTGTTAAAAAACTCAAGAAAACTCAGATAAAATCCGGTATTTTAAACGGAAAGGTTATGGATGTAAAAGGAGTGGAATCCTTGGCTACATTGCCTTCTAGAGAAGAATTGTTGTCAAAGATGCTTGGAAGCTTGAATGCACCTATTACCGGCCTTGTTATGGCATTGTCCGGCGTTCCGAGAAACCTTGTATATGCATTGAATGCAGTTAAAAATGTAAAAGAAAACTAATTAACATATTTTATGGAGGAAACAAAAAATGGATAAAGCAAAATTTATCGAAGAAATAAAAAACATGACAGTTTTAGAATTAGCTGAAATAGTTAAGGCTTTGGAAGAGGAATTTGGCGTAAGCGCTGCTGCTCCTGTAGCTGTAGCTGCTCCTGCTGCTGGCGGTGCTGCTCCTGCTGCTGAAGAAAAGAGCGAGTTTGATGTAGTATTAAAAGAAGTAGGCGCTGAAAAGATTAAAGTTATCAAAGTTGTCCGTGAAATTACCGGCCTTGGATTAAAAGAAGCTAAGGATTTGGTCGACGGAGCTCCTCAGAAAGTTAAAGAGGGCGTTTCCAAGGAAGACGCTGATAAGCTTGTTGCACAGTTTAAAGAAGTTGGAGCAACAATCGAACTTCAGTAATTTAATATAATTTAATTAAACATCTCTCAAATAAAAAAGCAGCCTTTTAGGCTGCTTTTTTATTTTCTTTAAATTATGATCTTTTAAACTTAGGTCTTAAAATTTCCGAATAAATTACTGCCCGGGTTATCTCGTCTTTGGTTGAAAATAAGTTTAAAAATGTACTTTTACCGGCAGTTTCATTTAAAGCATCATCATAATCATGTTCTTTATAGGCATTTGAATCGTATACGTAAACAGGAGATGACCATTCTTTTATTGGTTCTGTTTTAATAGAGTTTACCGGTGGCACGGAAAACGTCATTTCCTGATTTTCAAGAGATGTGCCTTCAAGGCTCGGAAGCGCTTCTTCATCTTGAAACCCCATATCTTTAACTTCTATGTCCTGCTCAGTTTCTTGCTGAAACTGCTTTTCAAAGAAATTAAGCGCCTTATTATAACCGAAAAATTGGCTAATATCATCAGTATTAACTGTTTGCCTGTTATTAGCTTCGTTGTTATTGTCAGATTTTTCATCCCGCTGATTTTTTTTCTTAAATGCGTTGATAATAGAAATTACAGCGCCAATAACGATTATAAGAGTAAGTACTCCATCCATTTAAAACACCTTACTTATCTTTTTTATCCGAATCGGTCACATTTCCGGAAATAGATTCCCTCATATTAGTATCTGCGATTACGTTTTTCATGTTGTAATAATCAAGAACACCTAATTTTCCGGCTCTCAATGCTTCGGCCATAGCGATAGGAACGTTTGCATCTGCTTCCACAACTTTTGCTTTCATTTCCTGGACTCTAGCTTTCATTTCTTGTTCCGTAGCAACTGCCATTGCACGGCGCTCTTCAGCTTTTGCCTGGGCTATTTTCTTGTCAGCTTCAGACTGGTCTATCTGTAACTGTGCACCGATATTTCTGCCGACATCTACATCGGCTATGTCGATTGAAAGTATTTCAAATGCGGTTCCGGCATCAAGGCCCTTGCTTAAAACGGTCTTTGAAATCCTATCCGGATTTTCCAGAACTTCTTTATGTGTGCCGGAAGAACCGACAGTTGTAACGATACCTTCGCCTACACGGGCGATAATGGTCTCTTCGCCTGCGCCGCCGATAAGCCTGTTAATATTCGTTCTAACAGTTACACGGGCTTTTGCACGAAGCTCTATGCCGTCTTTTGCAATAGCAGCAACTATAGGGGTCTCAATGACTTTTGGGTTTACGCTCATACGTATTGCCTGGAGTACATCGCGGCCGGCTAGGTCTATTGCTGTGGCCTTTTTAAAATCAAGAGGTATTGCTGCCTTTTGGGCTGCAATGAGCGCATCTGAAACACGGTCTACATTACCGCCTGCGAGAAAGTGTGCTTCTAAATCGTTTTGATTTAACTTTAAGCCGCCTTTTGTTGCTTTTATCAAAGGTATAACTATTTTAGAAGGCGGAATTTTTCTAAGCCTCATACCCACTAAACTAAAGATCTTAACTTTAACGCCCGAAGCAAGAGCAGAGATCCAAAGCCTTATTGGTACAAAACTAAAGAAGATTGAAAGAAGTATTATTGCAGCGACAATAATTCCAATGATAATTAATAGTGAACTGGCATCATTCATTTTTTTTCTCCTTGTAAATTAATATTTTTAGTCTTTAACTTCTGTGACAAACACCCTGTTACCTTCTATCTGTGAAACGGCTACTGTTGTACCTGCTGCTATGTATTCGCCGTCTGTTAAAACGTCTACTTTGATTCCATTAAATATCGCACTTCCAGCCGGGCGAAGGGTAGTTAAAGTTTTCCCTGTTATTCCTTTTTCAAAAGAAAAAGGAATATTTGAGTTGGAATTGATTTCGTTTTTAAGCACTATATCGGTTTTTGCTATAGCGCCTTTTGTGGCGCTGCGATAAAAGATAAGTGCCAAGATAGTTACTAAAATCCCTATTGCTAAAAATAGAATCAGGCCTTCTAATAGGCTCTGTGCCTGCAAGAGTATAGAAACTACTAATAGTATTATGCCCGAAACTCCGGCAATACCAAAACCTGGGACGAACATTTCAACAAATAAAAGCCCAATACCAATTAAAAAGCAAATCACTGCTGGGATACTTATAACAGCAAATAGATCCATATAAAATACCTCAAATAATTATTCAAAAAGCTCATCTGAAAGAGATTTAACTTTTTCGCGAGCCTTAGTTTCACTTTCTTTGTCTATGGATATGCCTTTTTTTAAGAACAAAAGATGAGATCCTTCCCTGGCATTTACCGGAAGCTTTGAGCGGTCTAAAAGGATACGTTCATCGCCTACAAGTACTACTGCATTCTCACCTTCAAATCTGTCTATAACTCCTTTTTTAGTTATATGTAAAGAACTACCCATATATAAATTTTATCATTAAAATATGCAAAAAACAAACACTTTAAATAATGGAAAACCTAATATAAAAAAATATTAGTCATTTTTTACATAAAATGATATAATAAATAATAATTAATTATATTTAATGTGGGGTAAAAGTGTCTGAATTTATTGATATGATAAAAAATAGTCTTGCGCTTGTAAGCATACGTGACATAATAGATATCATTATAGTCGCGGCTGTTATTTATGGCATTTTAAAGATTACCAGCAAGACACGCGCTATGCAGGTTTTAAAAGGGCTTGGCATACTGTTTATAGTATCAAGAATTAGTGAATGGCTCAGTTTACAAACACTTACATGGCTTTTAAATAACGTAATAAACGCCGGGGCGCTTGTAGTAGTAATTTTGTTCCAGCCGGAACTAAGGCGTGCGCTTGAGCGTATCGGAAGAGGAAAGCTATTTTATGTAAACGGTGAGGTGCTGGAATCTGCCGAGCACTGTGTAGAGGCCGTGTCAAAAGCCCTGCTTAATTTGTCTAAAGTAAAAATAGGGGCGATAATCGTCTTTGAACAAAAAGTTGGCTTAAAAGATGTGATTGAAACAGGAACTATTTTAAATGCACAGATATCAGGGGAGCTTATTGAAAATATATTCCAGCCAAATACCCCGCTTCATGATGGGGCTGTTATAATCCGTGGGACAACCTTAGTTGCAGCAGGATGTTTCCTGCCGTTAAGCGATAACAAGAAACTCGAAAAGGATTTGGGGACAAGGCATAGAGCTGCACTTGGCATCTCGGAAGTATCAGACAGTACAACCATTATAGTCTCTGAAGAAACAGGAATACTATCTATGGCATACGACGGGAAGTTAACACGTTATATGGATTCAAAGCAATTAAAAGAAGTTTTAGAAGATATATTTTTCAGAAAAAATATGGCTAAGTCTGTTCCTATCAACATAAAGAAGAAGGTGAAGAAGGCTTAAGTGAAATACATAAAATTATTCTTTTCGATGTTAAAAAATAATTGGGTATTAAAAGGTGCAGCGATAATATTTGCAGTGCTCATCTGGAGCTATGTAATGAGCGAGACAAATCCTTATTATAGTGTAACTATAAAAGATATTCCTATAAGGATAGAGAATGCTTCAACCATAGAACAAAATGGGTACGCTATTATAGGAGGCATTGAGGGCCTTGATACAACTGTAGATATAACTGTAGAAGTAAGGCGCAGCGATTATCAGAAGGTAACGGAAGATAATATTATGCCTGTTATAGATTTATCTGTAATAAGCGGAACAGGTACTTATCAGGTGCCTGTATCGGTTACTACGCAATACGGGAATGTAGAAGCCATAATCGAACCATATGTTGAAGTAAATATAGATGAAAAGATAAGCAGGACGATACCTGTAACATATGAATTATCCGGCGGCGATTCGGATAGCTATTATTATGGAGAACCAACACTAGACAGCGATACTATTGTAATATCCGGTGCTCGTGTAGATATAGAAAAAGCGGAACAAGGCATCGTAACTATTAATTTAGACGATGTAACCAGCGATATAAATAAGAGTATGCCTGTAGATGTTTATGATTCTGAAGGGAACATTTTAGACAACGTCTATATTAAAGATACTTTCCCATCTGTCGTTGTAAACATGGAGGTACTGCCTAAAAAATCGGTTTATATTAATGCAATGGATTCTATTTCAGGAACGGAGCTTTTAGCCGATGGATACGAGGTTAAGGGTGTTACTGTAACTCCCTCTCAAGTGGAGATAGCAGGGCCGCAGGATATTTTAGATACGATTGATGAAGCGTATTTAGAGACGATATATATAAATCGTACTGATAAAGACTTTACGGTAAGTGCGTCAGTAAAGGAAATAGACGGAGTAAAGATAGTTAAGAACGGAGATGTAACAGTCGTAGTACATATAGGCAAGATAGAAAGCTAGAGACGTTAAAGTTATGCCGATAATAGTGAAAGAAATAAAACTGCCGCTTGACAGTGATGATAATTCGCTGTTAAAAGCGGCGGCTAAAAAATTAAGTATAGATTCAAACCGTATAAGCCGCTTTAGAATTTTAAAACAATCTGTTGATGCCAGAAAGAAAACTAATGTGCATTTTAGTTATACGCTTTACGTTTATTTAAAGAACGCAAAAGAAGAGGAAGGCATGCCCGGGTTTGAGATGGAATCTTTAACTGATGCACAGGCTTTGCCTACCGGTGAAAACGAGCTGCATGAACGCCCTATTATAGTTGGGGCGGGGCCATGTGGCATTTTTTGCGCCAGTTTATTGTCTGAGTATGGGTTTAAACCCATAGTAATCGAGCGCGGAAGTGAAATGGCTAAGCGTGAAAGCCAGTTTAACGACCTAAAGGAAAGCGGTAAATTTCTACCTGAAAGCAACGTATGTTTCGGAGAAGGCGGTGCAGGTACGTTTTCCGATGGAAAGCTTACAACAAGAATAAAAGACAAGCGCGTTTTAAGTGTGCTAGAGAAATTAGTTAAGGCAGGCGCACCAAAAGAAATAACATATTTGGCACACCCGCATGTGGGCACGGAAAACATAAGAAAAGCTATCGTACATTTAAGGCGGCAAGCCATTAAAGCCGGGGCAGAGTTTAGGTTTGACACCAAATTAAAAGCTATAAAAGCAGATGCTAATCAAAGTGTATCTTCAGTTATATTAGAAGATAAAAACGCAAAAAGCACTGAAAACACCAAACTTTTAATAGCAGCTTTAGGCTCAAGTGCCAGGGATACTATATACATGCTTTATGACAGCGGGATTTTCATACAGAAAAAGCCGTTTGCAATTGGAGTTAGGATAGAGCACAAAAGGGAATTAATAGATAAAGTACAATATGGGGAGTTTTTTTCAAACCCCAGGCTTGGCGCGGCTGAATATAGATTATCCAAGACCTTTAATGGCAGGGGCGTATATACATTTTGCATGTGCCCGGGTGGAGAAGTCATAAATTCGTCTTGCGAAGAGATGGCAGTTTCAGTAAATGGCATGAGCCACTTTGCGCGGGACATGGAAAACTCTAACAGCGCAGTCGTAGTTACTGTAAATGAAGAAGATATGGACAAAAGTCCTCTTAGCGGTATAGAGCTTACGCGCAAGTGGGAAAAAGTGTGTTTTGATATGGCAAAAGGTTACGGCGCTCCGGCAAGCAGGCTGGAAGACTTCTTGATTGGCAGGGCAGGAAAGCATTTTGGGGCGATAAAGCCTAGCATCAAACCATATGCCAAGTTATCTAACGTAAGTGAATGTCTGCCGGATTTTATAACGCATTCGCTTTGCCAGGGAATAAAAGCCTTTGGAAAAAGCTTTCGCGGCTTTGACGACGGCGATGCAGTTTTAACTGCTATAGAAAGCAAAACTTCTTCGCCTGTGCGTATACTTAGAGGAGAAGATTACCAATCTGTAAGCTTAAAAGGGTTTTTCCCGGCAGGTGAAGGTGCAGGTTATGCAGGTGGGATAGTTTCGGCTGCGGTAGACGGCTTAAAGATAGCTGAATATATAATAAGAAATTATAAACCCTGTTATTAGGATTTTTAGGAGAAAAAATGAATAAAATAACGATATTTGTCGGTAACTATGGCAGCGGAAAAACGGAGATAGCGTTAAACGCTGCATTTAAATTAAAGGATCAGGGGAAAGACGTTATTTTAGCTGACATTGATATAGTAAACCCGTATTTTCGTTCTTCTGAACACAAAGAACTCTTGAATGAAAAGGGCATAAGGGTCATAATGCCGCCGGGAGCTAATTCAAATGTGGATTTGCCATCTTTGCCAGTCGATATTTACGCTGTATTTGATAGCGGAAGCTATGTAGTTATGGATTGCGGGGGAGACCCGGCAGGGGCCACTGCGCTTGGTGCGCTGAAACATAAGATAGATGCTGTTAAAAGCGATGTTAAGCTATACTTTGTTTTAAACGCAAGGCGGCCGCTTCAGGGCAGCATAGACGAAACGCTTGAGATGCTTAATTCTATCGAATACGTTTCGCATTTAAAAGTTGACGGAATAATTAACAATACGAATTTAGCAGACGAGACATCTGTTGAAGATTTGATTTACGGCCAGGAAGTAGCTATTGGTTTAAGTGAGAAAACCGGTATCCCTATAAGTTACATTTCCGGGGAAAGTACTGTTTTGGAGGAATTTAAAAGACGTTTTCCCGAGTATACAGATAAACTGATGCCGATAAATATATACATGCGGCCATATTGGCAAAAAGAATAGCATAAAACATAATATATTATAATATTTCAAACACTTTAAGGGGGAGCATAGGTGAAAGTCTACGATACAATTTTAGATACAATCGGGAATACGCCGCTTGTTAGGATAAATAATGTCATAAAAAAGGACGGCGTAGAAGTATATGCAAAGCTTGAAGGCTTCAACCCGACAGGCAGCATAAAAGACAGAATAGCACTTAAGATGATTGAGCAAGCCGAGGAAGAAGGCGTTTTAACCAAGGGCAAGACAATAATAGAGCCAACATCCGGTAATACGGGGATAGGCCTTGCTATGATAGGCGCGCTAAAAGGTTATAATGTAGAAATAGTTATGAGCGAGGCAGTATCAAAAGAACGCAAGGACATGATAAAGGCATTCGGCGGGAGTATAACTTTAACTTCTGCAAAAGAAGGCACAGACGGAGCAATTCGCCTTGCCAGAAAGAAAGTTTCGGAGTTTCCGGATAAATATTTTATGCCAGACCAGTTTTCTAATCGCTTTAACAAACTTGCGCACTACAGTACTACGGCAGAAGAGATAATCGCCGATACAGACGGTAAAGTTACACATTTCGTATCTGCTATCGGTACATCTGGAACTATAATGGGTATTGGTACGCGTTTAAAGGAACTGCGGCCGGACATCAAAGTTGTCTGCGCACATCCGGTTAAAGGGCACTATATCCAGGGACTTAAAAATATGGAAGAAGCGATAGTCCCAAGTATATATAACCCTGAACTTATCGATGAAACTATTATGATAGATACGGAAGAGGCTTTTGAAATGGTCAGGAAGGTCGTCCGTCAGGAAGGGATTTTCTGCGGGATGTCATCTGGAGCGGCGGCTCTTGCGGCATATAAAGTTTCAGAGAAAATAGATAACGGCGTTATAGTCTGCATATTCCCGGACAGGGGAGAAAAGTATTTAAGCACAAATCTTTTTACCGGGAAAAATTAAAAAATTTAAATTTTAAAAAAGCAGCCATTTTGGCTGCTTTTTTTATTCGATAGCTTTTAGAATCTGCTCAACTATTTTCTCTTCTGCTAAATTCTTGGTCGCGGATCTCATATTTTTTATATATTTTTCTTTTTTGTGATAAAGGGCGTTTATTTTGCTTAAAAGGCTTTTTTCGGTTAGATCTTCTTGAAACAAAATAGAAGAATAGACATTTTTAGAAAAATACTTTGCATTGAGTATCTGGTCTCCGCGGCTTGCAGATTTTGGTAGCGGGATTAAAAGCGCAGGGATACGCAATGCCAGTATTTCAAAGACTGCATTTGCCCCCGCACGCGATATCATTATATCCGTTGCGGCAAATATATCGCTTAGTTCTTCGTTTATATATTCAAACTGGCGGTAGCCTTCTATATTTTTTAATTCGTTGTTTAAATTATTCTTGCCGCGTATGTGGACTACGTTGAAAGAAGATATTAATTTAAGCAAAATACTGTCTACAACGGTGTTTATTGCGTGTGCTCCCAAACTTCCGCCCATTATTAATAAAATTGGTTTATTATCTTTAAAATCAAGGAAATCAAGGCCGGCTTTTTTATCTCCCGTTAAAATAGAAGGCCTGACCGGCGTGCCAGTATAAACAGCTTTATTGCCGGATATATATTTTAAAGTATCTTTAAAAGAAACGCATACGGTTTTTGCCTTTGGTATAGTAAGCTTATTTGCCAGCCCCGGCGTATAATCGCATTCGTGCAGTACAACCGGTATCTTTAAATGGCTTGCGGCAAAAACGACGGGAACGGAAACAAAGCCGCCTTTGGAAAAGATTACCTGCGGTTTTAATTCTTTTAGTATCTTGATTGAAGAAAAGTATCCTTTTAATATACGGAACGGATCTGTTACATTTTTAAGGCTCAAATATCTTCTTAATTTACCCGTACTGATTTCATAGTAGGGAATACCTTCCTTTTTTATTATTTCCTTCTCAATGCCGTTTTTAGAGCCGATATAACATATGTCGTAATTATGCTTTTTAAGTATCGGCATTAATGCTATGTTTGGCATAACGTGCCCTGCGCTGCCGCCGCCGGTCATCACTATTCGTTTTATCATAAAATTTCCCCAGTTACATTTATTTGGCGTGTAAATAAATCGTCTTTAAATACGAGCAAAGATATTATATAACACTTTTTTAGTTTAATAAAGCAGTTTTGCTTTTACAATAAATTTAAGATTTATTATTTGATTTTTAAAGATGCAGTGATAGACTATAATATAATTATATAAACTTTTGGAGGATTTTATCATATGAAACGGATCATGGTATATGGAGACGCAAACTGCTGGGGATTTTCACCATCTGAGGATACGCAGGGGCAGCGTTACGATGAAAAGAACCGCTGGCCGTCTATAATGAGAAGCATGCTTGGAATGGACTTTGAAATAATCGAAGAAAATATGTGCGGAAGGACAACAGTCTTTAACGATCCTTTTAATGAAAACAAGAATGGACTAAAGACTATGGATTTTTGCCTTATGTCACATAGCCCGCTTGACCTGATAATAATAATGCTCGGAACAAGCGATTTAAAATGTTTTTATAATGCTAACCCCATAATTATAACCAGGGGATTAAGCTTAATATGTGATAAGATTTTAGCTTTTGGAGACGGCCAAAACGGCAAACCTCCCAAGATTTTAGTTATTTCTCCTGTTGAAATAGAAAAGGATATAAAAAATTCCGCCTTTGGTTACGAGTATGACAACACTGCATCTAAATATTCAAAGGAGTTAAAGCAATACTATAACCAGCTATCTAGCGAATACGATATCGAGTTTTTGGCAGCTTCCGACCATGTACGTGCAAGCGACGAAGACTCTATTCATTTAACGCCTCAGGGGCAAAGGGATTTGGCAGCAGCTGTCGCTTCTAAAGTTAAGGAGATATTTAATTTAAAATCTGATTCTGATGATGTAAGTGTATGATCTTATAAAAAATGTGTTGTAAAGTTTGCCGCCATTTGTTAAAATAAAATCCGGACTTGTAAAGCAAATGTATTTAGATCTTTGGACTCAAGGAGAGGTGTCTGAGTGGTCTAAGGTGCGGCACTGGAAATGCCGTGTACGTTTATAGCGTACCGGGAGTTCGAATCTCCCCCTCTCCGCCATAAACATCGATAGGACAAACTTTATCGTTTGTCCTATTTTTTATTTCAGTCTGAAAAAGGTTTAAGGGATACTTCTCTTACAAGATACAAAATACCGATTAACGAAAGCTAATCAATTACATTATTCATATAACAAGCCACTAAGCTATTCACCTTGAAAAGGCTTGTTTTGCGTCAATCAGCCCTTCATCGTATGCTTTTCTGATGATGAGGTATTCGCCCCGCCTGCCGAAATATAAAGCGCAGTAATTCCTTTGTATCTGCGTACCATGAAATAAATAGTGCTCCATGATTTTTACCCCCTCATCATTGTCAATGTGCCCCAGTGCAAAATCAATAAATTTTGATTCGGCTAAGGTCATGCTCTTATTTAGATGATTCATGAGTTCTCTAATTGAGGTCTTGGTACCATCTTTTGCCAGGCTGATGTAATATTCCAATATTGATTGTCCCATAAATCTCCTTATATAGCCGATAGTATTTTTTCTCCATCAACGAAAATATTGCTGATATAAAATAACATAAATCGCTTTTTGAATCCGCTATCGTTATTTATAATTTTTCGATACTCAGCACATTGTTGATAATATACCACCCCCATATCGATGTAACGATAAATTATCTCTGTGTCCATATTGCCTTTAATGAGACCGTTTTCTATTCCATAGTTAATCAGTGTCAACAGTGTATGCCTATATGTTTGAAGATACGTCTCATATTCAGCTTCAATAATATTGTTGTATCCTGAAAGCTCTCTGCATAATTCTAACTCCTTGCTGTCGGAGAAATCGCTGATAACATCTAAAAAGCGATATAGCTTTTTAATAAGCATATCATGTGATGTTATAATACTTTTCAGTCTTTCAGTATAGTTAAAAAAAATATACTTGCTAACTTCGAGGAACAAGGTGTCCTTATCAACAAAATACTTATATACTGTTACTTTTGATGATTTTGAATATTTTGCAATATCATCCATAGTTATTTTTTTTATACCATCCCTAATAAACAGCTTTACCGTTGTTTCCAGAATCTTTTGAGCCTTCTTGTTCATAATTATCGGCAATTCTCCAATCTGTACTATTTTTATTATATTAGTACATTTAGTGTTGGCTGTCAAGATGTACCGGGCAATATTCGGAGTTAGGTTTCTAATCCGTTTGCTACGCTAAAGCTGATTTTCAGCTTTGTTTCTTAATTTTTTTAATAATTTACAATTAACATTTATAAAATTAAAGACAATATAAATAAAATATATTATAATATACATAATTTTTTATAAACATTTTATAAAATAAGGAGAAAATAAAGTGTTAAGAATTGAAAACCTTGAGAAAACCTACAAGGGTGGGAAAAAAGCTGTAGATGGCCTTAGCTTGACTGTTGAAGCAGGGGATATTTTTGGTTTTATAGGCCACAACGGCGCTGGTAAAACGACGACGATAAAATCGATCGTCGGTATTTTGGATTTTGAAAAGGGAGATATATTTGTAGATGGGAAATCCATAAAAAAAGACCCGATCGAATGCAAAAAAGCGATTGCCTATATTCCGGATAATACAGATATTTATGATTATCTAACAGGTATTCAATATTTAAACTTCGTCGGCGATGTATTTGAGATCTCCAAGTATGAAAGAGAAACGCTCATTAAAAAGTATGCAGACATGTTTGAGTTGACTTCCTCTCTAGGGGATCTTATTTCTGCTTATTCACATGGAATGAAGCAAAAGCTTCTGGTAATATCTGCACTTATACATAAGCCGAAGCTGCTTATACTTGATGAACCGTTTGTCGGGCTGGACCCTAAAGCTACATATACGTTAAAGACAATAATGAAAGAGCTGTGCCAAGAGGGAAGCGCTATATTCTTTTCAACGCATGTTCTCGAAGTGGCTGAAAAGATATGCAACAAAATAGCTATCATAAAGAACGGAAAACTCGTCATAGCCGGGGAAACGAAAAAGGTTAGGGGCGAAGAAAGTTTAGAAGATGTATTTTTGGAGCTTATAGAAGATGAGTAAATTAAATTCTATTTTAAAAGTTTATGTAATTAATAATTTTGGAATAAATGCCATCCGTGAAAAGGACAGGCGCAAACGTATAAAAATGATATCGTTCGGCCTGCTTTTATCACTCGCATTTATTGGCATTGCATTTACGTCGTATATGTACAGCCAGGTAATGGCTAATTGGTTTGAACAATATGGCAGAATGGATTTTCTACTGGGCATAATGATGGCGGCGTCATCTTTGATTATATTTTTTACAACGATGTATAAAGCGGCAAGTATTTTATTTAATTTCAAAGATTATGATTTACTGATGTCAATGCCGGTAAAGCCAAGAACAATTATTACCAGCAGAATAATAATTCTCTATAGCTTTAATATAGCTATGATGCTAATAATAATGATTCCTGCAATGATAACTTATTGTCTGAGAGTTAACCCGCCGGTATTGTTTTATGTAGCTTTTATTTTAACTCTGTTTCTGATACCTATGATACCAATTTTAGTAGCTTCTATAATAGGGTCGCTTTTATCACTGATATCATCGCACTTCAAACGAAAGAATGCTTTAAATATAATATTATTTCTACTTTTCTTTCTTGCTATAATGGCAGCCAATTTTTCGCTTCAAAACGTTGTTGTTAATTTTGAAAGCGTAGCAGAGCCTGTTGTAAATGCAATAGGAAATTTCTATCCGTTTGCATACATTTACATGAATGGCATATGTGATTTGAACTTAAAATTAATACTTTCATTTGCCGGAAGCTCTATTGCAATTTTTGCAATGTTTGTATATTTGGTTTCCATTTGGTTTAAATCTATGCATACCGCGCTTTCAACCAGCAGGACTTCTTCTAACTACAAAATGAAAGAGCTAAAGATAAGTTCTCAATTAAATGCTATTTATAGGAGGGAAATGAAAAAATTCTTCTCTTCACCTCTTTATGTTTTAAATGCTGGCGTAGGTCTAATTCTCTTAGTTTTCTTTGCGATCGCTATATTGTTTTTTGGCCCGGAACAAGTTTTAGACTTTCTGGAGATGCCAAGTGTTTCAAGTGTAATAGGGATGTTTATTCCTCTCGTTATTTCGCTTTTTATTGCTCTTTCTTGCACAACTGCTTGTTCAATTTCGATTGAGGGAAAGACTTTTTGGTTAACAAGGAGCATGCCTGTCAGCACAAAGAAAATTTTATGGAGCAAGCTTTTAGTTAACTTAATGCTAAGTATTCCGACAATCGTTATAAGCGGGATTTTATTTTCGCTAATACTTAAAACGGACTTGGTCACAACTATATTTATATTTGCAATGCCTATTGCTTTTGCATTCTTTATAGCAATTTTTGGTCTATACATGAACCTTTTAATGCCCAAGATGAGCTGGACGCATGAGGCGCAGGTAATAAAGCAAAGCGCATCTGTTATGATTACAGTCTTTGGAGGAATGATAATTATAGGCATACCCATTGCAATGGCTATAATATTTGGAAACATATTATTAGTTAACATAATTACAACTTGCGCAATAGCATTGGTAAGCATAGCGTTATATGTTGTACTTATGAAAGACGGCATTAAGAGATTTAATGCCATAGTATAAGATAAACATTATATTTTTAATAAAGAAACTTAAAACAATTAAAAACCGTCATATTTTATGTGGTGGTTTTTAATTTGGCAAGAAAAGCAAGACTGTTGATATTAATAAATCTGTAATATATAATGTTTATAATAAAAAGAAAAGCGAGTTAATAAAATGAAAAGAAGCCTAATGCTGTTTTTGATTTTTATTATGTTGTTTGCAATAATAGCTGGGTGTAGTGGGGAAACGAAAGATTCATCTGAAAGTGTGGAGATAGAAGAACCGGATGTACTGCCTGATACATCACCATCTCCTACTGAAAGCCAGACATTATATCAAACTACTAATTATCGTGTTAATGCTGAGGAGCTTTACATTCGTTCCAGTGCGGATAACGATAATATGGATAATGTAGTCGGTTCGCTTAAGCTAAACGACGTGGTTAAGGTTGTGGACGCAAGCGGAGACTTTTATACGATTTTAATGGATGACGGGACTTTAGATTATGTCTATGGTGCTTATTTAGTTTTAGATACGGGGAACCAAATTGATGAGAATACGAATAATGATTCTTCTACAAGCGATTCTCCTTATTACATATACATAGAAAAAGCTTCGTATACCATGACCATATATGAAAAAGATGATGCCGGTAATTATACTATTGCTGTCAAAACATATAAAATCGCTCATGGCGGGAATAAAACACCTGCTGGTACATTTACGATTTTAGCAAAGGAGAGGTGGCATTCTTTTAAAGACGGAGGGTGCGTGCAGTACGCTTGCAGATATCATAACAGGCTTTACTTACACTCAGCGCTTTATGCTACGGAAAACCCGAAAACACTTTGGCCTAAGTACTATAACGGAGAGAACGGGATAGGGAAACCCACTACCGGAGGATGCCTTAGAATGGTATGTGAGGCGGCTAAATTCATTTATGATAATTGCCCGGAAGGGACGGTTATCGAGATAGTAAACGGGGCACCTAAAGGTACTACTTCGTCTAGTGTACCTGCATTGTTAAAAGACAAAAACGGAAATAGGCTGCGTATAGACCCAACTGACAGCGAGACGCTTGAAGCTGCAGGATATTAAGATTTTTAAGGTAAAGTGAATACTAATGAAAAAAATTGTTTTAATACTATTATCGATTGCGCTGCTGTTTTGCGGCTGCGGAAATAATGCTGACAGTGAAGAACCAACACCGACCAGCACAGATAACCAGACAGAGGACACTTCAACTTCGAATGCTTCAGTTTCTAGTGAGAACCAAACTGCAGAAGAAGGGGAAGCTTACAAGATAAGGGTAAATGAAGCTAATGTAAGGTCTACCCCAAATAAAGATTCTAAAGATAATGTTATAGGAACGCTTGGATACGAGGAAAAGGTAAGACTTATATCTTCCTCTTATGGAGAATACAGCAAAGTAAAGCTTGAGGACGGGCAGTATGGATACGTTTACACTGATTTTTTAGTTAAAGAGGACGAAGTGCTCTATGCAGTATTGCCTAAACAAACCGAGCAGAAAAAAGATAAAGACGGCAACCTGGTGTATGAAGAAGATGGTGTAACACCTGTAATGCTAACCAATAATTTGGTAGATGTAAGGTTATATGTTCCCTCCGCGGATATTTCGCTAATATTTGCCACGGATGAAAATTTTACAGGAAAAGTTCTATATAAAAAAGCAGTTCCGCTTTTACAGTTAGGCACAGCTAAAAAGCTTAAAAAGGCAGCGGACCTGTTTGCAGCAGATGGGTATACGATTAGGATATACGATGCATACCGCCCTTTGTCTGTGCAAAAGATACTTTACAACATTAGGAAAAACAGCTCATATATAGCTAATCCGGAAACCACGGCATCTAACCATAACCGCGGTGCGGCCGTGGACATGTCGCTTTTAGATGCGAATGGAAATGAGCTGGAATTCCCGACCGAGATACATACTTTAAACGAAGATGCAAACAGGGGAAATGATTCGTGGTCTGAAACGGCAAAAGAAAATGTGGATTATATGACAAGTATAATGAAAAAAGCGGGATTTGATTCGATCAGCAGTGAGTGGTGGCATTTTTCAGATACTGACTGCCATGATTTTATGACTACGGATATAGATTTTTCATCTATTACCATGGTCACGAAAGATTATTTTAAATAAAGAGTGGGGAAAACATTATGAAGAAAAAAATAGCTTTAATTATGGGGTTAATGTTAATTTTCGCTGTTTTATCAGCATGCAGCGAAAATAACGAAAGTACCGATGCATCGCAGACCGCCGGTTTTTCTAAAGAGGATCTTGCAGTTACTGTTAATGGAGCCGATTATAAATTAAGGGTAGATTCAGCTCCTATCTTGGCAGCTTTAGGTGATGGATACGAGTATATGGAAGTTATAAGCTGTGTATACGACGGGAAGGATAAAACTTTTACTTATCCAGGTATAATAGTAAATACGGTTCCTGTTGAGGGTAAGGATGTAGTCGAGATGTTTACTTTGACAGATTCTACTTACTCTACTTCAAAAGGGATAAAAGTCGGTGACACTAAGGACGATATAATTTCCGTTTATGGCGAAGATTACTTTGACGATGGATATATGACATACAGTACTACTAACGACGAAACGGATATCGAAGCAGAGCGCATCCAGTTTTTGATGGGCGCAGCCGATGAAATAGAGGAAATATATGTTTACTCACCTAGCTACTGATATCAGCTAATATGAAAGTAAGGTAGGGGGTAAATAGTTGGTCTTTAGTTCTGTAACATTTTTATTTATATTTCTTCCAATAGTATTTGGGGTAAATTTACTTTTTAAAAACATACAGGTTAAAAATATTGTTTTAATTATTTTTAGCCTGCTTTTTTATGCCTGGGGCGAACCTATATATGTGTTTTTGATGATAGCCTCAACGATTGCCAACTATTTTTTAGCCCTTTTTATTTCGAGGAGTACTGGCAAGGGAAAAAAAGCATTTCTAGTTTTAACTATTATATTTAATATAGGCCTTTTAGTAATTTTTAAATATACAAATTTTCTGGTAGATACTTTTAATTCACTGACAGGGTTAAGCCTTGCAGTTGCTAAGATCGCGATGCCGATTGGGATCTCATTTTTTACATTCCAGGCTATGAGTTATGTCTTAGACGTATACATGGGCAAGATAAGCGCGCAGAAAAACTATTTAAATATCGTTTTATATATTTCATTGTTTCCGCAGCTTATAGCCGGGCCTATAGTAAAATATCATGACATTGAGGAACAGCTGACAAAACGGGAGATGACTATAGAAAAAACAGCTCTTGGGATACGCAGGTTCAGCATAGGCTTAGCTAAAAAAGTGCTTGTAGCTAATGTTTTGGGAATGGTTGCAGATAAGGTGTATGCGCTTAATGCCGGTGAGTTAAATGTTTTAATAGCGTGGGCCGGCGCAATAGCTTATATGCTTCAGATATACTTTGATTTTTCGGGATATTCAGATATGGCGATAGGGCTTGGCAAAATGTTTGGCTTTACCTTTCTTGAAAACTTCAACTACCCTTATATATCAAAAAATATTAAGGAATTTTGGCGCAGATGGCATATATCACTCTCAACGTGGTTTAAAGAATATGTATATATACCGATGGGAGGAAACCGCAGAGGCAAACTTAGGACAAACGTAAATAAAATAACGGTGTTTTTTCTAACAGGGCTTTGGCACGGTGCTAACTGGACTTTTGTAGTCTGGGGGTTGTATAACGGTTTGTTTTTACTGCTTGAAGATATCAACGCTTTTAAAAAGAGGAAGTTCCCGGCAGGTTTGTCTAGAATATATGCACTGCTGGTTGTAGTCGTCGGGTTTGTTATTTTTAGGTCGGATACACTAAATGGTGCTATGATTATGCTTAAAAATATGTTTTTAGGGTTTAATTTTACAAGTGAGTCGGCCTCGCTTTTAAGCACTATTATTTCGCCGATGACGATTTTTGTATTTATTGCTGCAATAATAGCGAGTACGCCGATTTGCGGCTATATAAAAGAGCGCATAAAGGGGAGGTGGGCAAACGCTTTAAGCTATGCCTTGTCTTTAATGCTGTTTGGGTTAAGCGTGCTTTATTTGTCCATGTCGGCTTATAATCCGTTTATTTACTTTAGGTTTTAAAAGGAGCTATTTTTAGTGAATAAAAAAATATATAAATTGATATTCATAATAGTATTCTTTGCCATATGCACTATACCTTCTGTTTTTTTGCTTTTTGGATATGAAAATGCCAATTATGAAAACAGAGTGCTAAACAGCCTGCCTTCTTTGGCAGACGAAGATGGCGCTAATTTGTCTTTTCCTTCGGAATTCGATAGCTATCTGCTTGACAATTTTGCGTTTAAAGGGGAGATGGTGACCGCCTTTAACGAACTTACTATGGATTTATTTAATGAGACGTTGAATGAAAAGGCTATTATAGGAAAAGACGGCTGGCTTTTCTTTAAAGAGACTCTAGACGATTATTTAGGGAAAGATGTTCTAAGTGAAAGAAGTATCGACAGGATAGCAAAAGTACTTTTGATGCAGCAGGAATATTTAAACGATAAAGGTATAAATTTTGTCTTTACCGTAGTACCTAATAAAAATTCCATTTACCCTGAGTATATGCCGAATTATCTGGTTAAGGAAAGCGATATAAAAAATATTGATTTACTAAAAAAAGAACTTGAACGAAGAGGGGTTAACTATTTAGACTTAGAAAGTGAGTTAGAGCAAAACCTTGATTTAGGCACTCTTTACTATAAGGAAGATACCCATTGGAATGATCTAGGTGCGTTAATCGCCTATCGCGCAATCATGGGTGCAGCTACTGAAGAAAGCGTTGATTATAATAAATACGAAGATGTTGAAACAGAAAAATTATACGATTACGGCGGGGACCTTCATTATTTTGTCCTGCCTGCACTAAAGGGAGGGACAGAGCGTATCAAGCTTCTGATAGATACGGACTATACTCCGGATAGGCCGGTTAATTTAGACCGCGACGTATTAAATGGCACGACTTCCGATAAAAACAGCTTTAGGATATTGATGTTCAGGGATTCTTTCGGCAAAGCACTTTTTCCGCTTATAAGTTCAAATGTGGGCAGGGCCTACTTCTCGGCAGAATTCCCTTATAATTATTCTTATTTGGAAACTAAGGAGCCAGATGCCGTTATAGCCGAGATAGTAGAGAGAAATATAGACGAGCTTATTTCTACTGCGCCCAACATGGAAGCACCGCAATATGATATTTCCGGCAGCAAACTTGGGGGATTAAATGCTTATTTTGAAACCGAAACCGTATCAAAAACAATTAAAGTAAGCGGGTATTTTGACCCTGGTTGTTTTGATACGTCTACTGACAGCATAGTTCTTAGGCTTAGCGGAGAAAAAGAGTATACACTTGAAGCATTTCCTATACTTAAAGAAGATTTTAAGACCTCTGCTGTTGAGAGCTATGGCAGCGACGGGGAAAACGGAGGGTTTAGCTTGACTCTTCCCGGTGACATTGCTAAAGGGACATATAAAGCAAGTATCGTGATATCATCGCCAAATGGATATTATGAATCGGGCATACTGGGCAGTATAGCAGTTAAATAACTTAGGATAGTATTTTTAAGAGATGCATTATTGCATCTCTTTTTTATTTACGCAAAACTTACAACAAAAATTATATAAAATGCTTGACAAATTATTAATTAATGCTACAATTATTTTAAGATAAGGAGATAAGTACGATGAATAAAAATGTCTATAGCCTTGTGCTTATGGACAAGGTGGTAAATGAAATAGACCGCTTGGCATATGAGAAAAACACAAGCCGGTCTAATCTAATAAATCAGATATTGGCCGAATACGTAAGCCTTATTACTCCTGAAAAAATAAGGGAAGATACCTTTTTGCAAATGCAGGATTTAATAGAGGAAATAGGCCAATTCCGTATTCAGCAGTCCGGCGAGGGCATGTTACTTTTAAAAAGTGTTATTAAATATAAATATAATCCGTCTATACGTTATTGCGTGCGTCTAAACAGAAACCAGGCTCCGCACGTAGGAAGGCTAATAGCCGCGTTCAGAACGCAGAATAAAGAACTTTTAGACACGGTCTCAGGCTTTTTTAAACTTTGGATGTCGCTTGAGAAACGTCATGCGGCAAAGCATTTTAAAGAGGGGGAAGTTTTTGCCTCAATTGAGGAAGGTAAATACCAAAGAGAGTTCGTAACTCCTTTAAAAAAGTTATCTACCCAGCAGGTAGCGGAGGCGATAACAAACTATATAAATGTTTTTGACAGTGCCCTAAAAGCATACTTTGAAAACGGAGATTATGCAATAGACGAAATAGAAAGACTGTATATCGATTACTTTAAGAATTCACTTATCATTTAAAGGAGGGGTTAAAAATGGATGCAAGTAGATTTACGCAAAAAACAATGATGGCAGTAAAAGAGGCTCAAAGCCTTGCCAGTGAATATCAAAATCCACAAATTGAACAGGAACATTTAGCATATGCATTGATTTCGCAAGAAGGTGGCCTTATTGGCGAGCTTTTAAAGAAATCAAATGTATCGGTTGATGATTTAAAAGATGAAATAATGAAATCCATAGAAAGGATGCCTAAATTAAGCGTGGCAGGGCGGGAAATAGACAAGGTGTATGTTTCCCAAGATGTTGAGCGCGTTTTAACACAGGCACAGAATATGGCGCAGCATATGAAAGACGAATATGTGTCTGTAGAACATGTTATGCTTTCTTTGATTGAAAATGCATCTTCAAATTTAAAAAAGTTATTCGCAGATTTCAAAGTTAATAAAAATGAATTTTTGTCTGCCCTATCAAGTGTCCGTGGGAACGCAAAAGTTACTTCAGATTCACCGGAAGATACATACGATGTATTAAATAAGTATGGGTCTGACTTAGTTGAACTGGCGCGTAACCAAAAATTAGATCCTGTTATCGGCAGAGACGAGGAGATAAGAAACGTTATTCGTATACTTTCGAGAAAGACTAAAAACAACCCGGTTTTAATAGGCGAGCCGGGCGTAGGAAAAACAGCTATAGCCGAGGGTTTGGCTCTCAGGATAGTAAGGGGCGACGTACCTGAAAATTTGCGTGAAAGGCAGCTTTTTTCACTTGATATGGGATCGTTGATTGCGGGCGCAAAATTCAGGGGTGAGTTTGAGGAACGTTTAAAAGCAGTTTTAACAGAGATAAAAAAGAGCGAAGGCAAGATAATTCTATTTATAGATGAACTTCATACTATTGTCGGTGCAGGCAAGACGGAAGGCGCTATGGATGCGGGCAATATCTTAAAACCTATGCTTGCAAGAGGGGAACTCCACTGTATAGGTGCTACGACCCTTAACGAATATAGGCAGTATATTGAGAAGGATCAGGCGCTTGAACGCCGTTTCCAGCCGGTTATGGTAAATGAGCCGACAGTTGAAGACACCATATCCATTCTCCGTGGTTTAAAGGAGAGGTATGAAGTATTCCACGGCGTAAAGATTCAGGACCAGGCGCTTATATCGGCGGCAGTTCTTTCAAATAGGTACATATCGGATAGATTCTTGCCAGATAAGGCAATAGACCTAGTCGATGAAGCATGTGCGATGATAAGGACAGAGATGGATTCTATGCCGCAGGAATTAGACGATATATCAAGAAAAATAATGCAGCATGAAATAGAGGAGGCAGCCCTTAAAAAAGAGACGGGCGAATTATCAAAAGAACATCTGCACGAGATCCAAAGCGAACTTTCAGAAATGAGAGAAAAATTTAAGGAAATGAAGGCAAGATGGGAAAATGAAAAGAACGCTATTTCAAAGGTGCAGAAACTTAGGGAGGAAATAGAACAGCTAAGGGCAGAGATGGAAAAAGCAGAACGGCACTACGATTTGAACCGTGCTGCAGAAATAAAATACGGCAAGCTGCCGCAGCTTCAAAAAGAGTTAAGCGAACAGGAAAAAGTAGCCGAAAAGGGCAGAGGCAAAAATACCCTTTTAAGGGATAAAGTCACCGAAGAGGAGATAGCAAGGATAATCTGCCGCTGGACAGGGATACCGGTATCTAAGCTTATGGAAGGAGAAAGGGAAAAACTCCTTTCTCTGGAAGATACGCTTCATAAAAGGGTAATAGGCCAGGATGAGGCCGTAACCAAAGTCTCAGAGGCAATCATTAGGTCTCGTGCGGGAATAAAGGACCCTAACCGCCCGATAGGTTCATTTCTTTTCTTAGGGCCGACAGGCGTAGGCAAGACGGAACTGGCGCGTGCGCTTGCAGAAGTGTTATTCGACGATGAAAAGAACATGGTAAGGATAGATATGACTGAATACATGGAGAAATTTTCAGTTTCAAGGCTTATCGGTGCACCTCCGGGATATGTCGGCTACGAAGAAGGCGGGCAGCTTACAGAGGCGGTAAGGAGAAAACCTTATTCTGTAATACTATTCGATGAAGTAGAAAAAGCTCATCCAGACGTTTGGAACGTACTTTTGCAAGTATTAGACGACGGGCGTATTACGGATTCGCAGGGTAGGACGGTAGACTTTAAAAATACGGTTATAATCCTTACTTCCAACTTAGGATCTTCGTTTATATTGGAAGGTATGGACAAAAACGGTGAAATAAGCGCCGAAGCGCGGGCGCAGGTGGAAGCAATGCTTAAAAAACACTTTAGGCCTGAGTTCTTAAACCGTATAGATGAAGTAGTATTTTATAAATCTTTAACAAAAGAGGAAATAGGCAAGATAGTAGATTTGCTTATAGAGGATATAAAAAAGCGTTTAAAAGACAAACAGATAGAAATTAGTTTGACCGATGCCGCAAAAGAATATATTATAGAAACGGGTTATGACCCAATCTATGGTGCAAGGCCGCTAAAAAGGGTCTTACAGAGCAAAGTTGAGACTTTGGTTGCTAAGATGATAATCGAAGACAAGGTGTCGACCGGGCAGACTATAACGATAGACTATGATGGAGAAAAATTAGTGCCGAAAGTATCTTGACATAATAAAATATTGATGTAAATTTAGATAGGTAAGATTTTTAAAATAAGAGGGGTTTTATGACGCTTGATAAGTTACAAATGGGTAAAAGCGCAGTTATCACTGCTATAAAGGGTGAAGGCGCGCTAAGAAGGCGGTTGCTTGATATGGGGCTTACGCCAAAGACAAAAGTCATGATAAGAAAAGTGGCGCCTATGGGAGACCCGATAGAGCTGTTTATCCGGGGATATGAATTGACCATTCGCTTAGAGGAAGCCAGAAATATTGAAGTTGAATTAATATAGGGGATTAAAAATATGATTTTTGCACTTGCAGGAAATCAGAACTGCGGGAAGACTACGTTGTTTAACCAACTTACGGGAAGCAACCAGCATGTTGGTAATTTCCCAGGAGTCACTGTTGAGAAAAAAGAGGGTATAATCAAAAGGGCAAAAACTGCGACAGTTGTCGATTTACCGGGGATATACTCTCTTTCCCCTTATACTTCTGAAGAAGTGGTAACAAGAGATTTTTTAATAAAGGAGCGTCCGGACTGTATAATAAATATAGTCGATGCGACTAATATAGAGAGAAACTTATATCTAACGCTTCAGTTGATAGAATTAAATATCCCAATGGTAGTTGCACTTAACATGATGGATGAGGTAACAGCTTCCGGCGGGGCCATAAGTATACCCAAATTATCTGAAAAATTAGGCGTTCCAGTAGTTCCGATAGCGGCAGCTAAGAACCAAGGTATAAGTACGCTTATAGACCGCGTCATGGAGGTCGCAAGCGCAAAGGAACAGCCAAAAAGGATGGATTTTTGCTCAAACGAAGTGCACCGTGCTATTCACTCAGTTGCGCATTTGATAGAAGATCATGCAAATGCAAGGAATATACCGGTGCGTTTTGCTGCAACAAAACTTATAGAAGGCGATCAGCCCACAATACAAACACTTAAGCTAAATCAAAATGAACTGGATATTTTAGATCACATCACCAAAGAGATGGAGACCGCGCTTAATACGGATAGGGAAGCCGCCGTGGCGGACATGCGCTATAACTATATAGAATCTGTCGTTAAAGAAACGGTTAAAAAGAAAAGAGACACTAAGGAACAAATACTGTCTTTAAAGATAGATAAAGTTTTAACGAATAAATATCTTGCCATACCAATTTTCCTTTTGATAATGGGTATAATGTTTTATCTGACTTTTGACGTTTTAGGTGCGTTTTTAGGCAGCTTAATGGATTGGCTGGTCGGTGAGGTAACTAATATAGTAGATATTGCCCTTACATCATTTGGGTTAAATGAAACGATGCATTCCCTTATTATAGACGGAATATTTGCAGGCGTAGGAAGTGTCTTGTCATTTTTGCCGATAATTATCGTATTATTTTTCTTCTTGTCTATGCTTGAGGATTCTGGTTATATGGCGCGTGTTGCCTTCGTTATGGACAAGCCGCTTAGAAAAGTGGGTTTATCCGGCAGGTCGTTTGTTCCTATGCTTATAGGATTTGGCTGTTCAGTACCGGCGATAATGGCAACGAGGACTCTTGCAAGCGAGCGAGACAGAAAGCTGACCATAATGTTAACGCCGTTTATGTCATGCAGTGCAAAACTGCCTATATATGCAGTATTTATAATGGCGTTTTTCGTAAAATATAGGGCGGTCATTATGATAGGGCTGTATGTGCTTGGCATGGCAGTTGCAGTTTTATACGGTTTGCTTTTAAGAAAGACGATCTTTAAAGGAAATCCGGTTCCGTTTGTTATGGAACTCCCTGCATACAGGCTGCCTTCTCTTAAAAGCATGATGCTCCATATGTGGGAAAAGGCAAAGGATTTTATAAGAAAGGCTTTTACTATAATATTCGTGGCAACCATAGTCATATGGATACTTCAAAAGTTTGATTTTAGGTTTAACATCGTAGCAAACAGCTCAGACAGTATGCTTGCAAACATAGGTACATTGCTTGCGCCTATATTTGCGCCGTTAGGTTTTGGCAACTGGCAGATGTCTACAGCTTTAGTGACCGGGTTAACTGCCAAGGAAGCAGTTATAAGCACATTGTCTATTTTGTTTAACGTCTCGGACGCAACTATGTTAAGAGCGGCTCTAACACAAAGTATGAGTATGCTGGCGGCATTTTCATTCCTAGTTTTTACTCTTTTATATATGCCGTGTGTTGCAGCAGTCGCGGCGCTTCGGCGGGAAATGAATTCGTGGTGGCAGTCTGTAGCGGCAATGGCATCACAGACTTTGATAGCATGGATAGTTGCGTTTATTATTTATCAGGGCGGGTCCCTTTTGATTCTTTTAAATATAAAACTTATTGACATAATCGTAGCTGTCGTGATTTTAATAGCAGTTGTTTTGGCTATTAGGTTTATCATAAGAAACAAAGGAAGATGCACTGGTGATTGCAGCAGTTGCCCTTATGCTAAAAACGGCGGGCCGCAAGGATGCGGAATAAAAAATAAAAAGTGTTAAGATATGTACTTTGATGATAAAGAAAAAACTTATAACTTTATATTAAACACTGCAATTGGCGATATTTTATTGGCCGAAAGAGGCGGGTATATAATTATGTCCTCATTTAGCCAAATGCCTGTAGAGGGTACATTTCAGCAAACGGATCTACTAAGGGCCGCATCTTTGCAGTTAGATGAATACTTTTGCGGCAAAAGAAAGCGTTTTGATTTGCCGATACGCACAATTGGGACAAAGTTTCAACAAGAAGTCTTAAATGAGTTTATAAAAATACCGTACGGGCAGACTAGAAGCTATGCTGAAATGGCTAGAGGCATTGGAAAAGAAAAGGCAGCTCGTGCAGTTGGTAATGCTGCCGGGGCTAACAAATTGGCCATATTAATACCTTGTCATCGCGTTATACATTCTTCAGGGGATATAAGCGGATTCTCATCTGGAAACCAACGAAAAAAATTTTTGCTCGATTTAGAAAAGAAATATATGGGCTTTTTAGCATAAAATATTTAATTTTTATGTGAAAATAGCTAAAAACTTATGAATATTATACATTCAATTGTAAAAAGTTGCCTTATAGGTATTTACAAAATATGTGAAACCAAATAAAATAAGATTTATAAGTGGTTAAGATATTGTTTTAAAAATTTGGAGGTAAGCTTAAATTACAACTTTAGTTTATCATAAAAGCTATGTAATTTTATGGGTAATCGCAAAAAAACATCTTTAATATGTTTAATAGCTTTAATTTCTATATTAATTGTATTTAGTATAACTACAGCGAATACACTTGCAAACATGGATGGTTCTTTTACTCAAACCATCTCATCGCAGAACAGTACGCTAAATGCAACTGATAGTGACGCAGGATTTTTTGCTGGTATTTGGAATTCTATAACGAGTTTATTTAACAGCAACCTTAAATTATTTGTATTTTATATAATAATGATAGTAATACCGCTCCTTATAATACTGGCTATATTTATAGTCAAAAAAGGAGGAGTATATTATTATAAAAATGAAAATGGTGAGCAAGAGGGAGAAGAGAGGGTAGAAGTGAAAAAGCACGTTTTATATGATAAGGTACCAGATGATAAAAAAGATACTTTCTACGTTCAAGGTAGAAGATCAAATGACAACCTATCAAGAGCACACACTTTAAAGCCTGCTACTTCAAGCGAAATAAAAAATATAATAAAATCAAAAAAGGTAAGCGTTGTATCTATAGACAAAAACAACCCGGTCAAGGCAGTAGAACAGATTTTTCGCGATGTAGCAGAGGAAGACCTTAAAAAAGGCTACTATTATAAAGGCAAAGGGCAGTATAAACTTGCTGTTCAGTTCTTCGATGAGTATGTTTTGTTTACTTCTGATGATGAAAAGAGAAAACTAATTGAACTAGAGATAATATCCTGTATGCTTATTGCAAAAAAATACGATTCTGCAGAATACAGGATTTTAAGGCTTGCATCTAGCGGATATTCATTTACCGAACAGCAAATGAATAGGTTAAATAAAATTTTAGAGATAATCGGTAGCCCGCGCAGGTTAAAATAATATTTATTTGCATTTTTATAGGTCTTTGATGATTTAAGGCCTGTTTTAAAAATTTTCCCGCTAAACAAACTTTTATTCAAAACACAAAAATATGGCGGCATTATTAAATGACTATGTCAGTATAAAGCCGGCTTATTCTTTTTATTGCCCGGTCGTAAGCTGGCCTGAGTATACTGATATTGCTGTTTTTAACTGCATTTATACCCGGAGACAATAAAAAGCAGAAATTATCTTTTAAAGATAATAGGCCGTCTTTTTGACACTCTTCCAAAAATATATTTATTTGCCCTTGATATATGCGGTTAAAAGAAGATTCGGAGTAATAGTGTATAGGTGTTTTTACGGTATCGTTTAGTGAGTGAACCATTTGAATAAAGTCGTTTATTGTGTTTATCTGCTCAAATATTTGCATAAAGAACTAAAGCCTCCTTTTAAAACGAGAAATTTATTAGTTATATTATTTTAATAAAAACGAAAAACTTAAATTTTAACATATATAAATATTATTACCTTATATGTAAAAAACATTCCCTTTTTTGCTTTAATGTGATAACATCTATGTTGTAATTTATTAAGTTTATTTTTTTAAAAGATAAAACAAGTAGGAGAAGTAATGACAAAATGGCAAACTTTGATTTTGATGTTGTCGTAAAAATCGGTTCTATGGCTCTTATACGTCAAGAAGACAACGATCTTGATTATAACATCTTTTCGCGTCTGGCAAGCGAACTTAAGCCTGGATATGCATTAATTAGCTCCGGCGCGACAGAGATAGGCCGGCTTGATTATATGAAGAGAAACGGGCAAAGAGAGCTTAAAGGCGATATGGATGAGATAAAGGCAGATTATGCCGCACAAGGACAGGCTATATTGATGCAGAACTATAGGAAATTCATAAATCCTAAGTATTCGGTACGGCAGGTCTTAGTTGAACATGCACATTTTAACGACGAAGAAAAGAAGGAGCACATAAAAAAACTTCTTTTTAGAGCGGCAAACCAAAACGCCATACCGATAATAAACTACAACGATCCTGTATGTTCAGAGGAAAACAGGCGTATGGAAATAGCCGCACTTAGAAACAAGAAAGAAAATATTGTAGAATGTGTTGACAACGATGAGACTGCAGCCATTATCACCAAGATACTGAACGCACGTCTTTTAGTATTATTGACGTCTGTAGACGGGATTTTTAAGGATAAAGACGATCCTAATACCCTTATCCCCGAAATCATTGCTGAAAGCTATGAAAAATTAGAAAAGAAGGTAGATGAGATCATTACATACTGCAACGGCTCTTCCCGCAAGATGGCAGGCGGAGCGGCAGCAAAGCTTAAATTTGCTATGATCCCTATTGATTCTGGAACTACGGTTATCATTGCCAATGCAAAATACCATTTAAATGATATAATTAAAGGAATAGTTCCAAGAACTTTAATTTCTATTGAAAAATAAGATATAAAAAAACCACCTCATATGAGGTGGTTTTTTATTTATGATATTTTATTTATCACATTTATCAGCAAGTTTTTTATACAAGTTCATACGGTCTTTAGCTTCGCTTTCAGCATCCTCAAATAATTTATCAGCTGTTTCAGGATCCTGGCGGGACAAAAGTTTATATCTGTTCTCACCGAGAATAAAGTCGCGGTAACTTGCAGTTGGTTCTTTAGAGTCTATTGAAAGCGGATTTTTGCCTTCTTCTTTTAATTCTGGATTGAATCTGTATAACGGCCAATAACCGCTTTCTACCGCACGTTTTTCTTCCAACTGGGAATGGCTCATGTTTATACCATGGTTGATACACGGAGAGTATGCGATTATAAGTGAAGGCCCTTTATACTTTTCAGCTTCGTTTAAAGCTTTAAGAAGCTGTGCAGGATTTGAACCCATGGATACTGATGCTACGTATACGTATCCATATGTCATGGCTATTGCTCCTAAGTCTTTCTTGCGGGTACGTTTACCAGCAGCAGCAAATTTTGCAATAGAACCTGTAGGAGTCGATTTAGATGCTTGGCCGCCGGTATTTGAGTAAACCTCTGTATCTAGAACGAGTATGTTTACATCTTGACCCATAGCGATTACATGGTCTAACCCGCCGTAACCTATGTCATATGCCCATCCGTCTCCGCCGATTATCCAAACGGATTTCTTAGTGAACAGGTCTTTATCTGCATATATTTCTTCCAAAAGTTTTTTGTTGCAGCATTTGCAGTCTTTTAAAAGCTCAGGTATCAATTTAGCAAGCTTATCTCCATATTCTCTGGATTTATCTGCATCGTCTGCGTTATCAAGCCATAATTTTAAAGTTTCATTTAATTCGGCATTGCAAATGTCAGAGCTCAATATTTCCTTAACTTTGTCTTTTAGCGCATCGCGTCTTTGCGTTAAGGCGATATTCATACCAAAGCCGAACTCTGCATTATCTTCAAATAACGAGTTGCCCCAGGCAGGCCCCTGCCCTTTTTCATTTTTTGTGTATGGGCATGTAGGTGAGCTTCCGCCGTATATTGAAGAACATCCGGTAGCATTAGCTATTACCATCCTGTCTCCGAAAAGCTGGGTAACTAATTTAACATAAGGTGTTTCACCGCATCCGGCACAAGCGCCTGAGAACTCGAACAACGGCTGTAAGAACTGGCTGCCGATAACGGTGTTTTTATTTACATTAACCTGAGGTTTATCTAATGAGACAGCAAAGTTCCAGTTTTTATCTTCCTTATCGGAAATCGTTTCAAGAGGAACGAGCTTTAACGCCTTTTCCTTGGCAGGGCAGACATCTGCGCAGTTACCGCAGCCTGTACAATCAAGAGGACTTAACTGTATCCTGAATTTAAGGCCTGCAATGTCTTTGCCGCGGGCGTCTTTAACGACGTAGTCGGCAGGAGCGCCTTTTAACTGCTCTTCTGTTGCGAGGAAAGGACGTATGCAAGCGTGCGGACAAACAAGCGAGCACTGGTTGCACATTATGCAGTTTTCAGGTATCCATTCTGGAACTGTAACGCCGATTCCGCGTTTTTCGTATTTTGTCGTGCCTGTCGGGACAAATCCTTTAGGATCGAATGCACTGACAGGGAGGTTGTCGCCTTTTAATGCAATGATAGGATGAATGAAATCTTTAAAGTATTCATTATCTGCAACTTCTGCCATTGGAGCACCTTCAGATGCAGTTGCCCAGGAAGAAGGATATTTTACTTCTATCAACTCTGTTGCAGCCTTGTCGATTGCCTGGTTGTTCATATTTACAATCTTATCACCCTTTTTGCCATAAGTCTTTTTAACTGCTTCTTTCATATATTTAAAAGCATCGGCTTCTGGTAATACACCGGCTGCTTTAAAGAAAGCTGCCTGCATGACCATATTGATCCTGCCGCCAAGACCTATGTCTCTTGCTATTTTAATAGCATCTATAGTGTAGAATTTAAGGTTTTTCTTTGCGATTGTGTTTTTCATAGGAGCAGGGAGCTGGCTTTCCATCTCCTCAGCAGACCATGGGGAATTCAAAAGGAATATTCCGCCTTCTTTTATACCTTCCAATACGTCGTATCTTGTGACATAAGAAGGATTGTGGCAGGCTATCAAATCTGCTGTATCTATGAAATAAGAAGACTGTATCGGGCTTTTACCAAACCTTAAGTGAGAAATGGTAATACCACCGGATTTTTTAGAATCATACTGGAAGTAGCCCTGGGCATACATGTCAGTGTGGTCACCTATTATCTTAATCGAGTTTTTGTTAGCGCCTACAGTCCCGTCAGACCCAAGACCGAAGAATTTACAGCGGTATAAGCCTTCTGGAGCAGAATCAATATAATCTTTAACATCTAAAGATAAATTTGTAACATCGTCTTTTATACCAACTGTGAAGTGGTTTTTAGGAGATGAGGACTGCATATTGTCATAGATGGCTTTAACCATAGATGGAGTAAAGTCTTTAGAACTGAGCCCGTACCTTCCGCCGATGACTTTGATATTGATTTTTTCTTCAGCAAGTGCAGTGATAACATCTTGGTAAAGAGGTTCTCCGGCAGCACCCGGTTCTTTAGTCCTGTCAAGAGCACAAATTACTTTAGCTGTCTTTGGTATAACCTTTGTAAAATCTTTTATTGAAAAAGGTCTATAAAGCCTTATTTTTATAAGGCCTAACTTTGCGCCTTTTTTGTTCAAATAATTTATAGCTTCTTCAATAACGTCGCAGGATGAACCCATAGCAACTGTTATATATTCTGCATCCGGTGCACCGACGTAATCAAAGAGGTGATACTGTCTGCCAATAAGCTTTGCAAACTCATCCATAGCTCCCTGAACAATTTGGGGAGTTGCATCGTAGTATTTATTGCAAGCTTCGCGGTTTTGGAAATATGTGTCCGGGTTTTCTGCAGTTCCCTGCTGATGCGGATGCTCAGGATTCATACCTCTGTCACGGAAACGGCGGATAGCCTCAAAATCAGTAAGCTTAGCCAAGTCTTCATAATCTAAAAGTTCTATTTTAGATACTTCATGGGATGTTCTGAAACCATCGAAGAAGTGAAGGAAAGGTACGTTGCTTTTTATAGTAGACAAATGTGATATAGCGCCTAAATCCATAACCTCCTGAACAGAAGCAGAAGCGATCATAGCGAAACCGGTTTGACGGCAAGCCATAACGTCAGAATGGTCACCGAAAATTGAAAGAGCATGTGTAGCAAGAGTTCTTGCACTTACATGGAAGACGCAAGGTAAAAGTTCTCCAGCGATTTTGTACATGTTTGGTATCATTAGCAACAATCCCTGAGAAGCTGTAAATGTAGATGTTAGGGCACCGGCAGCAAGCGAGCCATGTACGGCACCGGCAGCACCGGCTTCGGATTGCATCTCAGACATTTTCATGATATTCCCAAAAAGATTTTTTCTACCATGAGCAGCCCATTCATCGCAAGATTCCGCCATTGGTGATGATGGAGTTATTGGATATATAGCACCGACATCTGAAAAGGCATATGCGACATGGGCGGCAGCGGTATTACCGTCTATCGTTTGTTTTTTTGCCATTAGTAGCAAACCTCCTTAAATTTGTAGTTGATAAAAACGTTATAAATAAAATATCAACTATTTATAATTTCCAGCATTTATTACGAAAAAATGCAGTTTTTAACCTTATATATTATATAACTTATAAAAGTTAAAAGTCAAGGAAACGAGGGGATCCTAAACGCTATATTTATATTAAAATATACATCTTAAATATTATTTATAAATATAATTATATTGTACTGTAATTTATTACACATTAGTCAGCCACATTTTGCTTGTAATGTAAATTGCTGCATGCTAAAATGGTAAGCGTAAAGTTATGGCCTTATTTTTGGGATCATAGAGTTTAAGAAAAAAACACCTATTTTTGGAGTGATTTATGAAATCCAACATGAAGAAGTTCGTAAGACTAATCTATATACTTATAACAGTAGGAGTAATAGTAGCTTTTGGTTTATTCGATCCAAATTTTAAAGGCGCTGTACAAATAATTCCAACATTAAAACTCAAATACGTTTTATTAGGTGTTTTTTCTATTGGCATGTATTGGATCATGGATGCTGTGAGCCTTAAATATGTTACCGGCTTCATGTACAAGAAAGTTTCTTTTCTAAAAACTTTTCGCATTGCGATTATTGGACAATACTATAGTGCACTTACCCCTTCGTCAACGGGCGGGCAGCCTATGCAAGTTATGTATATGAAGAGGGACGGTATACCGGTCGGCACTTCTACTTGCATAATGTTGATCAAATTTATATGCTATCAATTAGGCACTTTTTTACTTTTCCTTTTAGGAATGGTATTAAGAGGGTCTTATTATTTTGCTACTATCAATAGTATATTCTGGCTTTCTATTGTAGGGTTTTTAACAAACTTTATAGTGGTTGTGCTTTTGGCTTTGTCTATTTTTAGAGAGAGTTGGGTATTAAAAATCGGCACGGCGCTCATCAGGTTTGGCTGTTTTTTAAAGATTATAAAAAACAAGGAAAAAACAACTAATAGCCTTATGAAGCTGGTTTCTGATTTTAGGATGGCCGTAGGTTATGTTAAAAAATACAAGCTTAAAGTTTTTATAAATTTTTTAATGATATTGGTACATCTGTTATCGCTTTATTCAATAACTACGTGGATATATTTGGCCTTTGGGCAAACCGGAGGAATGATTTTAGATATAATATTCCTGCAGGTGTTCTTAACTGTAACAGTCACCCTTTTCCCAATGCCAGGAGCGACAGGAGCATCTGAAATTGGTTTTTATGGATTCATGGCCATGTTCTTTAAATCGGATGTGATATTTTTAGCAATGCTTATGTGGCGTCTTATAACTTACTATTCTAATATATTTATCGGAGCGATTTATGTTTTGATAGAAGAAATTTTATCTTTCAGAAAAAACAAAATGAACGCTCAGCAAGAATCTTAAACTAAAAATAAAAAAACCGCTAACAAAGCGGTTTTTTTATTTGCTAAAATTATTTATTAAAATACTCTTCTACAGCAACGGCAACAGCAACAGATGCACCTACCATAGGATTGTTTCCCATCCCGATAAGTCCCATCATTTCAACGTGTGCCGGAACTGAAGATGAACCAGCGAACTGTGCATCGCCATGCATTCTTCCCATTGTATCAGTCATACCGTAGCTTGCAGGGCCGGCAGCCATGTTGTCTGGATGAAGAGTTCTGCCTGTTCCGCCGCCTGATGCAACCGAGAAATATTTTTTCCCGTTTTCAACAGCCCATTTTTTATATGTACCAGCAACAGGATGCTGAAAACGAGTTGGGTTGGTCGAGTTACCTGTTATAGATACATCGACTTTTTCATGCTGCATTATAGCAACGCCTTCGGAAACATCGTCTGCTCCGTAACAGCGTACTAATGCCCTGTCGCCATTTGAATATGGTTTTACAAATACTGTTTTTAATTCTCCTGTATAATAGTCGTATTTTGTTTCAACATGTGTAAAGCCGTTTATTCTGGAAATTATCTGTGCCGCATCTTTTCCAAGGCCATTTAATATAACCTGAAGAGGTTTTTTCCGGACTTTGTTAGCAGTTCTGGCAATGCCGATAGCGCCTTCAGCTGCAGCAAAGGATTCGTGCCCTGCCAAGAAGCAAAAACATGAGGTTTCTTCACGCAGTAGCATCGCAGCCAAATTGCCGTGGCCTAGCCCTACTTTTCTTTGGTCTGCTACAGATCCTGGTATACAGAAAGCCTGGAGTCCAATGCCAATAGCTTCTGCTGCATCGCTTGCTTTTTTAGCATTCTTTTTAATTGCTATAGCGCAGCCAAGAGTATATGCCCAAACGGCGTTGTCAAATGCTATAGGCTGAACTGCCCTGACTATTTCTTCAACGTTTATTCCTTTATCAACGCAAAAGCTCTTTAATTCTTCAAAAGAGTCAAAGCCGTATTCTTTCATTACTTTCCTAATGGATTCAATTCTTCTTTCATATCCTTCAAATCTGACCATCTTAAACACCCTCCTATTCTTTGCGCGGATCAATTACTTTAACTGCATCCGCGAAACGCCCATAAGTACCGATGTTTTTTTCAAAAGCTTCCTGATAGGATTTGCCGGCTTTGATTGCATCCATTACTTTGCCTAAATTTACAAATTTGTATCCGATAATTTCATCGTTTTCATCAAGGCCGACTTCAAGGACATACCCTTCAGCCATTTCTAAGTATCTTGGGCCTTTAATTTTTGTAGAGTACATAGTGCCGATCTGTGAACGAAGGCCTTTTCCTAAGTCTTCAAGGCCTGCACCGATCGGGAGGCCGCCTTCTGAAAAAGCAGTCTGGCTTCTTCCGTAAGCTATCTGCAAGAAAAGTTCTCTCATAGCTGTGTTTATAGCATCACATACCAAGTCTGTATTCAAGGCTTCTAATATAGTCTTTCCAGGAAGGATTTCCGCTGCCATTGCGGCTGAATGTGTCATACCAGAACATCCAAGTGTTTCAATCAAAGCTTCCTCTATTATTCCACTTTTGACGTTTAAAGTAAGTTTACAGGCTCCCTGCTGTGGAGCGCACCAGCCAACGCCATGCGTTAGAGCTGAAATGTCACTTACTTCTTTTGATTCGACCCATTTTCCTTCACAGGGAATTGGCGCCGGGCCATGTTTAGGACCTTTTTTTACGCAGGTCATTTGCTCAACTTCGTGTGAGTATTCCATATGTTAAAAATCTCCTTTCGTTTATAAAATATAAAACATTTTTATTATATCATACATGATATCGATTTTAGAAGATAATTATATCAAATTATGCTATTAAATAGTATTCTTAATTTTCCTTTATATATTTGAAATATTTATAAAAACATTTTATAATAAATTAATATTTAAAAGTAGGAGAATAAAATGTACAGTTTTGCAAAAAGGCTTGATAATGTATCCGGCAGCGCTATCCGTCAGATATTTTCGCTTCTGGCAGACCCGGATATAATATCCTTTGCGGGAGGGAATCCGGCGCCGGAAAGCTTCCCTAAAGAGGAAATAGCCAAAATCTCACAAAAATCACTTTTGGAAAAAGGCGATACTATCTTACAATACGGCGGAACGCTTGGAATGCCTGCGTTTATAGATGTAGTTGTTGATATGTATAAAAAATACGGCGTTAACGCTTCAAATAATGAGATTATCATAACTACTGGCTCGTCTCAGGGAATAGAGCTTATGAGCAAAGCGTTTTTGAACCCAGGGGACAGCGTACTTGTTGAAAGCCCTACGTTTTTGGGAGCGCTGCAGACTTTTCTTACTTATGAAGCTAACGTAGTTGAAGTTGCTATGGATGATGAGGGCATAATATTAAAAGAGCTTGAAGATGCTATCGTTAAAAACAAACCTAAATTTTTATATACCATTCCTACATTCCAAAATCCAACAGGGAAGACTATGGGCAAAAAACGCCGGCAGGAAGTTTATGACGTATGTAAAAAATATAACGTACTTATATTAGAAGACGACCCATATCGTGAGTTAAGATACAGCGGAGAAAAACTCCCGCTTATAAAGAGCATGGATACGCAGGGCATAGTAGTTAATCTGCTGAGTTTTTCAAAGATAATTTCACCGGGGCTGCGTGTAGGCGCTGTTAATGCTTCTTCTGATATAATTGCAAAGTTTAATATATTAAAACAGGGGATAGACGTGCATACGCCAAACCTTACACAGGAAATAGCCCTTGAGTATGTGAAAGAGGGAATGTTAGACGGACATATAAAAAAAATATGTAAAATGTATACCAAGAAGATCAATGCAATGCAGTCTGCTATAAAAAAATATTTTCCAGAGGAAATAAAAGTTACGCATCCGGACGGTGGGTTATTTATATGGGCGACGCTTCCTGACTATGTAGATGCGGTTGAAGTGTTTAAAGCAGCTGTTAAGGCAAAAGTTGCTTTTGTGCCTGGAACATATTTCTTTGCCGCTGGCGGGCATAAAAACACTCTAAGGCTTAATTTTTCCATGGCCAGCGAAGAAAAGATAAATATTGGAATAGAGAAATTATCTGAAGTAATAAAAACTTTCATATAAGTAAAAAATATATTGTACAAGCCCTCAAATATTGACATTTAATGGGCGTAATACTATAATTTTTACAAATATATATTTTAAAAGCAATGACAAAAAAGAGTAACGTTTATAAGCCTTATTAAAAGAGAGCCGGGCAAGGTGAAAACCGGTATCAGGTTTAAATGTGAACATGGTTTTTGTAGCCGCTTAAGTGAATTTATTAGCTTTAAGCCGTTTTTTGAGCGATACGTTATAATCGCTAACCTAAAGTTGCCGTTAAAAACGGACAAATAGGGTGGTACCGTGTTATTATAATGCCCCTATACCCAAAAGGTTTTAGGGGCTTTTTAAATAAGCAAAGGAATTTAAGGAGACTTATTTATGAAAAAATACTATATTACAACTCCTATCTATTACCCGAGTGATAAACTGCATATAGGTCATGCTTATTGTACTGTGGCCGCAGATGCCATAGCACGCTTTAAACGCCAGCAGGGATACGACGTCATGTTTTTGACGGGGAGCGATGAGCATGGGCAAAAGATAGAGAGAATAGCCAAAGAAAAAAATGTTTCGCCGAAAGAGTATGTAGATTCTATAGTCGAAACGATTAAAGACTTGTGGAGCTTAATGCAGATATCAAACGATGATTTTATAAGGACCACTGATGAGCGGCACGTTAAATCCGTTCAGAAGATGTTTGATAAGCTTTATGAACAAGGCGATATTTATAAAGGTGAATACGAAGGCTGGTACTGCACTCCGTGCGAGGCGTTCTGGTTAGAGAGGCAGTTAGTAGACGGCAAATGCCCGGATTGTGGAAGACCTGTTGAAAAGGCAAGGGAGGAAGCATACTTCTTTAAGATGAGCAAGTATGCGCCAAAATTGATAAAATACATAGAAAGCCATCCTAAGTTCATACAGCCGGAATCCAGAAAGAACGAGATGCTAAATAACTTTTTGCGTCCGGGCTTAGAGGATTTATGTGTAAGCAGGACCTCGCTTAAATGGGGCATACCCGTGGATTTTGATAAAAAGCATGTGGTTTACGTATGGTTGGATGCGCTTTCTAACTACATAACAGCTCTTGGATATTTAGGAGAGGACCAGTCTAAATTTGAAAAATACTGGCCGGCGGATTTGCATCTGGTTGGAAAGGAGATAGTTAGGTTCCATACAATCATATGGCCGATTATGTTAATGGCATTAGGGCTGCCGCTGCCAAAGCAGGTCTTTGGGCATGGCTGGTTAGTCTTAGACGGCGGAAAGATGAGTAAATCCAAAGGAAATGTAGTAGACCCTGTTAAACTTATAGACAGGTACGGCGTTGACGCCATACGGTATTTCTTACTTAGAGAAGTCCCGTTTGGGCAGGATGGTGTGTTTTCAAATGAAGAACTGCTATTCAGGATAAATTCAGACCTTGCAAACGATTTAGGCAACCTGCTTTCAAGGACTATTGCAATGGTGGAAAAATATTTTGACGGAACAGTGCCGGTAAATATAGAAAAGACGGAATTCGACGAAGAGATCGAACAAAAAACGACTTCACTTATGCCACGGATAGTTAAAGATATGGATGCACTTAATATCCCTGAAGCGCTTTCGGATATTTGGGATTTAGTAGGTAGCCTGAATAAATATATAGATTTAACTCGTCCGTGGGTCCTGGCTAAGGATGAAACTAAAAAGAAAAGGCTGGCGTCTGTCATGTATCATTTAGCCGAGGGGCTTAGGATTGTCGGTATAGCGCTTAATCCATTTTTAATGGATACATCAAAAGAGATATTATCAAGACTTGGTGTTAGTGAAGAGTTGCGCGACGTAAAAACAGCAAAATTCGGAAGGCTTGGATCTACAAAAGTTGTTAATGGGAAAGCAATATTCCCAAGGATAGATGTTAAAAAAGAATTAGCAGAATTAGAAGAGATGACAAAAAAACAAGCCGAGGTGGCAAAAAAAGAAACAGAAGAAAAAAAAGAATCTGCTGCAGGTGAAATTTCATATGAAGATTTTGCTAAACTAGACCTGCGCTTAGCTACAATAGTATCCTGCGAGACTATTGAAAAAAGCGATAAATTGTATAAACTTAAGGTGAAAATAGGAGATGAAACAAGGCAGATAGTCTCCGGAATTAAAAATGCATATACTTGCGAAGAGCTTATAGGCAAAAAAATAATAGTGATTGCCAACTTAAAGAAGGCAAAGATAAGGGGAGTTGAGTCTTTCGGCATGCTGCTTGCTGCCGGGGAAGGAGAGAAACTTACTCTTATGACGTCTGACAAAGATTTAGGCGACGGGTTAAAGGTGAACTAAATGAGGCTGTTTGATACCCATGCACACGTTACCGACGAGGCTCTTGATAGTGCCAGAAAAGACATCTTGTTATCTTTAAATAAGGATCTGGCCGGTTTTATGGAGTGCGCCACCTGTTTAAATGATATGGATAAGGTGGTTTCAATATCCAAAGAAAACGAAAGAGTTTTCTGCGCTGTAGGGGTACACCCCCATGAGGCAAAAGATTTTGGCGATTTAACTGTTGATAAAATAAAGAAGCTTTTGGATTTTAAAAGGACGGTTGCTATTGGGGAGATCGGGCTTGACTACCACTATGAGTTCTCGCCTAAAGACGTTCAAAAAGACGTTTTTGAAAAACAGCTGTCTTTGGCTAAAAGCTTAAAAGTTCCAGTTGTAATACACATGAGGGAAGCAACTAAAGATACTATCGATATACTTAAAGCTCATAGCGGAGTCAACGGCGTTTTTCATTGTTTCAGCGGCTCTAAAGAGACGGCGAAGATAGCTCTTGACATGGGGTTTTATATATCGTTTTCCGGAACGGTTACATTTTCAAATGCCGTGTCGGTTGTAGAAGCTGCGGATTATGTGCCAATTGACAGGCTAATGGCAGAGACAGACAGCCCCTATCTATCGCCGCAACCGTTTCGCGGCAAGACGAACAGGCCGGAAAATGTTAGGTATACCATTGAAAAACTGTCTCAAATAAAGGGGATATCATTTGAAGAGATGCGTGAAATAAACATAGTAAATTTTAAGCGTCTTTTTAATGTATTGGAGAAATATGAAGGATAAAAAGGACATCTATGTATATAAGATAAAAGATGCGCTCTACGTTAATTTCACGAACAAATGCACCAACAGATGCAATTTCTGTATAAGGAATACAAATAACGGTATAGCAGGATTTGAATTATGGCTTGACAAGGAACCGACAGCCGAAGAAATAATAGCCGAGGCGGAAAAATTTACGGGATTAAAAAAAATGGTCATGTGCGGTTTTGGGGAACCGATGATCAAGATAGACGAATTAGTTAAAGTGGCTAAATACTTTAAGGAAAAAGGGTTTTATATACGTGTCAATACAAATGGGCAGGCAAATGCATATCATGGCAGAGATGTAACTAAAGACATCGCCGGCATTGTAGACAATGTATCTGTCAGTATGAATGCACCGACAGCAGCAGAATACCAGAAAATATGCAATAGTATATACGGTGAAGAAGCGTTTGACCATATGATAGATTTTGCGAAGAAATGTATTGAAAAGGGAATTCAAGTGACATTTAGCGTAGTTGATGTAATAGGCAAGGAAAATATCGATAAGTGTGAAAAAATAGCAAAAGAGGTAGGGGCTAGATTCAGAGTTAGGCCGTATATTAAATAAATTAAAAATTTTTAAAAACCAATTGACACTATATGTTGTATATCTTATAATGATACCATACAATATTTTCCGTTGGGAATATAAGCAATCGCTAAGGAGGAACTGGACCATGATAGACAGGATAATTAAAAGAGACGGCAGAATAGAGAAATTTGACAAGCAAAAGATTGCTGACGCTATTTTTAAGGCAGCTAAAGCCATGGGAGGAGATGACTTCCAGTTGGCTGAGAGATTAGCACAACAGGTAGTGGACATTGCATATATGCAGTATGGTAGCGAACACATACCAGAGGTGGAAAATATACAGGATATTGTCGAGCGCGTGCTTATCAAAAACGGGCACGCAAAAACGGCTAAATCTTACATCTTGTATCGTGAAAAGAGAAAATCTGCAAGAGAAATGAATGCTCTTGTCGGAGCGACTATAGACATGTTTTCAGACTATTTAAAAGACAGGGATTGGTCTATTAAAGAAAACGCAAATACGCAAAAGAGCGTAAACGGGCTTAACAATTATGTCCGTGAGGCTTTTACGAAAAAATACTGGCTTTATGAAATTTATCCGCAGGAAGTGCGCGAAGCGCACGAGAGCGGTGCTTGCCATATACATGATTTAGGGTTTTTCGGCCCGTATTGTGCAGGCTGGGATTTAAGGCAGCTTTTAAGAGATGGATTTGGCGGTATTCCGGGCAAAGTGGAATCAAGGCCTGCCAAACACCTTCGTACGTTTCTTGGGCAAGTAGTAAATTCAACTTTTACAACACAAGGCGAAACGGCAGGGGCTCAGGCATGGTCTTCTTTCGATACTTATTGCGCTCCGTTCATAAGAAAAGACAATATGAGTTTTGCACAGGTAAAACAGTGCCTGCAGGAATTTGTATTCAATATAAACGTTCCTACCAGAGTTGGGTTCCAGTGTCCTTTTTCTAATTTGACATTTGACATAAAAGTTCCCTCCACTCTAAAAAATCACCCGGTTATAATGGGCGGAGTGGAAACGGAAGACGTATATGGAGATTTCCAAAAAGAGATGGACTTATTCAATAAGGCATTTTGTGAAGTAATGCTCGAAGGGGATGCAAAAGGCAGGGTCTTTACCTTCCCGATACCGACTATTAATATTACCAAAAACTTTGACTGGGATAGTGAAGTTGTAGATGATTTCATGAGGATAACATGTAAATATGGTATACCTTATTTTGCAAACTATGTAAATTCGGATCTGTCACCGGAAGATGCGGTTTCTATGTGCTGTCGTCTTAGGATAGATACTACTGAACTTAGAAAGCGCGGAGGCGGGCTGTTTGGCTCTAATCCACTTACAGGCTCTATAGGCGTATTTACTATTAACCTTCCCAGGATAGGCTACAAAGCTAAAACGAAAGAGGAATTTTTTGAAAACGTTAAAAAGATAGCCGAGATCGGCAAAACGTCTCTTGAAATAAAGAGGAAAATAATAGAAGATCAGACGGATAAGGGTTTATATCCTTATTCCATGGTTTACTTAAGGCAGGTAAAAAAACGTTTCGGGCAATATTGGTATAACCATTTTAACACTATCGGAATAATCGGCATGAACGAAGCTTTGCTTAACTTTATGGGCAGAGGAATTGAGACGGAAGAGGGCCAGGCTTTTGCGATAGAGATAATGAATTTCTTAAGAGACTTAATGAAACAGTTCCAGGAGGAGACAGGGCAGTTTTATAACCTTGAAGCAACTCCTGCAGAAGGTACGAGTTACCGCCTCGCGAATCTAGACCGCCAGCGTTATCCGGATATCATAGCGGCAGGAAAGAATGTACCTTATTATACGAACTCCTCTCAGCTTCCGGTCGGCTATACCGATGACATATTTGAAACGCTTATGTTACAGGATAAGCTGCAGTCTCTTTATACCGGCGGGACGGTTCAGCACTTATATCTAGGTGAGAGAATAGAAGATATAAATGTGGCAAAAGCCCTTATCAAAAAAGCGTTTGAGCAATTTAAAATACCTTATATTTCTTTAACACCTACATTTAGCGTCTGCGACAGCCACGGATACATTGCCGGCGAGCACTTTAATTGCCCGGAATGCGGGAAGGAAACAGAAGTATGGTCTAGAGTCACCGGATATTTAAGGCCTGTAAATAATTACAACCCCGGCAAAAAAGAAGAATATTTAAATAGGAAAAAATTTGTAATTAACAATGAGCAAATTGAACATAACGCTTAATAAAAATTCGTTTGTAGATTATCCGGGGAAAATAACAGCTATCTTGTTTTTCTCCGGATGTAATCTTAATTGCTGGTATTGCCATAACCGCCATATCTTAAATAAGGATACTGGGGTAATGCCGATTAAAGAAGCGTTTAGTTTTTTATCTTCCAGATTAGGTTTTCTAGATGCTGTGACTTTTAGCGGCGGGGAGGCACTATTGCAGCCCGAGCTTATAAAGTGGATTAAAAAGGCAAAG